>NZ_LT629775.1:3026250-3367500 GCF_900105395.1 Streptomyces sp. TLI_053
CAGTGACCCATGCCCAATCCGCCGTCCACGGGAATGACGGCTCCGGTGATGTACGCGGCCTCGTCCGAACCGAGGAACCGCACGGTGGAAGCGACCTCGGCGGGCGCCGCGTAACGGCCGAGCGGCACGCCGGCGACGATCTCCGCGCGGCGCTCGTCGGTGAGCACCGCGGTCATGTCGGTGTCCACGAAGCCGGGGGCGACCACGTTGACGGTGATGTTGCGCGGGCCCAGCTCGCGCGCCAGCGAACGGGCGAAGCCGACCAGGCCGGCCTTGGACGCGGCGTAGTTGGCCTGGCCCGGGGAGCCGGAGAGGCCGACGACCGAGGAGATCAGCACGATCCGGCCCTTGCGGGCGCGCATCATCAGCTTGGACGCGCGCTTCACCACGCGGAAGGTGCCGGTGAGGTTGGTGTCCAGGACGGAGGTGAAGGCCTCCTCGGACATCCGCAGCAGCAGGGTGTCGTTGGTGATGCCGGCGTTGGCGACCAGCACCTCGACCGCACCGCCGTGCGCGGCCTCGATCTCGGTCAGCGCGGCGTCCACCTGGGCGCTGTCGGTGATGTCGCAGCGAACCGCGAGCACGTCGTACTTGGCCAGCACCTCGGGGACCTCACCCGAGCGGCTGGTGATGGCGACCCTGTCGCCCGCCTCGGCGAAGGCCAGGGCGATCGCGAGGCCGATGCCCCGGTTGCCTCCGGTGACGAGAACCGAGCGGCTCAACGATCCACCTCTCTCCGTTGTGTGCGCACGCCGTGTGTCCGCGTACCACTCCGTGATGTCCGCGCACGTCGAAACGATGTACGCGGTGCGACGCTATCGGTCGGCCCGGCGCGGCGACGAATCGGGCTCCCACAGCGCAGCACCGGCGGAACTGTCGGTATCCGACAATCCGGCCCGGGGCGGATTTCCCGCCATCGCCCCACGTGGCGGGGCCGTATTGTCGTGTCCACTGAGCCGCACGTCCGGGAACCCGGCAGCGGGGCACGCCCGTTGTGCCCCCTGGTGCGGCACGAGCCGGGGCCGCCGCACCGGGGCCGACCCGGGCCCACGGCCGGACACGGGCCCCGGCGACGACGATGCGGAGCGCGGAATGAGCGAGGCACAGGCCGGGACGACCCACCGGCGCGGACGACTGGCGGCCCTGGCCGCACTGGCGGTCGGCGCGGGGGCGGTCGCCTGGGCGCTGCGCGACCTGCCGGCGGCGTTCGGCCGGCGGCCGGACGGCGAGCGGGAGGAGCGGCTGCGCAACTCCCCCCAGTACCGGGACGGCGTCTTCCACAACGCGCCCTCCGAGCTGGCCCGGCCGGCCGCGCAGGCGGGCATCGACGTGGAGACGGTGCGCCGGGCGCTGTTCCAGCGCGACGGCCGCACCCCCAGCCACCCGGTGCCCACCGTCCGCCCGGCCGAGGGCGCCGGGCCGGCCGCCGAGGGCGTGGCGGTCACCTGGTACGGGCACGCTTCGGCGCTGGTCGAGATCGAGGGCACGCGGGTGCTGCTCGACCCGATCTGGAGCGAGCGGTGCTCCCCCTCCGCGCAGGTCGGCCCGCGCCGGCTGCACCCGGTGCCGGTGGAGCTGGAGGAGCTGCCGCAGGTGGACGCGGTGCTGATCTCGCACGACCACTACGACCACCTGGACATGGCGACCGTCCGGCGGCTGGTGCGCAGCCAGTCCGCGCCGTTCGCGGTGCCGCTCGGCATCGGCGCCCACCTGCGCCGCTGGGGCGTGCCCGAGCACCGGATCATCGAGCTGGACTGGAACGAGACCTGCACGCTGGGCGAGCTCACGGTCACCCTGACCTCCGCCCACCACTTCTCCGGCCGGGGCCTGACCCGCAACACCACGCTGTGGGGCTCCTGGGTGATCGCCGGCCCCAACCGCCGGGTCTACTACACCGGCGACTCCGGCTACTTCGAGGGCTACGCGCGGATCGGCGCCCAGCACGGCCCGTTCGACGCCGCACTGGTGCAGGTCGGCGCGTACGACCCGGCGTGGGCCGACATCCACATGACGCCGGAGGACGCCGTGCTCGCCCACCGCGAGCTGGACGCCGGGCTGCTGGTCCCGGTGCACTGGTGCACCTTCAACCTGGGCCTGCACCCGTGGGCCGAGCCGATCGAGCGCCTGCTGGTGGCGGCCAAGGACCAGGGCGTGCCGCTGGCGGTGCCGCGTCCGGGCGAGCGGGTCGACGTCGACAACCCGCCGGAGCCGGACGGCTGGTGGGAGGGCGTCGCCTGAGCCGGGCGGATCAGGGCGGGTCAGGGCGGGTCAGGGCGGGGGCCGCGCCGAGGGAGCCGGGCAGGTCAGGGCGGGTCAGGGCGGGGGCCGCGCCGAGGGAGCCGAGCAGGTCAGGGCGGGTCAGGGCGATTCCGGGCGGGGGCCGCGCCGAGGGAGCCGCGCCGGAAGGAATGCGCTGGCCGAAACCCCTGCGACGGGTCATGATGCCGTGCGGGTACCCCCGTTCACCCGGGGGTCCTGCACCACCGTCCCCCCGACCAGGGAGCCCGATTGCCTCCGCTGCCCCCGACCAGCACGCCCCCGGCCCCCGGCGGCGCCGCCCGGCGTACCGTCGACCCGCTCTTCCTCGGCCTGCCGCTGCGCGCGCTGGCCGACGCCGCTCTCACCCGGGCGCGTGAACTCGGCGCCGACCACGCCGACTTCCGCCTGGAGCGGGTGCGCAGCGCCTCCTGGCGGCTGCGCGACGCCCGCCCGGCCGGCACCTCTGACAGCGTCCAGCTCGGCTTCGCCGTCCGGGTGCTGCTGGACGGCGCCTGGGGGTTCGCCGCCGGGGTGGACCTCACCCCGGACGCGGCGGCCCGGGTGGCCGAGCAGGCCGTCGCGGTGGCCCGGCTCTCCGGCGGGATCAGCCGGGCCGCGGGGTCGGAGGAGCGGGTCGAACTGGCCGCGGAGCCGGTGCACCGTGACGTCACCTGGGTGTCCGCGTACGACGTGAACCCCTTCGAGGTGCCGGACGCCGAGAAGACGGCGCTGCTCGCCGGGTGGAGCTCCCGGCTGCTGGCCGCCGAGGGCGTCTCCCACGTCCAGGCGACCCTGCTGACCGTGCAGGAGAACAAGTTCTACGCGGACACCGCCGGCACCGTCACCACCCAGCAGCGGATCCGGCTGCACCCGGAGCTGGAGGCCACCTCGGTGGACGGTCGCACCGGCGCCTTCGAGTCGATGCGCACCCTCGCCCCGCCGGTGGGCCGCGGCTTCGAGTACCTCACCGGCACGGGCACCGGCACCGCCTGGGACTGGGACGCCGAACTCTCCGAACTGCCCGTCCTGCTGGCCGAGAAGATGCGGGCGCCGAGCGTCGAGGCGGGCCGCTACGACCTGGTGATCGACCCGTCCAACCTGTGGCTGACCATCCACGAGTCGATCGGCCACGCCACCGAGCTGGACCGCGCGCTCGGCTACGAGGCCGCCTACGCCGGCACCTCCTTCGCCACCTACGACAAGCTCGGCTCGCTGCGCTACGGCTCCGAGCTGATGCACGTCACCGGTGACCGCACCGCCGAGCACGGCCTGTCCACCATCGGCTACGACGACGAGGGGGTGGCCGCGCAGTCCTGGGACCTGGTGAAGGACGGGGTGCTGGTCGGCTACCAGCTCGACCGGGCGATGGCCGGGCTCAAGGGCCTCGGCCGGTCCAACGGCTGCGCGTTCGCCGACTCCCCCGCGCACGTCCCGGTGCAGCGGATGGCGAACGTCTCGCTGCAGCCGGCCGCCGACGGCCCGTCCACCGAGGGCCTGTTCGCGGACGTCGAGAACGGCCTGTACATCGTCGGCGACCGTTCGTGGTCGATCGACATGCAGAGGTACAACTTCCAGTTCACCGGGCAGCGCGCCTACGCCATCCGCAACGGCGAACTCGCGGGCCAGGTGAAGGACTTCGCCTACCAGGCGACCACCACCGACTTCTGGGGCTCGATGACGGCGGTCGGCGGCCCGCAGACCTACGTCCTGGGCGGCGCCTTCAACTGCGGCAAGGCGCAGCCCGGCCAGGTCGCCGCGGTCAGCCACGGCTGCCCGTCGGCGCTGTTCCGCAACGTCAATGTGCTCAACACCCAGCAGGAGGCGGGTCACTGATGGCCGCGACGCAGCCCCACGAACTCGTCGAGCTCGCGCTCGGCCTCTCCCGCGCCGACGGCTGCGTGGTGATCGCCGACGAGGAGTCGACCGCCAACCTGCGCTGGGCCGGCAACGCCCTCACCACCAACGGCGTCACCCGGGGCCGGCGGCTCACCGTGATCGCCACCGTGGACGGCGCCGAGGGCACCGCCTCCGGCGCGGTCTCCCGCGAGGCCGTCGTCCCGGAGGAGGTGGCCGCGCTGGTCCTGGCCGCCGAGGAGGCCGCCCGCGCGGCCGGGCCCGCCGAGGACGCCCGGCCGCTGGTCACCGCCGCCGAGCAGACGCCCTCGCCGGACTTCACCGCTCCGCCGGCGGAGACCTCGATCGAGGTGTTCGCCCGGTTCGCGCCCGCCCTCGGCCGGGCCTTCGCCGCCGCGGCCGAACGGGGCGAGCTGCTGTACGGCTTCGCCCGGCACGAGACGGTCACCAGCTACCTGGGCACCTCCACCGGTCTGCGGCTGCGGCACGACCAGCCGACCGGCATGGTCGAGCTGAACGCCAAGACCGCCGACCTGTCCGGCTCGGCCTGGGTCGGCGCCGCCACCCGGGACTTCTCCGACGTGGACGTCGCGGCCCTGCACTCCGAGGCGACCCGGCGGCTCGGCTGGGGCGCCCGGCGGATCGACCTGCCGGCCGGCCGGTACGAGACGCTGCTGCCGCCGTCGGCCGTCGCCGACCTCATGGTCCACCTGTACTGGTCCTCCGGCGGCCGGGACGCCGTCGAGGGCCGGACGGTGTTCTCCCGGCCCGGCGGCGGCACCCGGATCGGCGACAAGCTGACCGCACTGCCGCTGACCCTGCGCTCCGACCCGGCCGAACCGGGCCTGGAGTGCCCGCCGTTCGTGCTGGCGCACGCCAGCGAGGACGAGACCTCGGTGTTCGACAACGGCCTGCCGCTGAGCGCCACCGACTGGATCCGGGACGGCGAGCTGGCCTCGCTGGTCACCAGCCGCCGCTCGGCCGTGCTGGGCGGCCTGCCGGCGCGCCCCGCGGTCGACAACCTCGTCCTGGAGGCGGCCGGCCAGGAGTCCGCGCCGACCCTGGAGGAGATGATCGCCCGCACCGAGCGCGGCCTGCTGCTCACCTGCCTCTGGTATATCCGCGAGGTGGACCCGGCGACGCTGCTGCTGACCGGGCTGACCCGGGACGGCGTCTACCTGGTGGAGAACGGCGAGGTGGTCGGGGCGGTCAACAACTTCCGCTTCAACGAGTCGCCGGTGGACCTGCTCGGCCGGATCACCGAGGTGGGCCGGACCGAGCGCTGCCTGCCGCGCGAGTGGAGCGACTGGTTCACCCGGACGGCGATGCCGCCGGTCCGGGTCACGGGATTCAACATGAGTTCGGTCAGCCAGGCCTCGTAGCCGGGCGGCCTGGAAGGGGGGACGACGGTGATGGACGAGAAGCGCACGGTCAGGACGAGCAAGATGCTGTCGCGGATCCTGCGGCACGAGCCGGAGCGGGCCGGGATCACCCTGGACCCGGCCGGCTGGGTGCGGGTGGACGTCCTGCTCGCCGCGCTGGCGGCCGGGGGCACCCGGCTGAGCAGGGCGGAGCTGGACCACGTGGTGGCGACGAACAACAAGCGCCGCTTCGCCTACTCGCCGGACGGCCTCTCGATCCGGGCCAGCCAGGGGCACACGGTGGCGGTCGACCTCGGTCTGGCCGCCGCCGTACCCCCGCCGGTGCTGTTCCACGGCACGGCGACCCGGAGCCTGGGGGTGATCCTCCGGGAGGGCCTGCGTCCGATGGCCCGGCAGGACGTCCACCTGTCCGCGGACTCCGCGACCGCGACCCGGGTGGGCTCCCGGCACGGCCGCCCGGTGGTGCTGGTGGTGGACGCGGCCGCGATGGCCGCCGCGGGCCACGAGTTCCGGGTGAGCGACAACGGGGTCTGGCTGACGGACGCGGTGCCGCCGGAGTACCTCTCCCGGCCTCTTTGAGGCGTGTCCGCCGACCCGGTCTCGTCGCCCGGCCCCTCCGGGCGTACCGTGAGGTGGCCGTGCGGCGAGGCGCGCGGGTGCGTGGACGAGGGCGGTAGGGACATGGGCAAGAGCACCGGGGCCGGACAGGTCCACCGGATCACGGGGGCCCGCAGCAGCCTCACCGAGGACGTCCGGGGCCGCCAGCGCCGCTACGTGGCGTCGATGCTGCTGCGGACGGTCTGCGTCCTGCTCGCCGTGGTGCTGTGGGACGTGCAGCGGTGGCTGGCGCTCGCGGCACTGGCGGGCGGGGTGCTGCTGCCGTACTTCGCGGTGCTGCTCGCCAACGCCGGCCGGGAGCGCGCGCCGGGCCTGCCGTCCACCTTCGACGTACCGCCGGAGACGCCGCTGATGCTGGGCCCCGGGGGCACCGGTGGACGAGGGGCGAATGTGACTCACGGTGCCGACGGGGCGGGCCGTGTGCCCACCGATCCTTCACAGAATCAGAGCTGAGCGCCCGCTTTGCCCGGCTTTCCCTCGTTTGCCTGAGCGGAAAGCTCAAAAGAACCTCAGATTAATCATGCAAGACCTCCCCATACCCGGTCCCTACCGTGACATACTGCGTACGCGCTCCGCATCCCCCGTCGGAGCGACGGACCGACGCCGGGCGGCTCCCCCCGTGGCTGCCCGGCGTCGCCATGTGTTCTCCCGGTCCGGCTCCCCCGCCCTCCTCCCGGGAGGAACGGCTCCGGAGCGTGACAGACTGGCGGTGACCATCCCCCGCCGATCACGTGCCGATCCGCCGCCGACCGCCCCGAGGACGACTCCGATGCTGCTCCCCGACGCCCCTCAGCCGCAGAGCCCGATCTGCTCCGCCAAGGGCTGCCGCGCGGACGCCGTCTGGGTCCTGGTCTGGAACAACCCCAAGCTGCACACCCCGGACCGCCGCAAGACCTGGCTCGCCTGCGACGAGCACCGCGAGCACCTCTCCCAGTTCCTGGGCGTCCGCGGTTTCCTCAAGGAGGTCCTCCCCTTCGCCGGGTGGACCCCCGACGCGGGCTGAGCCCCGACGCGGGCCGAGCCTCCGGGGACCCCGCGCCAGAGCTTGACCCGGCCCTTCGGAACGGGCTTCAGCCGCCGATCGCCGACATCGGGCGGTCGGGCTGATGGAACTCCGGGCTGTCGATCCCGGCGCCGGCCTTCTTGCCCCACATCGCCGTACGCCAGCGGGCGGCCAGTTCGGCGTCGTCGGCGCCGGAGCGCAGGGCGGCGCGCAGATCGGTCTCGCCGGTGGCGAAGAGGCAGTCGCGGATCTGGCCGTCGGCGGTGAGCCGGGTGCGGTCGCAGGCGCGGCAGAACGGACGGGTCACCGAGGCGATCACCCCGACCCGGCCCGGCCCGCCGTCCACCAGCCAGCGTTCGGCGGGGGCCGCGCCCCGGGCCGAGGACGGTTCGGGGGTGAGGTCGAAGCGGGCGGACAGCCGCTCCAGGATCTCCTCGGCGGTGATCATCGAGGAGCGGTCCCAGCCGTGCTGGGCGTCCAGCGGCATCTGCTCGATGAACCGCAGCTCGTAGCCGCGCTCCAGGCACCAGGCGAGCAGCGCGGGCGCCTCGTCCTCGTTGACCCCGCGCATCAGCACCGCGTTGAGCTTGACCGGGGTGAGCCCGGCGGCCTCGGCGGCGGCCAGGCCGTCCAGGACGTCCTGGTGACGGTGCCGCCGGGTGAGGGTGTGGAAGGTGTCCGGGTCGAGGGTGTCGAGCGAGACGTTGACCCGGTCCAGGCCCGCCGCGCGCAGCGCCGTCGCGGTGCGGGCGAGGCCGATGCCGTTGGTGGTGAGCGAGAGCTCGGGGCGCGGTTCGAGGGCGGCGCAGGCCTGGACGATGCCGACCAGTCCGGGGCGCAGCAGCGGCTCGCCGCCGGTGAAGCGGACCTCCTGGACGCCGAGGTCGCGCACCGCGATCGTCACCAGCCGGACGATCTCCTCGTCGGTGAGCAGTTCGGGCTTGGCCAGCCACTGGAGACCCTGCTCCGGCATGCAGTAGGTGCAGCGCAGATTGCACCGGTCGGTCAGGGAGACCCGCAGGTCGACGGCGCGGCGGCCGAAGGTGTCGAGCAGCACGGCGGTCCCTTCCCGAGTAGAGGTGCCGCCTGGTGGGCGGCCGGCCCGGCCACCGTCACGGCGGGGCCGGGCCAGCTTAGTCACCACCTGTTCGTCAGTGGGCGCCCAGCCCGGTCAGCGAGCGGACCTCCAGTTCAGCGTACTTCGCCGGGTCGGCCTGCTCACGGGAGAGCACGGTGCCGAGCCAGCCCGCGAGGAAGCCGACCGGGATCGAGACCAGGCCGGGGTTCTCCAGCGGGAACCAGTGGAAGTCGGAGTGCGGGAAGAGCGAGTTCTTCCCGCCCGAGACCACCGGCGAGAAGAGCACCAGCACCACCGAGGTGACCAGTCCGGCGTAGACGGAACTGACCGCGCCGACCGTGTTGAACCGCTTCCAGAAGAGCGAGAACAGCAGGGTGGGCAGGTTCGCCGAGGCGGCGACCGCGAAGGCCAGGGCGACCAGGGCGGCGGTGTTGAGCTTGTCGGCGAACAGGCTGAGCGCGATCGCCACCGCGCCGATCCCGGCGGCGGCCCACTTGGCCACGTACACCTCCTGGCGCTCGGAGACCTTGCCGCGCCGGATGACGTTGGCGTAGAGGTCGTGGGCGAAGGAGGCCGAGGAGGCGAGGGTGAGCCCGGCGACCACGGCGAGGATGGTGGCGAAGGCGACCGCGGAGATCACCGCGAGCAGCACGGCGCCGCCGGTGGTGCCCGCGCCGCCGCCCAGGTTCTCGGCGAGCAGCGGGGCGGCGGTGTTGCCCGCCGCGTTGGAGGCCTTGATGGTCTTCGGGCCGACCAGCGCGGCGGCGCCGAAGCCGAGCGCGAGGGTCATCAGGTAGAAGCCGCCGATGATCCCGATCGCCCAGAGCACGGACTTCCGGGCCGCCTTGGCGGTGGGCACGGTGTAGAAGCGGACCAGGATGTGCGGCAGGCCGGCGGTGCCCAGTACCAGCGCGAGGCCGAGGCTGAGGAAGTCGAGCTTGCTGGTGCCGGTGGCGCCGTACTTCAGCCCCGGCTCCAGGAAGGCGTTGGCCTTGCCGCTGGCATCGGCGGCGGCGCCGAGCAGGCTGGAGATGTTGAAGTGGTACTTGGCCAGCACCAGGAAGGTCATCAGCGCGGTGCCGGCGATCAGCAGCACGGCCTTGACGATCTGCACCCAGGTGGTGCCCTTCATGCCCCCTATGGCGACGTAGAGGACCATCAGCGCGCCGACCGCGACGATGGTCCAGCGCTTGGCGCCGTCACCGCTGACCCCGAGGAGCAGGGCGACCAGACTGCCCGCGCCGACCATCTGGGCCAGCAGGTAGAAGATCGACACCACGATGGTGGAGATGCCGGCGGCGGTGCGCACCGGGCGCTGGCGCATCCGGAAGGCCAGCACGTCGGCCATGGTGTAGCGGCCGGAGTTGCGCAGCGGCTCGGCGACCAGCAGCAGGGCGACCAGCCAGGCGACCAGGAAGCCGATCGAGTACAGGAAGCCGTCGTAGCCGAACAACGCGATGGCTCCGGCGATGCCGAGGAACGAGGCCGCGGACATGTAGTCGCCGGAGATGGCGAGGCCGTTCTGGAAGCCGGAGAAGCCCCGGCCGCCGGCGTAGAAGTCGGCGGCGTCCTTGGTCTGGCGGCCGGCCCAGACGGTGATGCCGAGGGTGGCGAGCACGAAGATCCCGAACAGGGTCATCGTCAGGCCGCGGTGGTCGGTGGCTGATGTGGCGAGCAGGTTCATTCGGCGGCCTCCCGGGGGGCGTGGACGACGGCGCCGCGCGCCTCGCGGATGACGGCCGCGGGCGGGTCGAGCCTCCGGGCGGCGTAGCGCGCGTACCAGGCCGCGATGGCGAACGTGGTGAGGAACTGGAGCAGCCCGAGGACGAGGGCGACGTTGATGTGCCCGACGACCCGGGTGCCCATCAGGCCCGGGGCGTAGCTGGAGAGCAGGACGTAGAGCAGGTACCAGAGCACGAATCCGATGGTGACCGGGAACGCGAAGCTCCGGAACGAGGACCGTAGGGCGCGGAACTCCGCACTCTCCTCGATGAGTTGGGTTTCGGTGGCGGTGGTGTCGATCGGCGGCGATTCCACTCTGACTCCTCACTCGTTCGGCGTAGTGGTCGCACCAGTGGAACGATCGGACGTGAGCGGCGTCACAGTCCGGATGCGCGCCGCGCAATGCTAGGAGGGTGGCGCGTAAGCCGAAAGGGTTTGACCGTGACCAGCCAGACGTTCACCCCTCTGCACTAACCGATTGGCCGAAAACCACCGTATCCGGGCAAACGAAAGGGGCGACACCGGTCATTTCGGCGCCGCCCCGATCATCCGTCAGGACTACTTCGTCACAGGCCCGTCGAGGGCCCCGGGTCAGAACGTGATCCGCACCTTCAGCGCGGAGCGGTCGGTCATCGCCCGGTAGCCGTCCGGAACGCCGTCCAGGTCGACCGTGCGGTCGAAGACCAGGCCCGGCTCGATGGCACCGGACAGGACGTCGGGGAGCAGCTCGGGGATGTAGGCGCGGGCCGGCGCGACGCCGCCGTTGAGCGAAACGTTTCGGCCGAACATCTGACCGATGTCGACGCCCGCACTGCCGCCGTGCGGCACACCCACGTAACCGACCGCGCCGCCGTCCCGGGTGATCGACACCGCGGTGCGCATCGACTCCTCGGTGCCGACCGCCTCCAGCACCGCGTGCGCGCCCTGCCCGCCGGTCAGCTCGCGCACCGCCTCGATCGCCGCCTCGCCGCGCTCGGCGACCACGTCGGTCGCGCCGAACCGGCGGGCCAGGTCGGTCCGGGCCGTGTGCCGGCCCAGCGCGATGATCCGCCCGGCCCCCAGCCGGTGCGCGGCCAGCACCCCGCACAGACCGACCGCGCCGTCCCCGACCACCGCGACCGTGGAACCCTCCCGGACCCGCGCCGACACCGCCGCGTGGTGACCGGTCGCCATCACGTCCGACAGCGCCAGCAGACCCGGCAGCAGCTTCTCGTCGCCCAGCGCCTCCTTGGGCAGCTTCACCAGGGTGCCGTCCGCGAACGGCACCCGCACCGCCTCGCCCTGCCCGCCGTCCGAACCGACCTCGCCCCAGAAACCGCCGTGCGGGCAGGAGGTCTGCAGGCCCTCGCGACAGAAGTCGCAGGTGCCGTCGGACCAGACGAACGGCGCCACCACCAGGTCGCCCGGGCGGAAGCCGCGGACCTCGGCGCCGGCCTCCTCGACCACACCGAGGAACTCGTGCCCGATCCGCTGCCCGGCCACCCGCGAGGCGACACCGCGGTACGCCCACAGGTCGCTGCCGCAGATGCAGGCGTTCACCACCCGCACCACGACGTCGGTCGGCTGCTGCACGACCGGGTCCGGCACCTGTTCGATCCTGATGTCGTTGGGGCCGTGGATGACGGTGGCGCGCATGAGGGTTCGTCCTTCGCAGAGGTGTCCGCAGGGGTGGCGCGGACGACCGGAAAACAATCGACCAGATGTACGACGACTGCACCGCCCACTCTATTCCGGCCGGTCCCCGGCAACATTCCGGACAGCGGCGGACCGGGGCCGACCCGGCCGGACCGCCCGCCGCGACCGCCGACGGGCCGTATTCTGTTGCACCATGTACGCGATCCAGCCCGAGACCCCCGGCGCAGCTCCGCGGACCGCCCCCCTCCCCGGCCAGCGGTCCGCCGCGCCCGACGCCGGCTACGCGGTGGTGGACGTCGAGACCACCGGCCTCGGCCGGACGGACCGCGTCATCTCGGCGGGCGTCTACCAGCTGGACGAGGAGGGCGAGGTCACCGACCACTGGTACACCCTGGTCAACCCCCAGCGCGACCCCGGCCCGGTCTGGATCCACGGCCTCACCGCCGACCAGCTGGTCGGTGCCCCCACCTTCCCGGAGATCGCCGGCGAGTTCGCCGAGCGGCTGCGCGGCCGGGTCCTGGTCGCCCACAACGCGCTCTTCGACTGGAACATGATCTCCCGCGAGTTCTCCCGGGCCGGCCTGCACGCCCCGGTCGACCAGCGGCTGTGCACCATGGTGCTCGCCCGCGACCTGCGGCTGCCGCTGCCCAACGGCAAGCTCTCCTCGCTCGCCGCGTACTTCGGCGTGCAGCAGCGCCAGGCGCACAACGCGCTCGACGACGCCCGGGTCCTCGCCGAGGCCTTCCGCCCCAGCCTGCACCTGGCCCGCTCGGGCGGCGTCCCGCTGCCGCTCCAGTCCTGCGTGGCCGTCACCGACCTCGGCGAGGACGCGCCCGCCTCCCCCTCCCGGGCCTCCTGGACCGGCGCGGCCTACCGCCAGGCCAAGAAGCGCCCGCCGTGCCCCTACCCCAACCCGGGGCGCTGGGAGGACGGCAGTCCGCTGGTCCAGGGCATGCGGGTGGCCTTCACCGGCGACACCGCCACCGACCGGGAACTGCTGGAGGACCGCGCCGTCGAGGCCGGCCTGCACATCGCCACCTCGGTGAGCCGGCTCACCAGCCTGCTGGTGACCAACGAACCGGGCAGCTGGAGCGGCAAGGCGCGCCGGGCCCGCGAGCTCGGCACCCCCGTCGTCGGCGAGGACGCCTTCCTCCAGTTGCTGCGCGAGGTCGCCCCGCACCCCGGTGCGTGAGCCCGTTGTGAACAGGGCGTACCGTGCCCATGTGTACCGTTTTCTGCTCTCCCGGCGCTGGCTGATCACCCTCCTGATCGCCCTGCTGCTGATCCCCACGACCGTCCGGCTGGGGTTCTGGCAGCTGCACCGCCACGAGGCGCGGGTGGACCGCAACGAGCTGATCGCCCGGTCCCTCACCGACCCGCCCGTGCCGTTCGACACCCTGTCGGCGGCGCCCGGCTTCGCCGTCCCCAAGGACCTCACCTGGCGGACCGTGACGGCCACCGGGCAGTACGACCCGGCGCACGAGTTCGTGGTCCGCAAGCGGACCGACTCCAGCGGCGACAAGATCGGCTACTTCGTGATCACCCCGCTGGTGCTCGCCGACGGCGCCGGCACCGTCCTGGTCAACCGGGGCTGGGTGGCCTCCGGCACCTCCGCCGTCGACTACCCCGCCGTCCCCGCCGCCCCGGCCGGCCCGGTCTCCCTGACCGGCCGGCTGCGCGCCGACGAGGCCGCCACCGGCAGCCTCAAGGACCGGGCCGGACTGCCGGACCGGCAGTTCAACCTGATCAGCTCCACCCAGCAGGCCAAGGACACCGGCGCCGCCCTGCTCGGCGGCTACCTGGAGCTCACCGCCACCGAGCCGGCCCCCGGCGACCAGCCCGAGCTGCTGCCCGAGCCCAACCACTCCGACATCGGGCCGCACATGGCGTACGCGATCCAGTGGTGGCTGTTCACCGCGCTGATCCCGGTCGGATTCGTGGTGATGGCGCGGCGCGAGGCCAAGGACCGCCGCAAGGAGGCCGGGGAGGCCGAGGGCCTGGCGGTCGCCGTCCCGGCCTGATCCCCCGGCCGCCCCGCCCGGTCCCCCGACCACCGGGTCCGGACCCACGACCACCAGGTCCGGACCCGCCGCCGTCCCGTCCCGGACCGGACCGGACCGGACCGGACCGGCGACCGTCAGAGCACGTCCTCCAGATCGCGCAGCAGCCGGGCCTTGGCCCGCGCCCCGACCACCGCCTTCACCGGCTCACCGCCGCGGAACACCATCAGCGTCGGCATCGACAGCACCCCGTAGGCCGCCTGGGTCTCCGGATTGTGGTCCACGTCCAGGCTGACCACCGTCAGCCGGTGCGCCTCCTCCCGGGCGATGTCCGCCAGGACCGGCGCCATCTGGCGGCACGGCGGGCACCAGTCCGCCGTGAAGTCCACCAGCACCGGCCCCTCGGCGGCCAGCACCTCGGCGGCGAAGGTCCCGTCCGTCACCGCCGTCACTCCCGCGATCCGCGTCATGCTCTACCTCTCCCCTGTGTTCCGGTCGGGGGCCGCGGACGCGGCCCACTCGCACAACGGCGGCTCCGCGGCGGCCCCGGCCGCCAGCGCGTCACGCTCCCGCTCCGCCCGGGCGAACTGCTCGGACACCCGGGAGCGGACCTCCTGCAGCCGGGCGATGCACTCGTCCAGCTCGGACAGCTTCCTCCGGTAGACGTCCAGCGAGGCCGGGCAGGAGTCGCCGTGCGGATGCCCCGCCTGCAGGCACTCGACGAACGGCCTGGTCTCCTCCAGCCCGAAACCGAAGTCCTGGAGGGTGCGGATCTGCCGGAGCAGCCGCACGTCCTCCTCCCCGTACGCGCGGTACCCGTTGCCGGTCCGACGGGCCGGGAGCAGCCCGAGCTGCTCGTAGTACCGCAGTGCCCGGGTGGTCGTCCCCGCCCGCTTCGCCAGTTCACCGATCCGCATGTCCGGACCCTGCCCTTCCGGCAGCCGTCCGAACGCCGCCTGGACCGACGGTAGACCTTGACGCCGACGTCAACGCCAGCGGCCGCGTCGGCCTCCGTGGCCGGCCCCGCCGCGCCCCCTACCTCCGGCCCCGACCCACCCGGCAGGATGTCCCCATGGATCTTGGACTGCAGGACAAGGTGTACGTGGTCACCGGGGCGACCCGGGGCCTGGGTCTGGCCACCGCCCGCGAACTCGCCGCCGACGGCGCCCGGGTACTGGTCACCGGCCGCGGCGCCGCCGCCGTCGACGCCGCCGTGGCCGGACTCACCGCCCTCGGCGGCGGACCGGACGCGGTGCACGGACTGGTGGCCGACAACGCCGACCCCGGCACCGCCGAACGGCTGGTCGCCGCGGCCGTCGAACGCTTCGGACGCCTCGACGGCATCCTGATCAGCGTCGGCGGACCGCAGGCCGGACCGGTCGCCACCGCCCCCGAGGAAGCCTGGCGGGACGCCTTCGAATCCGTCTTCCTCGGCGCCCTGCGGATCGCCCGCGCCGCCGCCGCGGCCCTCGGCGAGGGCGGGGTGATCGGCTTCGTGCTCTCCGGGTCGGTCCGCCAGCCCGTCCCCGGCCTCGGCATCTCCAACGGCCTGCGCCCCGGCCTGGCGATGGCCGCCAAGTCGCTGGCCGACGAACTCGGACCGCGCGGCATCCGGGTGGTCGGCCTGCTCCCGGCCCGGATCGACACCGACCGGGTCCGTGAGCTCGACGCGCTCGGCGGCGACCCGGAGGCCTCCCGCGCCCACCACAGCGCCGCGATCCCGCTCGGCCGCTACGGCACCCCGGAGGAGTTCGGCAAGGTCGCCGCGTTCCTGCTCTCCCCCGCCGCCTCCTACCTCACCGGTGTGATGGTCCCGGTCGACGGCGGCGCCCTGCGCGGCCTCTGAGCCGCCGCCGGGCCAACGGTCCGTGGCGGGGGTCCGTGGCGGGGGTCCCCGAGCGGTCAGACCACGCGCGGCCGCTTGTTCCGCCGGTGCTGACGCCCGGTGACCTCCGGCCGGGCCGCCACCACCCGGATCCGCAGCTCCGCCGGCAGCTCCGGCAGCCCCAGACTGGCCCGCGCCCCGGTGCGCGGGCCGGTCTCGAAATGCTCCGCGAGCGCGGCCGGATCACCGCCCGGGGTCATCCGCACGACCGCCCGCAACCGGGGGTGCCGCCGCCCCCGCACCAGCCGGACACCCACCCGCTCGACCTCCGGCAGGGCGACCGCGCCGCTCTCCACCACCTCCTCCAGGGCCCGGGTGCGCAGCCGCAGCCGCAACCCGGGCACTCCCGGTGTCGGCAGCGGGACGGTCGTCGGGCCGCTGCGGCGCAACTGCGCCAGCAGCCACCAGCCGGTGCCCAGCACCAGCAGGGAGAGTCCACCGATCACCACCGGCCACCACCAGGACCGGTCCTCCCAGCGGGTGCGCGCGCGGGCACCGAGCACCGGCCGGTCGGGCGAGGCGAGCGGCCAGCCGGACGGCGGGTCCAGGCCGAGCCGCCGGTACAGGTCGAGCCCGCCGAGCAGCGCCAGCAGCCCGGCCACCAGCAGCACCGCCCCGACCACCCCCAGCAGCAGCCGGTTGACCGCCGTCCGGCTCACCCGCCACCACCGCCCCGCGCCGGAGCCTCCGGCCCGCCGGCACCCGGCGTGCCGTTCTGCGCCGTGCCGCCGTCCGCCGTGCCGCCCTGCGCCGCACCGCCGTCCGCCGCACCGCCGTCCGACGCGCCGCCTTCCGCCACGCCGTCCTCCCGCACCGACTCCTCCTCCGGTACCGGGCCGGCTCCGGCCCGCCGACCGCGGCCCGCCGTCCGCACGTCCAACCGCAGCGGCCCGGCCAGGGTGACCGCCGCCAGCTCCTCGCGCAGCTGCCGCTGCACCGAGGCCGGATCGGCCGGTCCGACCAGCGCGATCCGCACCCGGCGCCGGTTGACCCGCACCTTGAGGTGCTCCACACCCGGCAGCCTGGCCGCCCGGTCGGCCAGCAGGGCGGCCACACCGGACCGGTCGATGGCCGCCGCCGTGTCCCCGTGCGGGCGCAGCGGCAGCCAGCGGCCGAGGCCGGGGGCGAGCGCCAGCCAGAGCAGCCAGCCGCCCAGCGCGGTCGCCGCCCCGGCGCCCAGCAGGACCACGAGATCGTCCGGGTGCCGGGCGGCCAGCTCGTCGGCGAGGTCCGTACGCCACTGCCGGGCCGGCTGCCCGGCCCGCACGGCCACCACGTCGTACAGCAGCGCCACGGCCAGGACCAGCAGCACGGTGGCCACCACGACGGCGGCCGTGGTGCGCGGCGCCCGCAGCCGGGGCACCTTCGCCGCCCGTTCGGCCGCCGGGTCCTCCGGGGCTCCGCCGGCGGACGGCTGCTCCCCGTCCGCTCCGCTCATACCCGTCCCTCCGGGCCCCGACGGCCGGGCCGGCGCACGACGAGGTCCGCCCGCCGCACGGCGGGCCCGGTCATCCAACAACCGCCGTGACAGGCCGGCCCGCCGCCCGGCCCCGGCCGACCCCGGCCCCAGCCCGGCCCGGTGCCGCCACCGCAGTGGCCGCCGGACGCCCAGACCTCCCGCCGGCCCACCCCGGCGCTCCGCCAGGTACTCATCCCGCCGCCTCCGGCACCAGGTGCTCGACCACCACGACGACCTCGGCCACCCGGGTGGCCGTCAGGGCGCGGACGTCGGCGCCGATCCGGTCACGGACGGCACGGGCCAGGGCGGTGAGATCCGCGGGGAACGGCAGGTCGACGGCGACCCGCACAGTGACCGGGGCACCCGGCGTGGACGCCCGGTCCACCGAGACGGTGGGCGGCCCGCCGCGCGCGCTCCGCCCCTGCCAGGCATCGGCGAGCGCCTCCCGGGCGGCCCTGGCGGCGATCCGGGCGTAGACCCGGTCGGCGATCCGCAACCGGCCGCGCGTGCCGGGATCCCCGTGCGCGGGCGCGGGGACGAGGGCCGCCATCAGCGGCGCCGGTCGCGGCTGCGCAGCAGGTCGCCGAGCTCGCCGAGCTCGATGTCGCCCTCCAGCAGACGGCCGACCACGAATCCGACCACCCCCAGCGCGGCCACCAGCAGGAAGGCCGCGAACCCGCCGAAGTATCCGGCGAAGCCCAGGGCCATTCCCACCACCAGGCCGACGATGGCCAGGTTCATGCGTTCCACCTCGTCTTCCGCTGCGGGCTACTTCAGCTTGGGGCGCTGGCCGGAGGAGGGGGGCTCCTCTTCCTCCTCCACCACGTCGGGCTCGTCGGGCAGGTGGACGTCGTTGACGGCGATGTTCACCTCGACGACCTCGAGACCGGTCATCCGCTCGACCGCGTCCACGATGTTCTCCCGCACCTGGCGGGCGAGTTCGGGGATGACGACGCCGTACTCGACGACCAGCGCGATGTCGATGGCGGTCTGCTTCTCCCCCACCTCGGCCTTGATGCCACGCCCGATGCTGCTGCGCCCGCCGGGGACCCGGTCCCGCATCGCCCCGAAGGTGCGGGCGAGGCCGGAGCCGAGGGCGTGGATTCCGCTGACCTCGCGCGCGGCCATCCCGGCGATCTTCTCGACCACGCCGACGGCCAGCGCGGTGCGGCCGCGCTCGGCGACCGCCGTCGCGCCGTCGGCGCCCGTCGAGGACGCGGCACCGGCCGAGGGGTTCTTGTGCAGGGTGGCGGGCGTCGGAGTGTCAGGCATGGCTCATCTCCCGTTGTGCGGCTCCAGCTATATCGCAAATCGCTCCAACTCTGGCATTTCGCCACGGTTCCCGCCCCCGGAGCAGCCGGACGGACGGACGGATCGGGTGGGCAGCGGGAGGCGGGCGGGCAGCCGTCCGCCGGGCCCCTCCGTGCGTCCGTCCGCACCGCCCCGCCTGATCCGGTGATCCGGCAAAACTTTGCAAAGTGCGACTTTGCAAAGTGCCGCCCACCCGAACGGACGCGCACACGGACGGACGGGCGCATGGAGGGGCCCGGCGGACGGCCGGACGGCCCGACGGACGAAAAAGCCCGGGCCCGTGGGAGATCCCACGGGCCCGGGCCCCTCGAGCAGCTGTTTGCAAAGACCTCTCGCGTCCGAGGGGACTTTGCAAAGTCACACTTTGCAAAGTCTCCTCGGGCACCGGGGCGGGCGTTCCGACCGCCCCGGGGGGTGCCGTCAGTCGCCGAGGCCGGCCAGGTCGCGGAGCCGGCGGGCCTGCGCCGCCCGTTCGGCCGAGCGCTGCTCGTCGTAGGAGCGGCCGGCAGCACCCTGGAGCAGGGCCTTGGTCTCGATGACCGCGTCGCGCGGCGCGGCGAGCAGGGCGGCGGCGAGGTCGCGGGCGGCGGCGTCCAGCTCGGCGGCCGGGACGGCGAGGTTGGCCAGGCCGATCGCGGTGGCCTCGTCGGCGCCGACCCAGCGGCCGGTGGCGCAGATCTCCAGCGCCCGGGCGTAGCCGACCAGGTCGGTCAGCGGCTTGGTGCCGGCGAGGTCGGGGACGAGGCCGAGCGAGGTCTCCTTCATGGAGAACTGGACGTCCTCGGCGACCACCCGCAGGTCACAGCCGAGGGCGAGCTGGAAACCCGCGCCGACGGCGTGGCCCTGGACGGCGGCGAGGGTGACCAGGTCGGACCGGCGCCACCAGGTGAAGGCCTCCTGGTAGCCGGCGATGGTGGCGTCGAGCTCCTTGTCCTCGGCGGCGGCCAGCTGGAGGAAGCTGGGCTCGCCGGGGATGCCCTCGGGACTGAACATCGCGCGGTCCAGGCCGGCGGAGAAGGAGACGCCCTCGGCGCGGAGCAGTACCACCCGGACGTTCCCGGGCAGCTCGCGGCCGACCGAGGCGAGGGCGCGCCACATCGCGGGGGACTGCGCGTTGCGCCGCGCGGGCTGACAGAGGGTGACGACGGCGAGGTCGCCGTCGATCTCCAGGCGAACGCCGTCCTGCTCCCGGATCGGGGTCTGCGGATCGGTGGCGGGAGCGGTCATGCGGGGACCTCCGGTGGCGAGGGTGCTTGGCTACCGGAGAGTAACAAAACTGACGGCGCAGCGGCAGGGGCCCACGGCCGATCGTCGCGCGGCGGCCTGCGACCGGGTCACGGCCGGGCCGCGACATGACGATCGGCGGCCGGTTCGCTCTGGCCGGGGGCGGGCGATCGACGGTCGCCTTCCCGGTCGGCGCCCTGCCGCCGAGTCATCCGTCCGATGAAGTGACGGGGCGTCAGGAACCGGCCCCGGCTGCGGCTTTGTTCTTGCCCCGCGTAGCACCGCCGCGGCCCCGGAGGATCACCCCGGATTCGCTGAGCATTCGGTGCACGAAGCCGTACGAGCGACCGGTCTCCTCCGCGAGGGCGCGAATGCTCGCCCCGGAGTCGTACTTCTTCTTGAGATCGGCCGCGAGCTTCTCACGCGCGGCACCGGTTACCCGGCTGCCCTTTTTCAGAGTCTCGGCCACCCGTGCCTCCTCGTAGCGTTGCTCGGTCAGATTCCCATGATCACCCATCCACCGCGTCCTGGCCACCCATTCGACAAGGTCCATGTCTGGAATGGGCGGTCCTGCGGTGGTGATCCGAGCGCACAAGGGCGCTCACGCTGAGTGCACGCCCCCGGAGGTCTACCGCCGTTCGGAGCGAATGGGCTGATCAGCAGCGTGGGCCCGCCCACGATCGAGTGGTGGGCTGACGGAAGCTCCTCAAACGGAATGCGCGACCCCTTCATTCCCGGACACGCCGGAAGGAGTAGTTTTTCTGGCGCAGAAAGCGGAGGAAGCGTCTACCGCCGGCCGGACGGGAACACGAAGGCCCGGTCGTCCGTACGGACGACCGGGCCCTGACGTGGCGGAATCAGGCCAGCGAGACCAGGTCGGCGTAGGCCGGGCTCCAGAGGTCCTCGACGCCGTCGGGGAGCAGGATGATCCGCTCCGGCTGGAGCGCGTCGACCGCGCCCTCGTCGTGGGTGACCAGCACGACCGCGCCGCTGAACTCGCGCAGCGCACCGAGGATCTCCTCGCGGCTGGCCGGGTCCAGGTTGTTGGTCGGCTCGTCGAGCAGCAGCACATTGGCGCTGGAGACCACCAGCGAGGCCAGCGCGAGCCGGGTCTTCTCGCCGCCGGAGAGCACCCCGGCCGGCTTGTCGACGTCGTCGCCGGAGAACAGGAACGAACCGAGGATCTTGCGGATCTGCACCAGGTCGGTGTCGGGTGCCGAGGAGCGCATGTTCTCCAGCACCGTGCGCTCCGGGTCCAGGGTCTCGTGCTCCTGGGCGTAGTAGCCGATCTTCAGGCCGTGGCCCGGGATCACCTCGCCGGTGTCCGGCTTCTCCACCCCGGCGAGCATCCGCAGCAGGGTGGTCTTGCCGGCGCCGTTGAAGCCCAGCACGACGACCCGGGAGCCCCGGTCGATGGCCAGGTCGACGTCGGTGAAGATCTCCAGCGAGCCGTAGGACTTGGACAGCCCGCTGGCGGTCAGCGGGGTCTTGCCGCACGGGGCCGGGTCCGGGAAGCGCAGCTTGGCGACCTTGTCGTTCATCCGGACCTGCTCCAGGCCGGAGAGCAGCTTGTCGGCGCGGCGGGCCATGTTCTGCGCGGCCACGGTCTTGGTGGCCTTGGCGCGCATCTTGTCGGCCTGCGCGTTGAGGGTCGCGGCCTTCTTCTCGGCGTTGGCGCGCTCGCGCTTGCGGCGCTTCTCGTCGTCCTCGCGCTGCTGCTGGTACTGCTTCCAGCCCATGTTGTAGACGTCGATCGCGGAGCGGTTGGCGTCCAGGTAGAAGACCTTGTTGACGACCGTCTCGACCAGCTCGACATCGTGCGAGATGACGATGAAGCCGCCCTTGTAGGTCTTCAGGAAGTCCCGCAGCCAGACGATCGAGTCGGCGTCGAGGTGGTTGGTGGGCTCGTCGAGGAGCAGCACGTCGGAGTCGGAGAACAGGATCCGGGCCAGCTCGACGCGGCGGCGCTGACCGCCGGAGAGGGTGTGCAGCGGCTGGTTGAGGATGCGGTCCGGCAGGCCCAGCGCGGCGGCGATGGTGGCGGCCTCGGCCTCGGCGGCGTACCCGCCCTTGGTGAGGAACTCGGTCTCCAGGCGCGCGTACTTCTTCATCGCGTTCTCCTGGGTGGCGCCCTTGCCGTTCGCCATCCGGTCCTCGTTCTCGCGCATCTTCTTCAGCACGGTGTCGAGGCCGCGGGCGGAGAGGATGCGGTCCTTGGCCAGGACGTCGAGGTCGCCGGTGCGCGGGTCCTGCGGCAGGTAGCCGACCTCGCCGGAGCGGATCACGCTGCCGGCCGCGGGGATGCCTTCGCCGGCCAGCACCTTGGTCAGCGTGGTCTTGCCGGCACCGTTGCGCCCGACCAGGCCGATCCGGTCACCGGCGGCGACCTTGAAGTTCGCGGACTCGATCAGGATCCGGGCGCCGGCGCGCAGTTCGAGGCCGTTGACGGAAATCATGGCTGGGCACTACTCCTGGGACGTGGGCGGGCGACCGGACGGGCTCGGGCCGGGGCGGCGGGAAGGGGCGTCGTCGACGGGGTTCGGCGGACCGCTCGGGGCGGTGCCGCGCACCCGCTAGTGCCCGGAGAGAACAGCCATGACGGCAAGTCTACCGGGCCGCGCGCGCGGCCCCGGAGGAGCCGCCCGCCCGGGGCACCGGGCGGGCCCCGGCCGGGCGGGACCGGGGGCCGGCCGCCGGCCGCTAACGGGCCTGCGGGCTGTCCGCGTCCGGTGCCGCGCAGCCTCCGGCCGGGGGGACGGCGGCGAACGGCTCGGCCACGCTGCCGCAGGCGGCCTCGGGGGCTGCGGCCCAGGTGTCGAAGACCCGCGGGGCGACGATCGGGCCGTCCGAGATCAGTACCCGGCGCCCGTCGAGCGCCTTCATCGAGACGCCGGGACCGGCGTTCAGCTGCCAGCCGGTGCTGTCCAGCCGGTAGCCGGAGATGCCGCCGGAGACCTGCTGCCCGGTGCTGTTGGCGCAGCTGCGCGGGACCAGCACCGCGTAGTCGGTGGCGACCGTGCGCTCCGGGTCGTAGACGCAGTTGCCGGCGGGCTTGGAGTTGTAGCGCAGGTCGCCGTCGGCGTCCCGGAAGCCCATGGTGAGCTGGGGCGTGACCACGGCCACCCAGGGCGTGGTCTGCTGGACGGTGCGCAGCGCGGCGGCGGCCCGCTCGGTGGCCAGTTGCTTGCGCTGCTCCTCGGTCCGCTTGTCGGCGCCCGGCTCGCCGGCGCCGCGCAGCCAGTCCGCGAGGCCGGGTACCGCCCGGTGCCAGCGGACCTGCTGGTCGCCGGGGCGCACCGAGGTGACCAGGCCGTCGTCCCAGACGACCACGGCGTTCTCGCCCGCGGTCGCCAGGTAGAGCGCGGTGGCGCCCTCCCGCTGGTAGGACCAGGCGTGCTCGCCGGTGGCCCGGTGGTAGGCCTCCAGGCCGGGGCCGACCCGCAGGTCGAGGTCGGCGGCGTCGAGGGTCGCGGTGGCGTCGGTGCTCGGGTCCGTGGCGCTCCGTGCGGCCACCCGGTCGCCGAACGGGACCGGCTTGTTGGCGTGCGCGGCGGCGCCCGCCACAAGGACCAGCAGCACCGCCAGGGCAGGCAGGATCGATCGGGGGCTGAGGGCGCGCGACTTCCAGGACACGGGCGGAGCGTACCTTTCGGCGGCCGCGCGAGTCAGCCGCGATTCGCCGTGCCGCCGAACGGCGCAGGCGCTCGGGCCGGCTGCGCGCGGGTCTCCCGTACCCGCCCGGCGACCTGCGCCGTCGGGCCCGGAGGGCCTCCGGGCGGGGCCGCGCGGTAGGGCTCCCGGGACGGTCAGGACTGTTACGGAGGTGATACACGGCACACCGCCGGACGGCGTTCGAATATCGCCCACTTTAGGGTGACATTCGGCTTTTCCTCGGCCGGGCGGCCCTACTGTCGGCAATCGGGACACCACCGTGCGTGCCCCTGTCCGCCTCCGCCCAGCCTGCCCCGCCCGCGGCACCGTCCGGGGAACCGCCCGAGGAGAGACCATGCGATTCGGCCGCCTGGCGCTGGCCGCCGCCACCCTGCTGCTGCTCACCACGGCCGGTGTTCCGGCCGGCACGCCGCTGGGCCAGACGGAGCGGCACGCCCTCTCCTCGGACGGGATCTCGCCGCGCGGGGCCGCGCCCCGCCCGGTGGTGCAGCGGCCGCCGCACGAGCCGCCGTTCGGGGCCTTCGTCGGTTCCTGGGACAAGTACATCCCGCAGATCGGGCGGTACTCGCAGTGGCTGGGCAACGCGAACATGCAGGTCGGGCACACCTATCTGGCGGGCAACGGCTGGGCGGACATCGAGGGCGAGCCGGTGGTGCTCGGCCTGTGGTCGCAGTGGCGGCTGGCGGACCCGTCCCGGATGCTGATCCTCGGCGTGCCGATGCTGGTGCCGAACGAGGCCGGTGTGCCGGACGGCGAGGTGGCGCGGCTGCTGGCCCAGGGGGCGCGCGGTGACTTCGACCGGCATTTCCTGAAGCTGGCCCGGCGTCTGGTCGCGCTCGGCGGCGCGGACACGGTGCTCACGCTCGGCTGGGAGATGAACGGCGTCACCTACACGCACCGCTGCAAGCCCGATCCGGCCGCCTGGAAGACGTACTGGCGGCGGATCGTCACGGTGATGCGTTCGGTGCCGGGGCAGCGCTTCCGGTTCGACTTCACGCCGAACCGGGGGCTGGACGCGATCCCGTGGACGAAGTGCTACCCGGGGGACGACGTGGTCGACATCCTGGGCATGGACAGCTACGACCAGCCGGCCGGCGGGACCTTCGACGACTACGTGCGCGAGCCGTACGGGCTGCAGGACCAGGTGGAGTTCGCGGCCAAGCGCGGCAAGCCGGTCTCGTACCCGGAGTGGGGGCTGTTCCGGAACGGGGACAACCCGGAGTTCGTGCAGCGGATGGTCGAGTGGATCCGGACCCACGACACCGCGTACCAGACCGTCACCGACTACTGCCCGCACGGGTTCTGGCAGTGCGACCGGAACCCGCGGGCCGGTGCCCGGTTCAGGCAGCTGATGGCCGGCTCGAAGGGGGCCCCGGCGGCGCCGACGCCGCCGCCGGCACCGGTCGCACCGGTGGCGCCGAGCGTCCCGGCGCAGCCGGCGCAGCCCGGTGCGCCGACCGCGCCGCCCTCGCCGTCCGCCACCCCGACGGCGCCGCCGAGCCCCGGGGGGCCGGGCGAGCCGTCGCCGTCGGCGGCGCCGACGGCCCCGGTCAGTCCGACCGCCCCGGCGGTCCCGTCGTCGCCGCCCGCGGTGCCCTCCCCCTCGCCGACCGCCCGGCCGGGGTGGCACTGGTGGCCCTGGTGGTAGTGGGGCGGGCGGTCAGCCGCGGCGGCGGGCGGCCAGCGCCGCCTTGAGCCGCGGCATCCGGGTGCTGAGCAGGTGGACCGCCGCCCGCCGGGCGCGGACGGCGCCGCCCCGGGCCGCGGCCGCCGGGGCGGGGCCGCGCGGGCCGAACAGCAGCCGCTGGTTCGGCAGCCGGTCCGGGCGCCAGCGCTGCTTGTAGGCCTCCTGGCCGCGCAGCAGGCTTATCACCGGGATCCCCGCCGCCAGCGTCTCGTCCAGCGCGGCGCCGAACAGCAGCCCGGCGATGTCCAGCCGCTCGCGCAGCCGGGGGTGCGCGCCGTACAGGTAGAGGCCGCTGTAGGAGGGGCAGAGCAGCACCAGGTTGACCGCCAGCAGTTCGCCGTCCAGCCAGAACCGGTGCACGGCGGCGCCGCCGGCGGCGACCAGTGCCGCGGTGGACTCGGTGAGGTGCCGGGAGAACCGCTCGGTGCGGTGCTCCGGTGTCACCCCGCGCTCCTCCCACTGGACGAAGTGCAGCCGCAGCAGCGCCTCCAGTGCCTCCGGGACCTCCTCGGGGCTCGTCGCGCGCACCTCGACGCCGGATTCGGCGATCCGGCGCAGCTTGACCCGGCTGCGCTGGGCGGTCTTCCCGGGCAGCCGTTTGAGGAGCTGGTCCATCGGGACGGCGGGCAGGTACTGGCAGAGCGAGTCGGTGAAGCGGTGGCGCCGGCCGCGCCACTGCTCGAAGACCCGCTGGACGGCCGCCTCCGGGTGGACCTCGCGCAGCTCCAGGCTGTGCCAGGGGCGGGTGAGCGGGAGGGCGGCGGCGAACTCGGCGGCGGCCCGGTCGGCGCAGGCGTCGTCGAGCAGGATGTCGGTGAAGTCGACCAGGCCGCCGCCGAGGCCGGTGAGTCCGCCGAGCGGGCCGCCGCGGCGGTGGAAGGCGCCCGCGCCGACCAGCAGGCCCTCGCGCCGCACCAGCAGCACGACCAGGGCGCCGGGGCGGCCGTAGTGGCGCCACCAGGAGCGCTGCCAGGCGGCGGTCTGGAAGGTGGTGGCCGTGCGGCAGCGGGCGGCCAGGTCGTCCCACTCCTCGGCGAGGGTGTCGAGGGCGTCGTCCTCGCGGCGCAGCTCGGTGGTCCAGCGGGGCGAGCGGGCCTGGGCGGGGAGGCCCGCGGTGGGGGTGACGGCCTCGGTGCTCATCGTCCGCCCCCCGCCGTCGTCCCGGCCCGGGCCTCGGCCCGCGGCTCGGTCGTGGGACCGGTGCCCGCCCCGGCGGGCCCGGCCTTCGCCGTTCCGGACCTCTCGGCCCCGGACTTCGCGGCCCCGGACGTCGCGGACCCGGGCTTCGCGGTACCGGACTTCGCGTTCCCGGGCTTCGCGGTCGCGGCATCGGTCGGCCCGGACGGGCCGGCGGGGTCGGGGTCCGGTTCGGCGGCGCGCGGGCGCGGGGCGGTCGCGGGACCGGACCCGGCGGGCAGTTCCTCGGCAGCGGTCCCGGTCCCCCGGCGGCGGGTCATCATCACCAGCGCGCCGATCAGTACCCCGGCCGCGCCGCCGACCGCGACGTCCAGCTTGCCGGAGGGCGTGGTCGGCCGGTCCGGTTCGGCGGCGGCCGCCAGCGGGACCAGGCGGACGCCGGTCTCCTTGCTGCTGCCGTTGGCGAACGCCACCAACGAACGCGCGACCGCGTCCGCCGCCAGGACCGCCTCCCCGGGCTCGGCGCCGGTGCCGGTGATCTCGATCATCGGGGCGTCCGGCGAGGTGGTGCCGTGCACCAGGCTCTCCAGTTCGCCGCGGCTGTGCCCGGTCTCGGCGGCGGCCGCCGCGAGCACCTGCGGCTGGCCCGCCAGCCGGCCGTACGCCTGGGCGAAGTTGACCGCGGTGGCGGCCTGGCCCTGGGCGTCGGGCACCACGATCACATAGGAGTTGGCGGCGTACGAGGGGTGGGCGACGACGGCGTACCCGGCGCCGGCGGCGGCGCCCAGCGGCACCGCGAGGGCCATCGGCCACCATCGGCCGACGAGCCGACGGGCACTGCGGCGCGATTCGCTCATGGGGACTCCTTGGCTATGAGGGCCGCCCGGCCGGCGGCCCGGTGTCTGCGGGGGTGCTGCCGGCTCAAGCCCGGGCCAGCCGGTCGTAGAGCGCACCGAGGTCGGCGGCGACCCGGACGATGTCGTAGTGGCCGACCGCGGGCGGCCTGGGCAGCGGGTCGGCGCCGAGGTCGTCGAGATGGCGCAGGTCGCGCAGCGCGGCCGTGTAGGCGGCCGCCCCGGAGGGGATCCGGCGGGCCTGCGGGGCGGCGCTGGGCGGCAGTTCGTCCAGGGCCGGGCAGGCGCTGTGGCGCACCGGCAGGCCGGCCGCGAGCCCCTCCAGCACGCCGAGGCCGAAGGTCTCCTCGGTGGAGGGGGCGGCGAGCACGTCGAGTGCGGTGAGCAGGTCGGGGACGTCGTCGCGTTCGCCGGTCAGGACGAGGCGGTCGCGGACGCCGAGGTCGTCGGCCAGACGTTCCAGGGCGGCGCGTTCGGGGCCTTCGCCGATCAGCACCAGTCGGGCGGCGGGGTCCAGTGCGGCGAGTGCCTCCACCAGAACGGCGAAGCGCTTGCCGGGGACGAGCCGGCCGATCCCGCCGATCACCCAGGCGTGCGGCGGGAGGCCGAGTTCGGCGCGCAGGCGGGCGCGGGTGCCGGCCCGGTCGGCGGGCGGGTGGTGGTAGCGGGCGGCGTCGATGCCGTTCGGGATGAGTTCGACCCTGGCCGGCGGCACGCCCCAGGCGTGCAGGGTCTGGGCGACCTGCCGGGAGACCGCGACGGTGGTGGTGCCGAGGCGTTCGGCCGCCAGGTAGAGGCCCTTGACGCCGCGGGTGACCGGGCGGCCCTCGATCACTCCGGCGTGCAGCGAGTGCTCGGTGGCGACCACCGCCCGGACGCCGGCGAGCCGGGCGGCGAGCCGTCCGTAGAGTCCGGCCCGGTAGAGGTGGGTGTGCACCACGTCGTAGCGGCCGGCCCGGACCAGGCGGGCCAGCCGGGGCAGCGCGCCGAGGTCGCGGTTGCCGCGCATGCCGAGGTGGTGGACGGTGATGCCGTCGGCCCGCAGCGCGGCGGCCACGGTGCCGGGGTTGGTCAGTGCGAGGACTTCGCACTGCTGGTGGGCCGGCAGGTGGCGGAGCAGCAGGTGGAGCTGGCGTTCGGCGCCGCCGGAGGCGAGGCCGGTGACGATGTGCAGGATCCTCACGGCACCCTCCGGAGGCGTCCGGCGCGGGTGGCGAGGCGGTGGCGGCGGAGTTCGGTGACGGTGTCGCGCAGGCGGTGGCGGCCGCGTTTGGCGCGCAGTCGCCAGGCGCCGTCGCGGTCGCCGACGTAGCAGCGGGGCAGCGCGTACCGGCCGGTGAGCGGGGAGTGCGCGATGGCGCAGGCGTAGTCGTAGCCGGCGTCGCGGACGGCCAGGGTGGCGGCCAGGTCGACGGCTCCGTAGGGGTAGCAGAAGCCGGTGACGGGGCCGCCGACGACCTCTTCCAGGAGCCGTCGGCTCTCCCGGGTCTGGGCGGTCAGCACGTCGGCGGGGAGTCCGGGCAGGGCCTGGTGGCCGAGGCCGTGGGAGCCGATCTCCCAGCCGGCGGCGGCGAGGTCGGTGACCTCCTGCACGGTGAGCAGGGTCTTGCGGGGGCCTTCGCTGTCCCAGTCGTTGGCGCGGCCGAGCAGGTCGGCGACGACGTAGGCGGTGGCGGTGAAGCCGTAGGCCTGGAGGATCGGTACGGCGTGGCGGGCGAAGTCGGCGTAGCCGTCGTCGAAGCTGAGGCCGACCAGCCGGTCGGCCCGCCCGGCCGCCCTGGCCCGGATCAGCTCGCGGACCGAGACGCCGCGCTTGCCGCGCCGGTGCAGCCAGGCGATCTGCTCGGCGAACCGTTCCGGGCTGACGGTGAGCCGGTACGGGTCCTCCTTCTCGACGGCCACCGAGTGGTACATCAGGATCCACGGCGAGGTGGTCTCGGCGGTGGGGGCGTCGGTGAGGGGGCGGCGGCTCCTGGGCAGCCGGGCCGCCGGCCGGCGGGCGCCGGGGTACGGCGGGTCGGTGTGCGGCGCGTCGGCGCGCGGCCTGTCGGTGGCCGGCGCGTCGGCGCGCGGCCCCTCGGTGAGCGGCACGTCGGTGAGCGGCGCTTCGGTGCGCCGGCCGCCGGCCGTCGGCGCGGCCGGGCGGCGTACGCCCGGCGGGGCCGACCTGACGGTTCCCCGTTCAGCGTCCATGAGGAGGGTTCCCTTCATCGGCGACAGGTGACGGGTCGGGAACGGGTCCCAGGACCCGGACGGCGGCGCGGACCGGACCGCGCACCTCGTGGGCGCCGAGACCGGTGCCCAGGGCGGCGAAGGCCAGCGCGACGGTGAGGCCGCCGAGGACGGTGGAGAGCAGCGGGTCGGCGGTGAGGCCGGCCACCGGCGCGCCGAGGGCGGCGGCGCCGGCCGCGGCGGCGAGCAGCCGGGCCTGGCCGCCGAGGACGCGCCGCAGGCGCAGCGGGATGCCGCGCAGGACGAGGCCGCGCAGCAGCAGGGCGGCGGCGGTGGTGATGCCGGCCGCGTTGCCGGCGGCCAGGCCGAGGGCGCCGAAGCGGGGGGTGGCGAGCAGTCCGACGGTGACGGTGACGACGAGGCCGAGGGCCATCGCGGCGGCCGGGTACCAGTCGAGCAGTCGGCGGCCGCCGTCCTCGGGGCTGGGGTCGGCGGCCCGGCGGACCACCGGGCGCAGCGAGAAGTAGGGGCGGATCATGACGCCGATCAGTGCCTGGGCGAGCAGGCCGAAGCTGTAGACGCGGATCACGGCGGCGGTGGCGGCGGTGTCGGTGGGGCCGAAGGCGCCGCGTTCGAAGAGCAGGGCGACCACGGAGGGGGCGCAGGCCATCAGGAAGGCGGTGCCGAGCAGGACGACGGCCGCGGCCTGGCCGAGGTCCTTCTCGACCCGGTCGCGGGCGGCGGTGAGGTCTCCGGCGGCGAGGGCCCGGGCGACCAGCGGGAAGGTGACGGTGCAGATGAGGATCCCGGCGGTCATGGCGAGCTGGGAGACCTTGGCGGCGTAGTTGAGGTGGGAGATGGTGCCGGGCGGCAGTCCCGAGCCGAGGTAGCGCTCGATGAAGACCTGGGCCTGGCGGGTGAGGGTGAACGCGCCGACGGGGAGCAGCGCGAGCGGGATCAGGACCAGCGCGTTGCGGGAGCGACGGGCGCGGGCGGCGCGGCCGGGGCCGGTGCGCAGGGCGCGCAGGGACGGGCCGATCAGCAGGCCGGCCATGAGGAGGCTGCCGAGGGCGACGCCGATCGCGGCGGAGCGCACGCCCCACAGGGCGTGGCAGCTGAGCAGGACGACCAGGATGCCGAGGTTGTAGGCGACGTAGATGCCGGCCGGGGCGGTGAAGCGGTGGTGGGCGCGCAGGGCGGCGGCGAGGTAGCCGGCGACGCCGAACGGCAGCACCGTGATCGCGGTGATCCGGGTGCAGGTGACGGCGAGTCGGGGGTCGGCGAGGCCGGGGGCGAGCAGGTCGACGAGCTGGGGGGCGCCGAGGGCGGCGCCGAGGGAGAGGGTGGTGAGGGCGAGCAGCAGCCAGGGCAGGGTGGCCCGGACGACCTGGCGGACCGGGTCGGGGCCGTCGGGGCGTTCCTCGCGCAGGACCAGGGCGAGGGCGAAGGCGGGCACCATGAGGAAGGACATGGCGTCCTCGATCAGCAGGGGTGCGGCGGTCTCGGGGACGGTCCAGGCGACCAGGAAGGCGTCGGTGCCCTGGTTGGCGCCGAAGTAGCGGGCGAGCAGGAGGTCGCGGAGCAGTCCGAGGGCGGAGCCGGCGGCGCTGAGGACGGCGGTGACGCCGAAGGCCCGGGCGAGGAAGCGGCTGCGGGGGGCGGCGGCCGGTCCCGGTCCGGGCGGGGCGGGGCGGGGGGCCGGCAGGGTGGTGGGCAGCGCGGTCGGTCGGTCGGTCGTCATGGCGTGCCCGCCGGGGGTCGGGCCGCGCGGGCGGCGAGGCCGAGGACGACCGAGGTCAGCACCGTGGTGGTGCCGCCGATGTCGGCGTAGAGGAAGTCGATCAGGACCCAGGTGAGCAGGGCGAGGGCGGCGAGGGCGGGGCCGCGGCCGCGCGCGTGGCGCAGGCAGCCGAGCAGGAGGCCGAGGAAGAGCATTCCGTAGGCGACGATGCCGATCAGGCCCTGTTCGCTGAGGACCAGGAAGTACATGTTGTGCGGGGAGAGCAGGGGTTCGCGCTGGAAGCCGATGGTGGCGTCGGCGGCGTCGCTGCCGGAGGAGAGCCGGAGCGGGGCGTGGCTGTCGCGCAGTTGCTGGAAGGCCTTGGGGCCGGCGCCGGAGACGGGGTGGTCCTGCCAGATCCGGCCGGCGGTGGCCCACAGGTCGTAGCGGTCGGAGACCGACTGGTCGGGGGCGGCGGAGACGGAGCCGATGGAGCTGAGCCGGTCGGTGACGCCGGAGCCGCCGAGGCCGAGGCCGCCGACGAGGACGACGGCGGCGGCCGCGCCGAGCAGGGCGCCGCGGACGGCGAGCCTGGCGTCGGCGCGCAGCAGCAGGACGGTGGCGGCCGCGGCGGTGGCGATCCAGCTGCCGCGGCTGAAGGAGACGGCGAGCGGGAGGGCGAGGAAGGCGGCGGCGGCGAACATGGCCCGGCGCAGCCGGGGGTCGCCGTCGGGTCCGCGTTCGCCGAGGGCGAGGGCGAGGGCGGCGAGCAGGCCGTAGGCGACGACGGTGGACATCGCCATGATGTCGAGGGCGCCGAAGGTGCCGACGGCGCGGATCGGGCGGCCGGTGTAGGAGGCGCCGGTCCCGGTGAGGAACTGGTGGACGCCGACGACGCCCTGGATCAGCGCGGCGGCGACGAAGGAGCCGAGGACGAGGCGCTGGTCGGTGCGGTCGCGCAGGGAGCAGAGCACGGCGGCGGGGACGAGCACGAACACCTGGGTGAGCCGGACGAAGCCGGTGAGGCTGGTCGCCGGGTCGATGGAGCCGACGGTGGCGACGGCGGCGGCGGTCACGATCGCGCCGAACCGGACGGCGTCGGCGCGGCCGAGGGCGGGGGTGCGGCCGCGCAGCAGGTTGACGGCGGTGAGGGCGACCAGGGCGAGGGAGGCGAGGTCGGCGGCGGTGATGTGGACGGCGGCGGCGACGTCCTTCTCCCCGGTGGGGACGCAGACCAGCAGCACGGTGGCGGCGGCCAGCAGGGCTGGGCGTTCCTGGAGGACGCCGCCCGCACGCCGTAACAGCCGGGCGGGGTGCGGTGGTGCGGCGAGGGTCAGGGCCACGGCGTTGTTCAGCTCCCGTCCGGGTGGAGCATGAGGGCCGCGGTGCGGCACAGGATCTTGACGTCCTGCCAGAGGCTCCAGCTCTCGATGTAGCGGTTGTCGAAGCGGGCCCGGTCCTCGATCGAGGTGTCCCCGCGCAGGCCGTTGACCTGGGCGAGGCCGGTGAGGCCGACGGGGACGCGGTGGCGGTCCGCGTACTCGGGGTAGGCCTGGCTGAACCGCATGACGAAGTAGGGGCGTTCGGGGCGGGGGCCGACGAGGCTCATGTCGCCGCGGAGCACGTTCCACAGCTGCGGGAGTTCGTCGAGGGAGCTGCGGCGCATCAGCCGGCCGACGGCGCCCATCCGGTGGTCCTGGGAGATGTTCCAGCGGGTGGCGGACTCGTGCTCGTTGCTGGGCCGCAGGGTGCGGAACTTGAGGACGGTGAAGACCCGGCCGTCGAGGCCGGTGCGCTGCTGGCGGAAGAGGACGCCGGGGCCGGTGTCGAAGCGGACGGCGAGCGCGCAGAGGGCGAGTACGGGCGAGAGCAGCAGCAGGCCGGTCGCGGCGGCGGTGACGTCCAGGGTCCGCTTGGCGGCCCAGCCGGGGCGGCGGGTGGCGGCGCGGCCGACCCGCAGGCAGGGGTAGCCCCAGAGGTGGTCGGCGCCGGTGAGACGGCCGGCGGTGAGGGAGCCGTACTCGCGCAGGGCGGGGACCAGCCAGACCTGGCAGCCGAGGCGGGCGGCGTCGCGCAGGGCGGCGGCGGTCTCGGCCTCGTCGGCGGCGCCGGCGGTGGCGACCACGTGGTGGACGCGGTGGCGGCGGACTTCGCGTTCGAGTACTTCGCGGCCGCCCAGCACGGGCAGGTCGGTGTCGCCGGCGAGCAGCGGCGGGTCGGGGTCGAGGAAGCCGATCGGACGCATCCCGTACTCGCCGCGTTCGTTGAGGGCGGCGGCGACGCGGCGGCCGAGGCGGCCGGCGCCGAGCACCAGGACGGGGCTGGGGCGGCTGCGGCGGATCCGGCGCACCAGGTGGTAGAGCAGGGCGCGGCCGCAGACGGCGAGCAGGAGCTGGGTGCCGAGCAGGACGATCAGCCGGGCCGGGGTGGCGGGGCCGGTGTCGGGCCAGTGGCCTTCGAGGCAGCCGGCCAGGCTGATGGCGAAGGCGGAGGCGACGAGCGCCCGCGCGGTGAGGGCGGGCAGCTCGTCGAGGACGGAGAGGGTGAGGCGGGTGCGGTAGAGGCCGCCGGCCAGGTTGAGCAGGAGGAGCAGGGGCAGCAGGGCGGCGACGCCGAGCAGGGGTGCCACCCGGACGGCGGGGTCGAGGGCGCGGTTGGCGACGCCGGTGGCGGTGCAGAGGGCGAGGGCGTCGACGGCGACCAGGGCGACGGGCAGGGCGAGCCGGGCGCGGACCGGGCGGCGGTGCCGGCGGGCCGGGGCGGCGCTGCGGGTCTGGGCGGAGCGCGCCGGGCGGTCGAGCAGCCCGGTGGCGGGCCTGGGCGGGCCTGACAGGGACCGCCCGGGCCTTGGCACGCTGTCGTGGTCAATGGTCATCAGCGCACGAACTCCCCTGCTGTGTGCCCGGGGTGACGGCGGCCCGGCACCGGTTGGCCCGGAGCGGCCGTCCCGGCCCGGTGGGCGCGGTCCTGACAGCACCTGCTGCCGCTGGCGGCTTTCGATTTCCTCGCGAATTTCCGGCGTGAAATCGAAACGAAGCAGGCAAAATCAGACGTTACCGAACGCTGGCTTGAATGCTGGAAGTTGACTTGCCATTTCATTCCAGCCGCCCATTAATAGGTATTTCTGATTTCACCCCTCATCCACAACCGGTTGAGGGTGCGAATACGACGGCGCCGGATCGGCGGGTCATTCACGGCATGTGAAACGATCAGATCCGCTGCGGGACACGGGCGCGGCGCCGCCCGGCCGCCGGACCGGCCCCCAGCAGGTCGCGGTAGAGCGCGTCCACCTGTTCGACCACCGAGCGAACATCATGGCGGGCCGCGGCGTGCTCGCGCAGGCGCAGCCCGCGCCGCTCGCACTCGATCGGATCGGACAGCGCCTCGGCCATTCGAGTGACCAGCGCGTCCGCGTCGCCGGGCGGCACCACGGCGGACGCGCGTTCGACCGGCGGCAGGCACTCCCGCGCGCCCGGCACATCGGTCAGCAGCACCGGACGCCCGGAGGCCATCGCCTCCAGCGGGGCCAGCGCCATGCCCTCCCAGCGCGAGGGCAGTACCACCAGATCGGCCGCCGCCAGCCACGGCCGGGGGTCCGCGACGTCTCCCACCAGCCGGACCCGGGACGGCTCGGCGCCCTCCCGGACCGTCGCGGCCAGCCGGGCCTCCTCCGGTCCGCCGCCGACCAGCGCCAGCCGGGCGGCCGGCACCCGGCGCGCCACCTCCGGCCAGGCGGCGAGCAGCACGTCCTGGCCCTTCTGACGGCAGAGCCGGCCCACGCAGACCGCGAGCGGGGCGTCGAGCTCCAGACCGAGCGCGATCCGGGCCGCCCGGCGGTCGGCGGGCGCGTAGTGGCGCACGTCCACGCCGTTGGGCACCACCGCCCAGTCGGCGTGCAGTCCGGCCGCGATGCCGTCGGTCCGCTCCTGGACCGAGACGCAGAGCAGCCGGTGCGCCCAGCGGGTCGCGTACCGCTCCCAGCGCAGGGTGGCGGCGGCCAGCGCGCCGTCCACCGCGGCGAAGGACCAGGCGTGCGGCTGGAAGACCGTGGGCACCGCGCCGCGGACCGCCAGCCGGCCGGCCAGCCCGGCCTTGGCGCTGTGCAGATGGAGCATGTCGGGCGCGGCGGCCCGGACGATCCGGCGCAGCCGCCAGGCCTCGGCCGCGGTGGCCGGGCCGGGCGAACGGCCGGCGGGCCAGTCCTGGACCAGCGCACCGACCGCGGCGGCCTCCTCGGCCAGCCGGCCGCCGCGCGGACAGGCGACCAGCACCCGGTGGCCGGCCTCGCGCTGCCCCCGGACCAGGTCGACCACGACGCGGGCCACTCCACCGTCGACGGGTTGGGAAATGTGAAGGATCGTCATATGCACGGCGGCGAGCCTAGGGTGGCCGCACCGTGCCGCGGGGCCCCCGTCACCCGGAGGTGGCGGGGCGTCCACCCGTACGGCGCGCCGCTCGTACGGGTGGACGAACTCCTCGAATTCCTGGGCGAGCCGGCGGGGCGGGCGGGCCGACCCCGACCCGGGCCCGACCGAACCGGCCCCGGCCCGCGCCGGACCGGGGCCGCGCCTCCGGCGCTCGGGCTCAGCGCACCTCGGCGGCCAGGTTGGCGAGCACCTCGTCGTGGATCCGGTTCAGGCCCTTGGGCGCGAAGGTCCGCTCGAAGAAGCCGCCGATACCGGTCGCGCCCTGCCAGGTGGCCGTGACGGTGACCCTGGTCCGGCCCTCGCCGGCCGCCGCGACGGTCCAGGTGACCACCATGCTGGAGTTGGCGTCCTTCTCCACCAGCTGGTCCGGCCGCGGCGCCGAGACGGTGAGCAGGCAGTCGCGGATCCGCTTCTCGGTGGCCTGGAGCTTCCAGTGCACCTGGGTGCCCGCCCCGGTGCCGCCGACCCGGACCTCGTACTCGCTGTACTGCGCGGGCAGCAGCTTGGGGCGGATCACCTGGTAGTCGGCCAGCGCCTCGTACACCCGCTCGGGGGCCGCGTCGTAGACCCGCTCGGTGGTGGCCTGCACCTGTCCCATGGTCCTGCTCTCCTTCGTCGGTCGTCCGGCGCCGGGTTCCGTCCGGCCGGTGTCGCTCACCGGCAAGCCAATCACAGCGAACGGGGTGCGCCGGGCGGCGGCCTCCGCCCGCGCGCGGACGTTAGGGTGGCGGTTGTGCTCGAACAGGTGACAGCAGTGCGCTACGTCGACCCGCTGCGGGCCGGCGGTTCCGTGCCCGGCGTGGTGGAGACCGACGACCTGGGCACCTACGTGGTGAAGTTCACCGGGGCCGCCCAGGGCCGGAAGGCGCTGGTGGCGGAGGTGATCGTCGGCGAGCTGGCCCGGCGGCTCGGCCTGCGGGTGCCGGAGCTGCGGCTGGTGGACTTCGACCCGGCGGTGGCCGAGGACGAGCCGGACAGCGAGATCCAGGACATCCTGCGGGCCAGCCGCGGCGTCAACCTCGGGATGGACCTGCTGCCCGGCGCCCGCGACTTCCGGCCCGGCATGATCGACGTCGGACCGGCCGAGGCCGGCCGGGTGGTGTGGCTGGACGCGCTCACCGGCAATGTCGACCGGACGGTGCACAACCCCAACCTCATGGTCTGGCACGGCCGGCTCTGGCTGATCGACAACGGCGCCGCGCTGATCTTCCACCACCGCTGGTCCGCGGCCGGCGCCTCGGTCGGCAAGCGGTACGACCTGAGCGCCCACGCCCTCGGCGGTTACCGCCCGGACGTGCGGCTGGCGGACGAGGAGCTGGGGCCGCTGGTCACCGCCGGACTGCTGGAGCAGGTGGTGGCCCTGGTGCCGGACGCCTGGCTGGCCGACGAGCCGGGGTTCGACTCGGTCGGGGCGCTGCGCCGGGCCTATGTGGAGCACCTGGCGGAACGGGCGGCCCGTTCGGCCGAGTGGCTTCCGGAGGGGTTCTCGACCCCCGAGCAGCTGCTCGACGCGGAGCGGCGGCGGGCCGCGCGGACCAGGGCCGGACGGCCGGCCTGGCTGCGCGAGGTGCCGGACCTGCACGGCAAGCCGTCGGTGGAGACGGTGTGGGAGCAGCACGTCGAGTGACCGCCGGGCCGGCCGCGCACCCGGGCGCGCGTCCGCGGGCGCGCAGGACCCTGGCGCGCAGGACCCGGGCACGCGGACGGGGGCGGGACTCGTGTCCCGCCCCCGTCCGGCGACTCAGGGGTTCAGCAGCCGGTCAGCCGTGGCTCAGCGCCACCACTGGACCGCCTTCTCGGCGTTGATGATGCCCGCGCCGTAGAAGCCGTTGTCGTCCGCGCCGCCCTCGCAGGTGGCGGCCCAGGTGCCGGTGCCGCCCGGGTTGTACGGGCCCGACGGGCAGGCGTGCGACTCGGCCTGGTTGGTGAGCAGCTCGGTCAGCTCCTCGGGGCTGGCCCACGGGAAGGTGCCGGCCAGCAGCGCGAGCACACCGGCGGCGTGCGGGGAGGCCATCGAGGTGCCCTGCATGTAGCCGTAGCCGCCGCCCGGGATGGTGGACAGCACGCGGCCGTTCTTGTCCGGGGTGTTCGGGACCTGGTAGATGCGGTCGCCACCGGGGGCGGCCACGGTGACCTTGTTCTTGCCGTAGCTGGAGTAGTACGACTTGTCGCCGTTGACACCCACGGAGGAGACCGAGACCACGCCGTCCAGCTCGGTCGGCAGGTTGAGGCAGTCCTGGGTGATCGGGCGCTCGACCGGGGTGGTGTCGTCCGGGCTGGCGACGTCCTTGGTCTTGTGCGCCAGGTCGATGTTCTCGTTGCCCGCGGCGGCGACGTTGAGGACACCCTTGCGCTGCGAGAACTCGACGGCGCGGCGGACGGCGGTGGTGATCGCCGCCTGGTCCGCGTCGTTCTGGCAGTTGAACATCCACGGGTCGACGAAGTAGCTGTTGTTCGTGACCTTGAACTTGTGCTCACCGGCCCAGACGAAGCCGCAGATGGCGTACTCCGGGTAGATGAAGCCGCCGTCGTCGACGACCTTCACCGCGGCGAGCTTGACGTTCGGGGCGATGCCCTCGATGCCCTTGCCGTTCTTGGCGGCGGCGATGGTGCCGGCCACGTGGGTGCCGTGGGCGCCGTCGACGCCCGGCTGCCACGCGTCCCAGGCGGTGTTCGGCTTGCCGCCGTCGATGCAGGAGACCGACTGCGAGGCGTCGACGTTGGCGGCGAGGTCCTCGTGGGTGCCGTCGATGCCGGAGTCCAGCACGCCGACGGTGACCTTGTTGCTGCCGAGGGACAGCTTGTGGGCCTTGTCGACACCGATCTGACGCATGTCCCACTGGTTGGCCCAGTAGGGCTCCTCGCCGGCGGCGGGGGCGGCGGTCGGGGCGGCGGCGACCTCGGCGACCTTGTCCTCGGAGGCGGTGATGCCCTTGGTGCGGCTGGCGCCGACCGACTCGACGGCCTTCGCCTTGCGCAGCTTGGCGGCGAACTGGGTGTCGGTCGAGCGGGCGATCACCACGCCGATCTGCTCGTAGGAGTAGACGACGGTGCCGCCGAGGGCCTTGACCGCGGTCTCGACCTTCTGGACCTGGCCGTGGTTGGCCTTGGTGTTGACGACGTAGCTGAGCAGCGGACCGGTGGTCGTCTCCGCCCCGGCGGCGAAGGCGCTGCCGGCCGGGAGCGCGAGGGCTCCGGCGGTGGCGAGGACGACGCCCACCGCCGCGATCCGGGTCCGGCTGATCCGAGGAACACTCATAGGGGTTGGCCCTCCCGAGTCGTCATGCTGCAGCTGCGGTTGGCAGATGCGCTTGGAATGATCGGGACGCTAGTGAACAAGTGTTGCAATCCGCAAGAGGTAGACATCTAATCGTCACAAGTCGTCCACCGGCGGAAGGTATGACTCCGGTCCTGCTGGGCAGGGGCGACCGATCAAATGATCGGAAAAGACGCAGACCTCGCTGGCGGGGATCCTAGTCAGCCGCACCGACGGGGGAACAGGCATCCGGGGCGGCCGAAAGCGGCCAGTGGCGGATGGCCGCCACGACGGCGCGGCGGATACTCAGATCGCGTACAGTCGACGGGCATTGTCGGCCGCCACCAGCCGGGCCAGCCGCTCGGCGTCGGCCGCGGTGCAGGCGCCGTCGGCACGCCAGCCGGCCAGCAGGGAGCCAAGGCCGTGGCGGAACTGCGCCGCGCCGACCAGGTGGAGCTCCGGCAGGCCGTAGCCGTCGGTGGAGAACAGCAGTTTGCCGAACGGCGCCAGCTCCAGCATCTCGCCGAGCACCGCCGACGCCCGCGGGCCGACGTAGGAGGCGGTCAGCCCGAGGTCGGTGTACACCAGCGGGAAGGCCTGGGCCAGCCAGGCGGCCTGCCGGTGGTAGGGGTAGCCGTGCAGCAGCACCAGCGGGACGCCCGACGGCTCGGCGGCCCGCACGAAGTCGGCGAGCAGTGACGGGTCGGCCCGGTGCAGGGTGAGATCGGGATCGCCGAAGCCGGTGTGCAGCTGGAGCGGCAGCCGCAGCCCGGCGCAGACCTCCAGGGCGGTGTGGAGCAGTTCGTGCAGCAGGACCGGGTCGGTCAGCCGGCCGCCGCCGGCGTGCTCCCGGGCGGCGGCGGCCGCCGTCACCTCGGCCGGGGAGGGCCGCCGCGCGGGCACCGCGAGGCCGGCCCGGTAGGCCACCACCGACTTGAGCGCGACGGCGCCGGCGGCCGCGGCGGCCAGTGTCTCGCGCACCGCCCGCGCCCAGTCGCCGGGCGGAGCGGTGACGGCCTCGGCGACCGGCTCGATCCGGACCACCTCGCGCACCCGGGCGCCGGCGGCCCCGGCGAACCCGTCGAGCGACAGCAGCGGGCGGCCGGCGGCCTCGGTCAGCCCGGTGTCCACCAGGCAGGTGTCCAGTCCGGCGGCGGCCAGCAGCAGCCGGGTGGCCTCGGGGGCGCCCAGCTCGCGCCGCCGGGCCAGGTACTCCTCGGCGGGCGCGTGCGCGGGCAGCCCCAGCGCGGGCGGGCACCAGCGGCGGACGGCGAGCCCGAGCGCGCTGTCGAAGGGCGAGGTGCCGGGCGCGGGCGGGCGGTCGGACTCGGTGAGCAGCCCCGCCAGGGCGTCGTCGTCGAGCTCGGCCGTCACCACGCTGTGGCAGTGGTGGTCGACCAGCGCGGGGACGTCCGGCGGGGGCACCGGTCAGTACCGCCAGCGGGTGGCGGCGGCCAGCTGCTCGGGTGCCGCGTCCGCGTACTGCTCGGCCTCGGCCTGACGGACGGCCAGCACCGCCTCGAACAGCGGATCGCCGAGCGCCTCCCGGAGCACGGCGGAGCCCCGGTAGGCGGCCAGCGCCTCGGCCGGGCCGGTCGGCAGCCGGGGGAAGGTGCCGGGCTCGGCCAGGGCAGGGTCCCCGGTGGACTCCGGCGGCAGCGCGAGCCGCTGCTCCCGCCCGGCGAGGCCGGCGGCGATCACCGCGCCGACCGCCAGGTACGGGTTGGCGGTGGCGTCGAAGCACTTGATCTCGGCGTTGGCGGCGGAGGACCGCTCGCCGGTGGAGCCGGTGACCAGGCGGAGCGCGGCCTCGCGGTTCTCCAGCCCCCAGCACTGGTAGGCCCCGGCCCAGTGCGTGGGGACCAGGCGGAGATAGCCGGCCGGGCTGGAGCAGCCGAGCACCAGCAGCTCGGGCAGCGCGCCGAGCACCCCGGCCAGGAAGCCCTCGGCCTCGGCGGTCAGCCCGTGCGGGCCGGGGCCGCCGTGCGCGAGGTTGTGCCCCTCGCGCCAGAGGCTGAGGTGGAGGTGGCCGCCGTTGCCGACCCCGCCGGCCTCGACCGCCGGGGCGAAGGAGGCCCGCAGACCGTGCCGGGCGGAGACGGCCCGGACGGTGTGCCGGACCAGTACCGAGGTGTCGGCGGCCTCGACCGGACCCTCCGGGGCGACCGAGACCTCGAACTGCCCGGGCGCGTACTCGGGGTGGATCTGGAGCACGGTCAGGCCCTGCTCGCCGAGGGCGCGGAGGACGTCGCGCAGGTAGTCGGAGAGGTCGGTGAGCCGCTGCATGCCGTAGGCCGGGCCGGCCGTCGGGTAACGGGGCTCCTCCCCCTCCGGGCCGGCCAGCGCGACCACCCACTCGATCTCGATCCCGGCCTTGAGGGCCAGGCCCTGCTCGGCCGCGGCGGCCACCGCCCGGCGGGCGAAGAGCCGCTGGCAGCCGGGGTGCGGGGCGCCGCCCTGGGTGTAGCGGTCCCCCGGGGCCCAGGCCCAGCCGGGCTGGGCGGCGAGCGGGACGATCCGCTCGACGTCGGGGTAGAGCCGGAGGTCGCCGGTGGGGCCGCCGATCAGCCGGCTGGTGACGACGGAGTCGTCGGCCAGGAAGACGTCGAAGCAGGGGGCGGCGCCGACGCCCCACTGCGCCGCGTGCACCAGGCCGCCGAGCGGCACCGCCTTGACCCGGGCGATGCCGGCGTTGTCCACCCAGGTGACGGCGACCGCCTCGACCCCGGAGCCCCGCAGCCGGTCGGCGGCGGCCCGCGCGCGCTCGCCGCGCTCGGCCCGGTCCGCCCGCGGCGGCAGCACGGCGCCGGCACCGGACTCGACGTGCCCGGCCGGGCCGGGGGCGGGTCGGGCGGCGGACCCGGCGGCGGGCTCGGGTCGGTCCGTGGCAACGGTTCCAGTGGTCATGCCCCCATGGTTCCCAGCCCCGCCGGGCCGCGTAACTCCCCTATCGGGTGGTCCGAACGGACGTCCGTCCACGACCTCACCCGCACGGGTGATCACCCGGTCGTGAGCAGCGGAACTCCTGTCCCCCACCCCCTTCCTACTCGCCGGTAGCTTCGCTACAGTGTCCGCACGCACCACTGCCGGGCTTCGGGAGCCGCACCGGCGGGGCGCCGTCCGCCGCGCCGGGAACCGCGGGGCCGACGGCGGACGACGGTGCGTTCGTTCACCGGCCGGTGCCGCGGATCGCGGCCGGGGCCGGATTTCTCTCCTCTGTGTTCAGAGCCGCTTCCTTCACCCCGAGCGCCTGAGTACCACGGCACACCCGCAGCACCGCCGGAGCGGACCGGCGGCTGCGCGGTGGCCGCAACCGTCATCCCCCCGCACCGCGCGCGGACCCTCCTGCGGAGCGCGCGCCCTCGTTCCGGGGGCGCGCCCTCCGGAGCGCGCGCGGGCCTTCCATGACAAGGAGTCAGGACAGATGGAGCGTCCCTTCCCCACGGTCGCCGTGGTCGGACTCGGCACGATGGGCACCGGCGTCGCCGTCGCGGTCGCCAGGAGCGGCCGCCGGGTGATCGGCATCGAGGCCGACGAGAACTCCGCCGCCCGGGCCCTGGCCCGGATCGAGGAGTCCACCGCGCACGCGGTGGCCCGGGAGCGGCTCACCGCCGAGGAGCGGGCCGGGCTGCTCGCCAGGCTCACCGTCGGCCACGCGCTGGAGGCCGCCGCCGAGGCGGACCTGGTGATCGAGGAGGTGCCCGAGCAGCTGGAGCTGAAGCGGGAGGTCTTCGCGGCGCTGGACCGGATCTGCCCGGCCGAGACCGTGTTCGCCACCGGCACCACCGCGCTCTCGGTGACCCGGATCGCCGCCGCCACCGCCCGCCCGGACCGGGTGCTCGGGCTGCACTTCTTCAACCCGGTGCACACCATGAAGCTGGTCGAGGTGGTGCGCACCGTGCTCACCGCCCCGCAGGTCGCCGAGGACGCCGCGGCGCTGGCCCGGGACCTCGGCAAGGAGCCGGTGGCGGCCGGCGACCGGGCCGGCTTCGTGGTCAACGGACTGCTCTTCGCGTACCTGAACCAGGCCGCCGCGATGTACGAGTCCAGGTACGCCACCCGGGAGGACATCGACGCCGCGATGCGGCTGGGCTGCGGCCTGCCGATGGGGCCGCTGGCCCTGCTCGACCTGATCGGCGTGGACACCGCGAGGACCGTCCTGGAGGCGATGTACGAGCAGTCCAGGGACCGGCTGCACGCGCCCGCGCCGATCCTCGGCCAGCTGGTCTCGGCCGGACTGCTGGGCCGCAAGACCGGCCGCGGCTTCTACACCTACGAGGCGCCCGGCTCCTCCCGGGCCGTCGACACCACCGCCGGCCCGGCCCGGCCGGGGGTGTCCGGCCGGGAGGTGCGCAGCATCGGCGTCTGCGGCTCGGGCACCATGGCGACCGGCATCGTCGAGGTGTTCGCCAAGGCCGGGTACCCCGTGCTGCTGGCCGCCCGGAGCCTGGAGAAGGCCGAGCGGGCCAAGGCCCAGCTGGCCAGGTCGCTGGAGCGCTCGGTGGCGAAGGGCCGGCTGACCGAGCAGCAGCGGGACGCCGCCCTGGGCCTGGTGACGCCGGTCGGGCAGTACGGCGAGCTGGCGGACGTGGACCTGGTGGTCGAGGCGGTGGCCGAGGACCTCGCGGTCAAGCGCGAGCTGTTCACCGCGCTGGACGCGATCGTCAAGCCGGGCGCGGTGCTGGCCACCACCACCTCCTCGCTGCCGGTGGTCGCGTGCGCCTCGGCCACCGGGCGGCCGCAGGACGTGGTCGGCATGCACTTCTTCAACCCGGCGCCGGCGATGCGGCTGGTCGAGGTGGTCTCCACGGTGCTGACAGCGCCGGAGGTCACCGCGACCGTGCTGGAGCTGTGCGCGAAGGTCCGCAAGCACCCGGTGGAGTGCGGGGACCGGGCCGGCTTCATCGTGAACGCGCTGCTCTTCCCCTATCTCAACGACGCGGTGCGGATGCTCCAGGAGCACTACGCGACGGTGGACGACATCGACACCGCGATGAAGCTCGGCTGCGGCTACCCGATGGGTCCGTTCGAGCTGCTGGACGTGGTCGGCCTGGACGTCTCGCTGACCATCGAGCAGGTGCTGCACCAGGAGTTCCGCGAGCCGGGCCTGGCCGCGGCGCCGCTGCTGGAGCACCTGGTGGCGGCGGGCTGCCTGGGCCGCAAGACCGGCCGCGGTTTCCGCGACCACGCGCGCCGATGACCACGCCGCCGTCCTACGGGGGAGCTCCCGACCGGCCGCCGTTCCGCGCGGAGCGGGCCGGCTGGGGGGCAGGTTCGGTGTCCGCGCACTGGCCGAGACCGGCGGTGGGCGGACCGGTCGCCCCGGTCCGCCGGGCAAGGCCCCCTGCTCCGGCGCCGGGGGCGTGTAGCGTTCCGGGCATGGATCGGGTTCAGTCAGTCTCCCCGCAGCAGTCGGCCCCGCAGCAGTCCGCGCCGGCGCGTGACGGCCGGCCGGCCGGGACGGGCTCGGAGGGGGGCCAGGGCAGCCGCCGGGCGGCGGCCCAGCGCCAGCAGATGCGCCAGGACCTGGCCACCGCCGCGATGGAGCTGTTCGCCTCGCAGGGCTACGAGGAGACCACGGTCGACCAGATCGCCGCGGCGGCCGGGGTGGCCCGGCGGACCTTCTTCCGGTACTTCCGGTCCAAGGAGGAGGCGATCTTCCCGGACCACGACGACACCCTGGTGCGGGTCGCCGACCTGCTGGCCAGCGCCGAGCCGGAGGAGCACCCGCTGGACGTGGTCTGCCGGGGCATCAAGGAGGTGCTGCGGATGTACGCCTCCACGCCCGGGGTCTCGGTGGCCAGGTACCAGCTGATCCGCCAGGTGCCGACGCTGCGGGAGCGGGAGATCGCCGTGGTGGCCCGCTACGAGCGGCTGTTCACCCGTTACCTGCTGGGCCGGTTCGACACCGCCGGGGAGATCCCCGCGGGCTGGCAGCACGGCGGCGAGGACGACTCGATGCTGGCCGAGGTGTCGGCGGCGGCGGTGGTCGCGGCGCACAACCACGTCCTGCGGCGCTGGCTGCGGGCCGGCGGGCGGGGCGACGTGGAGGCGCAGCTGGACCACTCCTTCGAGGTGATCCGGCAGACCTTCTGGGGCTCCAGCGCGCCGGGGGCGCGGCGGCGCGGTGCCGTGGTGGCACCGGGTGCCAGTGGGGCGGAGGCGGAGGCCTCGACCTCGCGCGCACCGAGTGCCACCGCTGGAGGTGAGGTACTCATCACAGTCACCCGGACGGACGCTCCGCTGGAGCTGGTGGTGGATGCCGTGCGGGCCGCCCTGGAGGGCGTCAAGCAGGCCTGACCGCAGGAGTTTTCGCAGGTCACAAGGGATTCGAGGGCCCGTGCCGGAGTGTCGGCACGGGCCTTTTCGATGCCCTCCGCGAGCCCTCCGGAGGTGCCGCCGATCCGTCCGAATTGGTGGCACCGCGTGTCTTTACGAGTGGCACAGGGTGCCACTACCTTGTTACCCACCAGTCGCGGCGCCGCGGCTCCCCACCTCGGCGCGCCGTCGTACCGGCGCTCCCCGACCCCGGGGGCGACCCACCGCATAACCGGCCCACCAGCCACCCCGGCCCACCAGCCACCCACACCCACCACCCCGTTCAGCGAAGCCGGTGTCCGCTCCCGGCTCCCCCAGACGCCCTGTGCCCTCACACAGGTACGCCTTCGGAGGCAGCCATGAAGGAAATCCTCGACGCGATCCTCAGCTCCGACAGCACCTCGGCGGACTTCGCCAACGTGAAGCTGCCGGAGTCCTACCGGGCGGTCACGCTCCACAAGGACGAGGAGCAGATGTTCGCGGGCCTCGACAGCCGCGACAAGGACCCGCGCAAGTCCCTCCACCTCGACGACGTCCCGCTGCCCGAGCTGGGCCCGGGCGAGGCCCTGGTCGCCGTGATGGCGAGCGCGGTGAACTACAACACCGTGTGGAGCTCGATCTTCGAGCCGGTCTCCACCTTCGGCTTCCTGGAGCGCTACGGCCGGCTCTCCCCGCTCACCAAGCGCCACGACCTGCCGTACCACGTGCTCGGCTCCGACCTGGCGGGCGTGGTGCTGCGCACCGGCGCCGGGGTCAACGCCTGGAAGCCGGGCGACGAGGTGGTCGCCCACTGCCTGTCCGTCGAGCTGGAGTCCTCGGACGGCCACAACGACACGATGATGGACCCGGAGCAGCGGATCTGGGGCTTCGAGACCAACTTCGGCGGCCTGGCCCAGCTGGCCCTGGTGAAGACCAACCAGCTGATGCCCAAGCCCGCCCACCTGACCTGGGAGGAGGCCGCCTCCCCCGGCCTGGTCAACTCCACCGCCTACCGCCAGCTGGTCTCGCAGAACGGCGCGGGCATGAAGCAGGGCGACAACGTGCTGATCTGGGGCGCCAGCGGCGGCCTCGGCTCGTACGCCACCCAGTACGCGCTGGCCGGCGGCGCCACCCCGATCTGCGTGGTCTCCAGCCCGGAGAAGGCCGACATCTGCCGGGCGATGGGCGCCGAGGCGATCATCGACCGCTCCGCCGAGGGCTACCGGTTCTGGAAGGACGAGCAGAACCAGGACCCGCGCGAGTGGAAGCGCTTCGGCGGGCGGATCCGCGAGCTGACCGGCGGCGAGGACGTCGACATCGTCTTCGAGCACCCCGGCCGGGAGACCTTCGGCGCCAGCGTCTACGTCACCCGCAAGGGCGGCACCATCGTCACCTGCGCCTCCACCTCCGGCTACATGCACCAGTACGACAACCGCTACCTGTGGATGTCGCTCAAGAGGATCGTCGGCTCGCACTTCGCCAACTACCGCGAGGCCTGGGAGGCCAACCGCCTGGTGGCCAAGGGCAAGATCCACCCGACCGTGTCCAAGGTCTACCCGCTGGAGCAGACCGGGCAGGCCTCGCTCGACGTCCACCAGAACCGGCACCAGGGCAAGGTCGGCGTGCTCTGCCTCGCCCCCGAGGAGGGCCTGGGCGTGCGCGACGCCGAGCTGCGCGCCAAGCACCTGCCCGCGATCAACCTCTTCCGCGAGGTCACCGAGCGGACCATCCAGCCGAGCCGCGACATCTAAGGCGACCCGATGACCGACCAGAAGCGCGACCGGCCCTGGCTGATGCGCACCTACGCCGGGCACTCGACGGCCGAGGACTCCAACGCGCTGTACCGGCGGAACCTCGCCAAGGGGCAGACCGGCCTCTCGGTGGCGTTCGACCTGCCGACCCAGACCGGCTACGACTCCGACCACATCCTCGCCCGCGGCGAGGTCGGCCGGGTCGGGGTGCCGGTGGGCCACGTCGGCGACATGCGCACCCTGTTCGACGGCATCCCGCTCGAGCAGACCAACACCTCCATGACGATCAACGCCACCGCGATGTGGCTGCTGGCGCTCTACCAGGTGGTCGCCGAGGAGCAGGGCGCGGACATCGCCAAGCTCACCGGCACCACCCAGAACGACATCGTCAAGGAGTACCTGTCGCGCGGGACGCACGTCTTCCCGCCCGGCCCCTCGGTGCGCCTGATCACCGACATGATCGCCTACACGGTCGGGAACATCCCGAAGTGGAACCCGATCAACATCTGCAGCTACCACCTCCAGGAGGCCGGGGCCACCCCGGTCCAGGAGATCGCCTACGCGATGTGCACCGCGATCGAGGTGCTGGACGCCGTCCGCGACTCCGGCCAGGTGCCGGCCGAGCGGATGGGCGAGGTGGTCGCCCGGATCTCCTTCTTCGTCAACGCCGGGGTGCGGTTCGTCGAGGAGATGTGCAAGATGCGGGCCTTCGGCCGGCTCTGGGAGAAGGTCACCCGGGAGCGGTACGGCATCGAGGACCCCAAGCAGCGCCGGTTCCGCTACGGCGTGCAGGTCAACTCGCTCGGCCTGACCGAGGCCCAGCCGGAGAACAACGTCCAGCGGATCGTGCTGGAGATGCTCGCCGTCACGCTCTCCAAGGACGCCCGCGCCCGCGCCGTCCAGCTGCCCGCCTGGAACGAGGCGCTCGGCCTGCCCCGCCCGTGGGACCAGCAGTGGTCGCTGCGGATCCAGCAGGTGCTGGCCTTCGAGTCCGACCTGCTGGAGTACGGGGACATCTTCAACGGCTCCGAGGTGATCGAGGCCAAGACCGAGGCGCTGCTGGCGGGCGCCGAGGCCGAGATCGCCAAGGTGCTGGGGATGGGCGGGGTCATCCCGGCCGTCGAGTCCGGCTACCTGAAGTCCAACCTGGTCGCCTCGCACGCCGCCCGCCGGGCCCGGATCGAGTCCGGCGAGGACAAGATCATCGGGGTCAACTGCTTCGACACCACCGAGGAGAGCCCGCTCACGGCCGACCTCGACACCGCGATCATGGTCGTCGACCCGGCCTCCGAGCAGTCCGTGCTGACCGCGCTGGAGGCCTGGCGCGGTCAGCGCGACGAGGCGGCCGCGCTGAGCGCCCTGGCGGAGCTCAAGGCCGTCGCCGGCACCACCGCCAACCTCGTGCCGGCCACCCTGGCCTGCGCCCGGGCCGGGGTCACCACCGGCGAGTGGGCCTTCGCCCTGCGCGAGGTGTTCGGCGAGTACCGCGCGCCCACCGGCGTCGGCGGCGCCCCGGTCGCGGTCCCGGCCGAGCCCGGCGGCGAGCTGGCGGCCGTCCGCGAGGCGGTCGCCGCGACCGCCGCCGAACTCGGCGCCGGCAAGCTGCGGCTGCTGGTCGGCAAGCCCGGCCTGGACGGGCACTCCAACGGGGCCGAGCAGATCGCCGTCCGGGCCCGCGACGCCGGGTTCGAGGTGGTCTACCAGGGCATCCGGCTCACCCCGGAGCAGATCGTCTCCGCCGCCGTCGCCGAGGACGTCCACTGCGTGGGCCTGTCGATCCTCTCCGGCGCCCACTCCGAGCTGGTGCCGGACGTGCTGCACCGGCTGCGCCGGGCCGGGGTGGAGGATGTCCCGGTGATCGTGGGTGGCATCATCCCGGCAGCGGACGGCGAGGCCCTCAGGGCCGCCGGCGTCGCCGCCGTGTTCACCCCGAAGGACTTCGGCATCACGACCATCATCGGCCGGATCGTGGACGAGATCCGGCTGGCCAACAGGCTCCAGCCCTGGACGCCGGCCCCGGCCACGACGACCAGCTGACCCCGGAAGGAACCACCCCCTTGTCCCAGAACCGCCTCCGCCCGCGCCGTTCCTGCCTCGCCGTGCCGGGCTCCAACCCGCGCTTCCTGGAGAAGGCCCAGGGCCTGCAGGCCGACCAGGTCTTCCTCGACCTGGAGGACGCCTGCGCCCCCCTGGTCAAGGAGAGCGCCCGCCACACCGTCGTCGACGCCCTGAACAACGGCGACTGGACCGGCAAGACCCGGGTCGTGCGGGTCAACGACTGGACCACCCACTGGACCTACCGCGACGTGATCACCGTGGTCGAGGGCGCCGGCACGAACCTCGACTGCATCATGCTGCCGAAGGTCCAGGACGCCGAGCAGGTGAAGGCGCTCGACCTGCTGCTCACCCAGATCGAGAAGACCATGGGCTTCGAGGTCGGCCGGATCGGCATCGAGGCGCAGATCGAGAACGCCAAGGGCCTCATCAACGTCGACACCATCGCCCAGGCCTCGCCCCGGCTGGAGACCATCATCTTCGGCCCGGCCGACTTCATGGCCTCGATCAACATGAAGTCGCTGGTGGTCGGCGAGCAGCCGCCCGGCTACTCGGCCGACGCCTACCACTACATCCTGATGCGCATCCTGATGGCCGCCCGCGCCAACGACCTCCAGGCGATCGACGGCCCCTACCTCCAGATCCGCAACCAGGAGGGCTACCGCGAGGTGGCCGGCCGCGCCGCCGCGCTGGGCTTCGACGGCAAGTGGGTGCTGCACCCGGACCAGATCGGCGCCGCCAACGAGATCTTCTCGCCCTCCCAGGAGGACTACGACCACGCCGAGCTGATCCTCGACGCCTACGACTGGTGCACCTCCGAGGCCGGCGGCTTCAAGGGCTCGGCGATGCTCGGCGACGAGATGATCGACGAGGCCAGCCGCAAGATGGCGCTGGTCGTCTCCGGCAAGGGCCGCGCGGCCGGTATGAAGCGCACCTCCACGTTCGAGCCCCCGCAGGCCTGAGACCGGTCAGGAGCCGTCGATCATGCAGTTCGGACGCACCTACGAAGAGTTCGAGGTCGGCGCCGTCTACCGGCACTGGCCCGGCAAGACGGTCACCGAGTACGACGACCACCTCTTCTGTCTGCTCACCATGAACCACCACCCGCTCCACATGGACACCAACTACGCGGAGCGGACCACCGACTTCGGCAAGAACGTGGTGGTGGGCAACTACATCTACTCGCTGCTGCTGGGCATGTCCGTCCCGGACGTCTCCGGCAAGGCGATCGCCAACCTGGAGATCGAGTCGCTGCGGCACGTCGCGCCGACCTTCCACGGCGACACGATCTACGGCGAGACCACCGTGCTCGACAAGTGGCCGTCCAAGTCCAAGGACGACCGCGGCATCGTGTACGTCGAGACCAAGGGCTACAAGCAGGACGGCACGGTCGTCTGCGTCTTCCGCCGCAAGGTGATGGTGCCGACCGCGACGTACATCGAGGCGCGCGGCGGCGAGCAGCCCGCCCGGCCGACGCCGCTCGCCTGAGCCCTCTCGAAGCCCCGCCCCCAGGACCCCGGACGGGCCCGGCCGCCGTCATCGGCCGTGCCCCGCACCGGTTCACGGGGGCTCCGCGGAGCCACGCCCGCGGAGCCCCCGTCCACTTCCCCCACCCTCGTTTTTCCAGGCATGACAGGAGCCGCACGATGGGACGCCTCGCACAGACCGACGGCCTCACCGAGATCCAGCGGGACATCCTCGCCACCGTGCGCGAGTTCGTCGACAAGGAGATCATCCCGGTCGCGACCGAGCTGGAGCACAAGGACGAGTACCCGACGGCGATCGTCGAGGGCATGAAGGAGCTCGGGCTCTTCGGCCTGACCATCCCCGAGGAGTACGGCGGCCTCGGCGAGTCGCTGCTGACCTACGCGCTGGTGGTCGAGGAGATCGCCCGCGGCTGGATGTCCGTCTCCGGCATCGTCAACACCCACTTCATCGTCGCCCACATGATCAACGCGCACGGCACCCAGGAGCAGAAGGACCACTTCCTGCCGCGGATGGCCGCCGGCGAGATCCGCGGCGCCTTCTCGATGTCCGAGCCCGGCCTCGGCTCCGACGTCGCGGCGATCAGTACCAAGGGTGTGAAGGACGGGAACTTCTACGTCCTCAACGGCCAGAAGATGTGGCTGACCAACGGCGGCACCTCCAGCCTGGTCGCGGTGCTCTGCCGGACCGACGAGGGCGGCTCCACCCCGTACAAGAACATGACCACCTTCCTGGTCGAGAAGACGCCGGGCTTCGGCGCCAACCCGACCGTCCCCGGCCTCACCGTGCCCGGGAAGATCGAGAAGATGGGCTACAAGGGCGTCGACACCACCGAGCTGGTGCTCCAGGACGTCCGGATCCCGGCCGACCGGATCCTCGGCGGCGTCCCCGGCCGGGGCTTCTACCAGATGATGGACGGCGTCGAGGTCGGCCGGGTCAACGTGGCCGCGCGCGGCTGCGGCGTCGCCCGCCGCGCCTTCGAGCTGGGCATCTCCTACGCCCAGCAGCGCTCCACCTTCGGCAAGAAGATCGCCGAGCACCAGGCGATCCAGTTCAAGCTCGCCGAGATGGCCACCAAGGTCGAGGCCGCGCACCAGATGATGGTCATGGCCGCCCGCAAGAAGGACAGCGGCGAGCGCAACGACCTCGAGGCGGGCATGGCGAAGTACCTCGCCTCCGAGTACTGCAAGGAGGTCGTCGAGGACGCCTTCCGCATCCACGGCGGCTACGGCTTCTCCAAGGAGTACGAGATCGAGCGGCTCTACCGGGAGGCCCCGATGCTGCTGATCGGTGAAGGTACTGCGGAGATCCAGAAGATGATCATCGGACGCCGGCTGCTCGAGGAGTACCGCATCGCGGGCTGAGCACCCCGCTGCGGGGCTCGCGGCCGGCCCGCGAGACCGCCGGACGACGGGCGTGCGGGCCCGTCCCGGCACCGCGCCGTGTCCCGCCCCGGAGGCCTGGTCCGCCCCGGGGACGACACGGCCGCTCCGGAGCGGCCGCAGGGCGTACAGCTGCTGTCACACGCCCTGCGGCCGCTCCGGCACACCGTCCCGCGCCCCCGACGGGCAGTCCGGGAGGACCGGCCGGGCAGCGTTGAGACATGAGTCACCAGCTTCGCCCGGTCCCTTGGGAACCGGAGCGGGGCGAGCTACGGTCGTATACAAGGGGGCGCGTCGGCGCCTCCCGCAGGTCACATGAACGAGCAGGCGGGTTGCCCACCCACCGTGTGCTCCCGATAGCATCCACCGGGACAGCAGACGTCCCTCTATTACCCGATCCCGCGGTGGCCCCCGTCCAGCGGCCATGATCCCCCGCGACAAAGGTCTTCGATGCCCATCAGCCCGTCCCCTCACTCCTCCGTCACGGACCGCGATGCCCTCGCCGCCACGACGGCCGGCCGGCGACCCCGCGTGACCATCGCGCGCGGAGCCACCCCCTGGTTCGTCCCCACCCTCGCCACGGCCGCCGTGACCACCGCGCTCACCCGGCGCAGTGGCAAGTGGGCCCTGGCCGCGGTACCCGCCTGTGCGCTCGGCGCCGGCATGCTGTGGTTCTTCCGCGACCCCGAGCGTGAGATCGGCACGGGCAGAGTGATCTCCCCCGCCGACGGCGTGGTCCAGAGCATCGACGCGTGGCCGGACGGCCGGACCCGCGTGGCGATCTTCATGAGCCCGCTCAACGTCCACGTCAACCGGGCGCCCCTGCCCGGCACGGTGACCTCCGTCGAGCACGTGCCCGGTGGCTTCGTGCCCGCGTTCAACAAGGACAGCGACCAGAACGAGCGGGTCGTCTGGCACTTCGACACCGAGCTCGGCGACATCGAGATGGTCCAGATCGCGGGCGCCGTGGCGCGCCGCATCGTGCCGTACGTCGACGCCGGTACCAAGGTCGAGCAGGGCGAGCGGATCGGTCTGATCCGCTTCGGGTCCCGGGTCGACACCTACCTGCCGGCCGGCGTCGAGGTCGGCGTCGAGGTCGGCCAGAAGACCACCGCCGGGGTGACGCGCCTTGACCGTGACTGATCCTGAGACGATCGTCGGCCTGGACGACGAGGAGACGGCCCTGCGCCGTCGCCGCTGGGCCCGCGACCGCGAGCTGCGCGCGCCGCGCTCGCCCCAGCACCTCTCCACCGCCGACTTCCTCACCCTGGGGAACGCCGTCTGCGGCTTCCTGGCGATCTACTCGATCACCACCGGGGTGCTCGTCCCGCACATCACCAACCCGGACGCCGCGCCGGACAAGCACAGCGCCGCCACCGCGGTGACGCTGCTGCTGATCGGCTCGATGTGCGACCTGTTCGACGGCCTGGTGGCGCGCAAGCTGCGCTCCTCCGCGCTGGGCGCCGAACTCGACAACCTGGCCGACCTGATCAGCTTCGGCATCGCGCCGGCCTACTTCGTCGCGGTCTGGGGCATGGTCTCGCCCGGCTCCAACAGCCGGCTGTCGGCGCTGATCGCGCTGACCGTGCTGCTCGCGGTGGTACTGCGGCTCGCCCGCTTCTCCACCGTGAAGATGCGGCCGGGGGTGTTCCAGGGCATGCCCTGCCCGATGGGCGCGATGACGGTGATCGCCATCGTGCTGCTCGACCCACCGTTCCTGCCCGGTCTGCTGGCGATCTTCGCCGTCGCGTACCTCATGGTCAGCCGGATCGAGTACCCGAAGCCGCAGGGGCTGCTGGCCACCGCCACGCTGTGCTGGATCGTGGTCTCGATCGGCTGCCTGGCGGCCTGGGCGACCGGTCTGCCGGGCGGCGACAACCTGCTGCACATCGGCGCGTTCGCGCAGATCGCGCTCGCCGCGATGGCGCCGCTGCTGGTGATCCGCCGCAAGGTCGGCCAGAAGGTCGGCGACGTGCGGGCCCGCCGCGCGGAGTCGCGGATCGGCTGACGACCGCCGCAGGACATGCGGAAGGGCCCGGCTCCCCGAGGGGAGCCGGGCCCTTCCGCATGTCCTGGCGCCGTCCGCGCGAACCGCTCGCTCAGGCACCGCCGCGGTGCACGCTGAACGCCGAGCGGCGGGCCGCCCGGGCCACCGCCGGGTCCGGGTGGACGCCGGAGACGGCCGTCAGCACCGAGGCCGCCCGGGGGTGCCCGGACTGCCGGGCCCGGGCGAACAGCCGCACCGGATCACCGGCCGAGGCGCCCTCGACATGGCCCACCAGAAGTTCCGTTTCCCCGTGGTCCAGCACGGCCGCGGCGGTGTCCACCCAGAGCCAGGCGGCGTCCTCCGCGCCCAGCACGTCGGCCGGCGAGACCCCCTCGTCCGAGCGCTCGGCCAGCCACAGCAGCGCGTACGGGCGCAGCACCGGCTCGTCGACGGCGGCCCGGACGGCCTGCTCGGCGGTGGATCCGGCCACCCTCAGCGCCTCGAAGGCCAGGCCGCGCACCAGGGCGTCCTCGCCCTGCGCGGCCTCCAGCAGCTCGGCCACCGCCCGGTCGGCGGGGCGGGCGGCCAGCCAGGCCCGGTACTCGGCGCGGGCCGGGCCCGGCGAGTAGTCGGCGCAGGCGCTCAGCAGTTCCATCGCGCTCTGCTCGATGTGGCCGGCGGCGGTCTGCGCGACGGTGCAGATCTCCTCCAGCTTGGCCCGCACCGCCCAGTGCCCGAGCGGCGAGAGCTCGGCGGCGTTGTCCTCGCGGACCAGCGCGCCGACGGCGGCCAGGCCGTCCAGCATCCAGTCCAGGACGGCGGCGACGTCGGCCGGCGAGGCCGGGGTGTCGATCTGCGGCTCGCGGCAGGTGCCGCGGACGGCGGAGACGGCGGAGGCCGCGTGCGGGACGGGCGAGAGGCCGAAGGCGCCCTCGCCGCCGCCGACCCGGCGCTCGTCCAGGCCGCGCCGGAGCAGTTCCAGCAGCTCGACGTCGGCGACCGGGCCGTCCACCAGGTGCAGGAAGGAGAGCAGCTGGGGCGCCTGGTCGACGGCCTGTCCGGCGAGGACCGCGAACACGCCGCGCAGGGCGGCGGGCGGCACCGGGGCGAGCAGGGTCCAGGCGTCGAACAGGGTCGACCAGCCGCGGATCACCGCCTCGTCGTCGTGCTCCCAGGCGTGCAGGCGCCAGCCGGGGACGGCGCCGCCGTCGCGGGGCTCGACCAGGCCGACCAGCAGGGCCTGGCCCCAGGCCTTGGCGGCGGCGCCCACCGTCATGGCGAGGGCGCGGCCGGCGGCGCGGGCGTCCTCGGGGAGCAGTTCGCCGCGCTTGTCGACCTCCTCGAGGTCGCCGGCCCAGCGGGCGATCCGGACGGCGTCGACCAGCATCCGGCGGGCCAGCGGGGCCAGCTCGGCGGGTGCGGGGAAGCCCTCCGGGACGGGGACCCGGCCTCGGCCGGGGGCGGGGGCGGGGCCTCGTCGGCGGGGTACGCCCTGGCTCCCCGGCCTCGCGCCGGCGGGGCGGTGGGCCGTTCCGGGGAGACGGGTCACCGTCGCGCCGGAACCGTTGGTCGGCGGGAGCGGGGCATCACGGTCGCGCGGATTCCGAGACGTCACGTCGAGCAGTCTTCCCCTTGTACCGGCCTTCTGTCACATCCGGTTGTCCGCGCGGGGCGGGGCGGGGGCGCGGGGGGATCGACAAGATCGGGCAACAGAGGCCAAACCGACTGGCTTGATCTTTGTGGCGGGTCCATGCCAGGTGGGGCGGCCCGGAGGGGCCGGTGGTCCGGAGGGGGTCCCGGGCGGCCCGCGCGCCGCCCTCCGTCCGCCGGCCGCTCACCCGCTCCCCCCGGCTCCCCGGCCCCGCGCGACGCGGCGGGGAGCACCCGGCGGGGCCGGAGCCGGGGCGGCGGGGGCGACGGGGGCGGCGGCTCAGCAGAAGGGCGTGAGCCAGCGGCGCAGGGTCTCGGAGTAGCGGTCCGGGTCGGTGTTCCACAGCGCGGCGTGGTCGCCGCCGGGGAAGGCCTGGAGGTTCACCAGGGACGGACGGCTCGCGGCCAGCCGCTCGGCGGCCCGGAACGGCGCCACCGGATCGTCGGGGCCGTGCAGCACCAGGGTGGGCACCCGCAGGTCGGTGCCCTCCGCGAGACGGGCGAAGTCGGCCAGATCCACGCCGGTCCGGCCCTCGGCGGCCAGCGCGCCGAGTTCGGCGGCCGCGCCCCGGTACCCGGCCCTGGCCGCGCCCCGGCGGGCCGTGGCCGGCCAGTCCAGCACCGGGGAGTCCAGGACCAGGCTGCTGACCGAGGAGGCGAAGTCCGAGCGGGCGGCGGCCTGCAGGGCCATCGTGGCGCCCAGCGACCAGCCGTACAGCACCACCCGGCCCGCGCCGCCGTCCAGGGCCAGCCGGATCGCCGCCTCGACGTCCCGCCACTCCGTCTCGCCGAAGTGGCCCAGGCCGTCGGGGGAGGCCGGCGCGCCCGCGTCGCCCCGGTAGCTGACCGCCAGCGCGGGCAGGCCGAGCCGCCGCAGCACGGGCAGGACGGGCAGCACCTGGGCGCGGTCGGCGTCCGGGCCGTGCACCAGGATCACCCAGGTGCCGCGCTTGCCGTCCAGCCACCAGGCGGGCAGCGCGCCCAGCTCCCCCTCGACGGCGGTCTCGCCGAAGGTCAGGCCGAGGGCCGAGGCCGGGTCGCCGAGGTACACCCGCGGGGTGAAGCGGACCTCGGTACCGGGGGCGAGGGTGCCACGGTCGGCGCGGACCAGGCGGCGGGTGACGCCCCGTTCGTCGCGGTGCAGGACCTCCTCGACGACGGCGTGCCCGTCCTCCCCCCACTCGACGGCCCAGCGCCCGGGGCGCTCGCTCTCCGCGCTCCGGGTGAAGGTGATCCGCCCGGCCCCCAGGCTCTGGACCACGACCGGGCCGGTCCGCTCCCGGGCGGCCCCGGCCGGGCGGACCATCCGCTCCGAGGCCCGGCGGCCGATCACCAGGACGGCCGCCCCGGTGCCGACCGCGGCGGCCGCCACGGTGGCCGCGATTCCCCAACGCATACTCGCTCCCCGCTGCTCGGTTCTGGGCCGACCGGTGTCCGGACCCACGTCACAGCCCAGTCCACTGGCCGCGACCCGGCCGGGCCAGCAGGACACGGCCGTACGGGTTGCCGCGCGGGGAGGGCCGCACCGGGATCGTCAGAACGAGAGTGCCAGAACGAACGCCGGATCACACGGGGATCGCGGGCTCCCGTCGGGCCAGCAGCTCCCAGAAGTGCTCGACCGGCGGGCCCCCGGCCGCGGACGGCGCGGCCGCCCCCTCGGCGGGCCCCCAGCCGCCGGACCCCCAGTGCGCGGGCACCTGCCGCTCGTCCTGGAGCACGGGCAGGACGGCCTCGAGGTCCGCCCGGTCCACCGGCACGATCCGGACGATCGCGCCGACCTGCGCCTGCCAGCGGCCGTCCACGCAGCGCCGCAGCCGCCGGTCCAGCTCCTCCCGGCGGCCGGTGGCCGCGACCAGCTCCCGCAGGGTCAGGCCCAGCACGTGCGCGAGCGCGGCCGTCGGCTCGGCGTCGCCGTCCCACTGGCCGGTGACCTCGGCCCGCCGGTACTCCCCGGCCGGGACGCCGATCCGGCGGGCCGCGCCGTCCTGGCTCAGTTCGCGGGCGAGCCGGAAGTCCCGCAGGCTCGCCGGGCGGACACCCATCAGCTGCTCGGGCGGGCACCACAGCGCCCGGGCCAGGGCGAGGAACTCCTCCTCGCCGGGGGGCGGACCGCCGTTCTCCCAGCCGAGGACGTGGGCCGGGAGCAGCCGGACGCCGTGCGCGGCCATCCCCTCGGCGACCTGCTCGGGCGTCAGGCCGAGGGCGGCGCGGTGGGCGCGGACGGCGGCGGGCGAGAACGGCACCGGGGGCGGCGGGGCGGGCGGGGCGGACCGGGCCGGACGTGCGAAGAGGTGGGGGCGCTGGGGTCGCATGGGTCCCGACGGTAGGCGCGGCGCCGGGTGGTGCCCCAGCCGACGAACGCACGAAGCGGGGCGGGCGCGCCGCCCGGCGGGGGTGGAGGATCGCACAGCGGGGCGCGGTCCGGCGGCGGGCGGCCTCGGAGGTAGCGACGGGGCACGGCGGGCCGCCGGGGCGGGCGGCGGACGGGTGCCGGGGCGGGCACGGGGCAGGTGCCGAGCGGGTGCCGGGGCGGCCGCCGGGAGGGCCCCGGCGTGTGACCAACCCCTCCGCGACCTCGGTTGACTCCCCCTTCGGGCCCGTGATGGGATCCTTCAGCCATTACGGAGGCAAGCAGAGGAAGCCGGTGCGAGTCCGGCGCGGTCCCGCCACTGTCACCGGGGAGCACGACCGGAGTTCAGCCACGGAGGGCCGTCAGCGGCCGCCGGAAGGCCCGGGAGCGCGTCCGACCCGGGAGCCAGGAGACTCTCGCCCCCGGTACGTCGATCCAGGGCGCGGACCCTGAGTGAGGACACGCACGCGATGCAGGCTGCCCCGCCGGGCCGGGACCTCCCCCCGAGCACTCCGCCGACCGCGCCACCCGCCCTCCCTTGCGCCCGCTGACCCGGGCCGCCGCGTTCGGCGCGGGCGCCGTCGCCGGGTACCTGGCCGACGCCCGGTTCGGCGATCCGCGCCGCGGCCACCCGGTGGCCGGCTTCGGCAGCGCGGCCGGTCGGCTGGAGCGGCTGCTGTGGCGCGACGACCGCGCGGCCGGCACCGCCTACACCGCGCTGTGCGTGGGCGCCGTCGCGGCCGGCGCGGTGGCCGCCGACCGGCTGCTGGCCCGACGGCCGCTCGGCCGGGCCGCGCTCGCCGCCGCCGCGACCTGGACGGTGCTCGGCGGCACCTCGCTGACCCGGGAGGCCCGCACCGTCGGCCGCGCGCTGACGGCCGGTGACCTGACGGCGGCCCGGGAACGGCTGCCGCACCTGTGCGGACGCGACCCGAGCGCCCTGGACGAGCAGCAGATCGCCCGCGCGGTGGTCGAGTCGGTGGCCGAGAACACCGCCGACGCCGTGGTGAACGCCCTGGTCTGGGGCGGCCTGGCCGGTACCCCGGGGCTGCTGGCGTTCCGCGCCGTGAACACCCTGGACGCGATGGTCGGTCACCGCTCGCCGCGCTACGCCCGGTTCGGCTGGGCCTCGGCCCGGCTGGACGACGTGGCGGGCTGGCCGGGCGCCCGGCTGACCGCGCTGCTGACGGTGGCCGCCGCCCCCGAACCGGGCACCGCCTGGCGGATCTGGCGGCGGGACGGCTCCGCGCACCCCAGCCCCAACGCCGGCCAGGCCGAGTCGGCCTTCGCCGGCGCGGTCGGCGTCCGCCTCGGCGGGACGCTCCGGTACGGCGATCGCACGGAGCACCGGCCGGTGCTCGGTGAGGGGCTGCGCCCGGTCGGGGTGGACGACATCGAGCGGGCCTGCGTGCTCTCCCGGCGGGTGGGCGCGCTGGCCCTGGGTACGACCGTCGCCGGGCACCTGCTGCTGCGGGCGGCGCTGATCAGGAAGCGGAGGTACCGGGCATGAGCAAGGCACTGCTGGTCGCCGGGACGACCTCGGACGCCGGCAAGAGCGTGGTCACGGCGGGCATCTGCCGCTGGCTGGCGCGGCAGGGGGTCTCGGTCGCGCCGTTCAAGGCGCAGAACATGTCGCTGAACTCCTTCGTCACCGCCGACGGAGCCGAGATCGGCCGCGCCCAGGTGATGCAGGCGCAGGCCGCCCGGGTCGAGCCGGAGGCGGCGATGAACCCGGTGCTGCTCAAGCCCGGCGCGAACGGCCGCAGCCAGGTGGTGCTGCTGGGCCGCCCGGTCGCCGAGGTCGGCGCGCTGGACTACCGCGAACGCAAGCCGCTGCTGCTGGAACGCGCCCTGGAGTGCCTGGCCGACCTGCGCCGCCGCTTCGACGTGGTGGTCTGCGAGGGCGCCGGCTCGCCCACCGAGATCAACCTGCGGGACCGGGACATCGCCAACATGGGCCTGGCCACCGCGGCCGGCCTGCCGGTCGTCGTGGTCGGGGACATCGACCGCGGCGGCGTGTTCGCGGCCATGTACGGGACGCTGGCGCTGCTGTCGGCGGAGGACCAGCGGCACGTGGCCGGCTGGTTCGTCAACAAGTTCCGCGGCGACGCACGGCTGCTGGCCCCCGGGCTGGAGATGCTGCGGGAGCTGACCGGGCGTCCGGTGCTCGGCACCCTGCCGATGCTGCCGGACCTCTGGCTGGACGCGGAGGACTCGCTCGACCTGTCCACCGTCGTCGACCGGACCGCCGCGCGCGGCCCGCTGGGCGCCGACGTGCTGCGGGTGGCGGTGCTGCGCTTCCCCCGGCTGTCCAACTTCACCGACCTGGACGCGCTCGCCCAGGAACCCGGTGTGCTGGTCCGCTGGGCCACCAGGCCGGAGGAGCTGGCCGACGCCGACCTGGTGGTGCTGCCCGGCACCCGGGCCACCGTCGCCGACCTCGGCTGGCTGCGCGAGCGCGGCTTCGAACCGGTGCTGAGGGCCCGGGCGGCGGCCGGGCTGCCGGTGCTGGGCGTCTGCGGCGGCTACCAGATGCTGGCCGGCTCGATCGTCGACGAGGTCGAGTCGAAGGCGGGCCCGGTGGAGGGCCTCGGGCTGCTGCCGACGTCCGTGCGCTTCGGCGTGGAGAAGGTGCTCGGCCGGCCCGTCGGCGAGGCGTTCGGGGAGCGGGTCGAGGGCTACGAGATCCACCACGGCATCGTCGCGGTCGAGGGCGGGGAGGCCTTCATCTCCGATGACGACGGACAGAGCCTCGACGGGTGCCGGGTGGGTTCCGTCCTGGGCACCACCTGGCACGGCGCGCTGGAGAACGACGGCTTCCGGCGCGCGCTGCTGCGCGAGGTCGCGACGGCGGCCGGCCGGGCGTTCGTCCCCGCGCCGGACACCTCCTTCACCGACGCGCGGGAGGCCCGGCTCGACCGGCTGGGCGAACTGATCGAGGAACACGCCGACACCGACGCGCTGTGGAAGCTGATCGAGGGCGGGGTGCCGGCGGCCGGATCGCTGCCGTTCCTTCCGCCCGGAGCCCCTGGGGAGCATGCATGAGTGACGTCCGATACCCGTTCACCGCGATCGTCGGCATGGCCGACCTGCGGCTCGGCCTGCTGCTGAACGCCGTCTCCCCGGCGGTCGGCGGGGTGCTGGTGCGCGGCGAGAAGGGCACCGCCAAGTCGACCATGGTGCGCGCGCTGGCCGGGCTGCTGCCCTCCATCGCGACCGTCGACGGCTGCCGCTTCGCCTGCGACCCGGCCGGCCCGGACCCGCAGTGCCCGGACGGCGCGCACGGCGGAGGCACGTCCTCGGAGCGCCCGGCCGAGCTGGTCGAGCTGCCGGTCGGCGTCTCCGAGGACCGGATCGTCGGCTCGCTGGACCTCGAGCGCGCGCTGTCCGAGGGCGTCAAGGCGTACGAGCCGGGGCTGCTGGCCCGGGCGCACCGCGGCGTGCTCTACATCGACGAGGTCAACCTGCTCCAGGACCACGTGGTGGACCTGCTGCTGGACGCCGCCGCGATGGGCCGCTCCTACGTGGAGCGCGAGGGCGTGTCGGTGCGGCACGCGGCGCGCTTCCTGCTGGTCGGCACGATGAACCCGGAGGAGGGCGAGCTGCGGCCGCAGCTGCTCGACCGGTTCGGCCTGACGGTGGAGATCGCCGCCACCCGGGAGCCGGTGGAGCGCGCCGAGGTGGTCCGCCGCCGGCTCGCCTACGACGCCGACCCGGCCGCCTTCGCCGGCCGCTTCGCCGCGGACGAGCGGGCGCTCGCCGACCGGATCACCGCCGCCCGCGAGCTGCTGCCGCAGGTGGAGCTGACCGACGCCGCCCTGCGGCAGATCACCGCCGTCTGCGCGGCGTTCGAGGTGGACGGACTGCGCGCGGACATCGTGATGGCCCGGACCGCCGTCGCGCTGGCCGCCTGGGCGGGCCGGACCGAGGTACTGGCGGAGGACGTCCGCAAGGCCGCCCGGCTGGCGCTGCCGCACCGGCGGCGGCGCAACCCCTTCGACGCCCCCGGGCTGGACGAGGAGCAGTTGGACCGGGTGCTGGAGGAGCACGCCGAGCCGGAGCCCGAGGAGCCGCAGCCGCCGCAGGAGCCCGAGGAGGACCCGGACCCGGAGGGCGGTCCCGAGGGCGACGGCCCCGAGGGTGACGGCCCGCAGGACGGCGGCCCCGACGGCGGCGGTGGCGGCGGCGCACCCGAGCCGTCCGGCCAGGACGGCCCCGACGGCCCGACGGCCGAGGCGCCGGACGCCCCGGCCCAGGACGACGCCCCGGCCCCGCAGCCGGTCCCGCTCCAGCCGCCGTCCCCCGCCCGGGAGACGGCACCGGTCGCGGCCGGCGACCCGTACCGGACCCGGCTGTTCGCCGTGGACGGCACCGGGCGCGGCGCCCAGGGCCGCCGCTCCCCCGCCGAGACCGACAGCGGTCACACCATCAGGGCCCGCCGCCCGCGCGGCCGGCTCGCCCGGCTGCACCTGAGCGCCACCCTGCGCGCCGCCGCCCCGCACCAGCTGGCGCGCGGCCGGTCCTCCCGGGCCCTGGTCCTGCACAAGGACGACTTCCGCGAGCAGGTGCGCCAGGGGCGGGAGTCCAACCTGGTGCTGTTCGTGGTGGACGCCTCCGGCTCGATGGCGGCCCGGCAGCGGATGACCGCGGTCAAGGGCGCGGTGCTGTCGCTGCTGATGGACGCCTACCAGCGCCGGGACAAGATCGGCATGATCACCTTCCGGGGCTCGGACGCCGAGCTGGTGCTGCCGCCGACCTCCTCGGTGGAGGTCGGCGCGGCCCGGCTGGAGTCGCTGCCCACCGGCGGCCGTACCCCGCTGGCGGCCGGACTGCTGCGGGCGCACGAGGTGCTGCGGGTCGAGCGGCTGCGCGACCCGGACCGCCGCCCGCTGCTGGTCGTGGTGACCGACGGCCGGGCCACCGGCGCCCGGGACGCCGTCGCGCGGTCGCACCGGGCGGCCGGACTGCTGGCCGGGCAGGGCGTGGCGAGCGTGGTGCTGGACTGCGAGTCCGGCCCGGTCCGGCTCGGCCTGGCCCGCACCCTGGCCGACCGGCTCCGCGCCACCGCCGTGACCCTGGACGAGCTGCGCGCCGACGGCGTCGCCTCACTGGTCCGCGACAGCCGGGGCGGGAACCGTCCGAGCGGCTCCGCCTCTGCTTCCTCCGCTTCTGCTTCCTCTGCCTCCGCTTCCTCTGCTTCCTCTGCTTCTCCTGCTTCGCGAAAGGCGGCCTGAGCCGACATGCCCAAGGGTGTCCCCGAGAGCGTTCCCGACGACGGCCTGACGACCCGCCAGCGCCGTACCCAGCCGATCACCGCCGTGCACACCGGGCCCGGCAAGGGCAAGTCCACCGCCGCGTTCGGCATGGCCCTGCGGGCCTGGAACCAGGGCTGGTCGGTCGGGGTGTTCCAGTTCGTGAAGTCCGCCAAGTGGAAGGTCGGCGAGGAGAACGCGCTGCGCGTGCTCGGCGCCTCCGGCGAGGGCGGCACCGTCGACTGGCACAAGATGGGCTCCGGCTGGTCCTGGATCCAGCGCACCGGCGAGATGGAGCTGGACAGCGAGGCGGCGGCCAAGGAGGGCTGGGAGCAGGTCAAGCGCGACCTCGCCGCCGAGACCTACCGCTTCTACGTGCTGGACGAGTTCACCTACCCGATGCACTGGGGCTGGATCGACCCGGCGGAGGTGGTGGCCGTGCTCAAGGACCGCCCGGGCAGCCAGCACGTCGTCATCACCGGCCGGTACGCGCCGGAGCTGCTGACCGACGCGGCCGACCTGGTCACCGAGATGACCAAGGTCAAGCACCCGATGGACGCCGGCCGCAAGGGCCAGCGCGGCATCGAGTGGTAGCGCGCCGGGTCCGTCGGACCCGCCGCGCGTCCCGGTAGTACCAGCGAGAGAAGCAGCAGCACCGTGAACATCCCCCGTCTCGTCGTCGCGGCGCCCTCCTCGGGCGCCGGCAAGACCACGATCGCCACCGGCCTGATCGCCGCGCTCGCCGCCCGCGGGCTGGCGGTCTCGCCGCACAAGGTCGGCCCGGACTACATCGACCCGGGCTACCACGGCCTGGCCGCCGGCCGGCCGGGCCGCAACCTGGACGCGTTCATGTGCGGGCCGGAGCGGGTCGCACCACTGTTCCTGCACGGCGCGGCCGGGGCGGACGTGGCGGTGGTCGAGGGTGTGATGGGGCTGTTCGACGGTGCCTCCGGGCGCGGCGAGCTGGCGTCCACCGCGCACGTGTCGAAGCTGCTGCGGGCGCCGGTGGTGCTGGTGGTGGACGCCTCCTCGCAGTCCCGGTCGGTGGCGGCGCTGGTGCACGGCTTCGCCTCCTGGGACCCGGAGGTCCGACTGGCCGGGGTGATCCTCAACCGGGTCGCCTCCGACCGGCACGAACTGCTGCTGCGCGAGGCCCTGGAGGAGGGCTCCGGGGTGCCGGTGCTGGGCTCGGTGCGGCGCTCGGCGGCGGTCGCCACGCCCTCCCGGCACCTGGGGCTGATCCCGGCGGTGGAGCGTTCGGCGCAGGCCCTGCGGGCGGTGGCCGACATGGGCGAACTGGTCGCCGCCTCGGTGGACCTGGACGCGGTGCTGGCGCTGGCCCGCACCGCACCGCCGCTGTCCGCGCAGCCGTGGGACCCGGCCCGCGAGGTGGCCGCGGTCGCCGCCGGCCCCGGTCCGGCTTCCGGTGCGACCCCCGGTCCGGCCTCCGGTGCGGCTTCCGGTGCGGCGCGGCCGAGGATCGCGGTGGCCGGGGGTGCGGCGTTCTCCTTCTCGTACGCCGAGAACACCGAACTGCTGACCGCCGCCGGCGCCGAGGTGGTGCCCTTCGACCCGCTCCACGCCGACACCCTGCCGGAGGGCACGGCGGGCCTGGTGATCGGCGGCGGCTTCCCCGAGCTGTACGTCCGGGAACTCAGCGCGAACGGGCAACTGCGGGCGGCGATCGCGGCGTTCGCCGCCGCGGGCGGACCGGTCGCGGCCGAGTGCGCCGGACTGCTCTACCTCGGGCGGGAGCTGGACGGCCTGCCGATGTGCGGAGTGCTGGACACCTCGGCCCGGATGACCGAGCGGCTGACGCTCGGGTACCGGGAGGCGGTCGCGCTGCACGACTCGGTGCTGGCGCCGACCGGCGCGCGGCTGCGCGGGCACGAGTTCCACCGCACGGTCTGCGAGCCCGGTGCCGGCGAACGGCCCGCCTGGGGCTGGCGGCTGCCGGACGGCCCCCGCACCGAGGGATTCGCGGGCGCGCCGGGGGCACCGAACATTCACGCTTCGTATCTGCACCTGCACTGGGCGGGATACCCGCAGCTCGCCGCCTCCTTCACTGCGGCCGCCGCCGCGCACCGGGCCGGCTGAGCGGGCCGGTGGCCGGTCCGACGGCCCTTCGGGTCTGGTGCTTTGGCCGTCCGGAGCGTCAGAATAGGGACAGACAACCGCATATCGTCCTTTTCGCAACCGGTACCGGCCAGACCCGACCGCCTTTCGGCGAGCCGACCGATTGCCGGCGACCGCCCACTCGGCGGGGCGCCGAACACGCCCCGGCGGGGCGAGCAGGCTCGAAGGAGCCGTCACCATGCGTTACACCTTAACCCCGCTGCATCACCGTCCCACCGCCCATGACCGTCCGCACCCGTGCCCTGTCCCGCTGTCACCGGCCGCGCTGGACGAGCTGCATGACGAGTACCGGGACCTGATCGACTCCCGGCGCCTCCCGGACGGCATCTCCTTCGCCCAGTACTACCGCGTGCTGCGGACCCAGTGGCGCGGCGAGAACGTCGTCGGCCTCGACGACGGCGCCGTCCGGCCCGGTCCGCGCGGCGACGCCCAGCTCATCGACCACCCGTCGGAGAAGCTCAAGGGCGTCGTCCCCACCCTGGTGCTGCTGGTGGACTTCCCCGACCAGCCGCACGACCCGGCCCGCACCGTCGAGCACTTCGAGCAGTTGCTGTTCAGCTCCGGAACGTTCCCGACCGGCTCGATGCGCGACTACTACCGCCGCGTCAGCGGCTTCGACCCCGCCGCCCCGGCCGCCGGGGGCATCGACGTCCAGGGCGAGGTGCACGGCTGGTTCCGGCTGCCGAACCCGCTCTCCTTCTACGCCAACCACATGTCCGGCCAGGACTCCGGGGCCTTCCCCCGGAACGAGGTGGGCATGGCGGCCGACGCCGTGAAGCTCGCCCTCGACAACGGCGTGACGTTCCCCGAGAAGCTGGACGTCCTGGGCGAGGGCGCCGTCACGGCGCTGTTCGTCGTCCACGCCGGCCGCGGCGCCGAGGCCGTCCCGAAGGTCCAGCGGCCGGACGCGCTGTGGAGCGCCAAGTGGGCCTTCCAGCCCGGCTTCCCGACCGATTCGAGCCTGACCGTCCCCACCTTCCTCACCGTCCCCGAGGACTGCCGGGTCGGCGTCTGCTGCCACGAGTGGGGCCATCTGGCCGGCCGCTGGGCCGACTTCTACGACACCGGGGACCCGAGGGTGGAGGCCGTCTCCAACGGCCTCGGCGACTACTGCCTGATGGCCTCCGGCTCCTGGGGCGGCCCGGACCAGGCGCACGCCGGCGACCGGCCGGTGTACCCGAACGGCATGCTCCGGATGTTCCACGACTGGACCCGCCCGCAGCGGATCACCAGCACCACCAAGGACATCGTCCTGCGCCCGGTCTCCGAGGGCGGCGACATCCTGACCGTCCGCAGCCCGCGGATGCACCCCAAGCAGTACCTCGTGGTCGAGTACCGCCGCCAGAGCGGCCAGGACGAGTTCCTCCCGGACCAGGGCGTCGCCGTCTACGTGGTGGACGAGTCCGTCGACAACGTCAACGACGAGAACCGCCTGGCCATCGAGCTGATGCAGGCCGACGGGCGGCGCGACCTGGCGGACTCCCTCGTGCCCAACCGCGGCGACCAGGACGACCTCTACCCGTCGCTCGGCAACAACCTGCTCGGCGAGCACAGCACCCCGGCGCTGAACGAGCCGGGCGGCGCCTGGAGCGGCGTCACCATCGAGGTCGCCGGGACCCCGGGGGACGACCGGATGGAGGTCAGCGTGACCGTCGAGTGAGCGTCACCGTCGGGTGAACGTCGACGGAGTGCTCGGCCGAGCCGTCGGGCAACCCTTCGGCCGAGCCGTCGAACAGAACCACCCGCTCCGCTCCGGGAGCGTCCGAACGACTGTGGGCCGCCCCGGAGCGGACCGGGACGACCGCCGCCCCGCCCGCCGTTCCGGGCAGCGGCCCCGCCGGTGGCTCCGGCGCGGCCGCTCCGGTACGGACCGAGAGGCCGGCCCGGGCAGCGGCGGCGGTCCCGTCCCCCTGAGCCGTCCCGGACGCCGGGACGGCTCAGGGGGACGGGTCACGGGGACGGGTGTTCACCGGGGGCGCGTGTTCACCGGGGGCGGGACCGTCCTCGGCATCGGCATCGGCATCGGCATCGGTCGGGAGGTGGAGGGTGGCGACGGCGCCGCCGGTGGGGTGGTTGGTGAAGGTCAGGGAGGCGCCGATGACGCGGGTGTGGCCCTGGGCGATGGTGAGGCCCAGGCCGTGGCCGCGGCCGCGCTCGCGGACGCTGGTGCGGAAGCGCTGGGGACCGTCGCGGAGCAGTTCGTCGGGGAAGCCGGGGCCGTGGTCGCGGACGGTGAGCCGGTGGCCGTCGACGTGCAGCAGGATCGGGCCGCCGCCGTGGCGGTCGGCGTTCAGGAGCAGGTTGCCGAGGATGCGGTCCAGACGGCGCAGATCGGTGCGGACCGAGGCGTCCGCCGCCATCTCCACCTCGACCTCCAGCCCGGTCAGCGCCACCGTACGGCGCACCGCGCGTTCCAGCGGCACCGCCGAGAGGTCCGGCAGTTCGGCGTCGGCGTCCAGCCGGGACACCTCCAGGAGGTCCTCGACCAGGGCGCGCAGCGCCTGCACCCGGTTCTGCACCAGCTGGGTGGGCCGCCCCGGCGGCAGCAGTTCGGCCGCCGTGACCAGCCCGGTCAGCGGGGTGCGCAGCTCGTGCGCGACGTCCGCGGTGAACCGCTGCTCGTCCTCCAGCCGCCGGTGCAGCTCCCTCGACATGAGGTCGACCGCCGCCGCGAGGTCGGCCACCTCGTCCCGGCCGTCGACGAGTTCGCCGATCCGGGTGTCGGTGCGTCCGGCGGCGATCCCCCGGGCGGCGGTCGCCGCCGTCCGCAGCCGGCGGCTGATCCGGTCCGCGACCAGCACCCCCGCCAGCACCGTGATGAAGACCGAGGCGACGACGGCGAGCAGGATGATCCGGTCCAGGTCCGCGATGGCCTGCCGGTCCTGGGCGAAGCCGATCCGGACGGACAGCACCTCGCCGCCGCCGCGGACCGGTGCCGCCGCCCACACCGACTCGCCCTCGGGGCCGGGGGCCAGCAGCGACCCGCGTCGCCCCTCGGCGGCCAGGGCGCGCAGCCGGGGCGGCAGCCCGGGGTCGTCCAGGGCGGCGTGCCGACGGCCGCCGCCGGTGAGTTCCTCGTTGTGCTCGTAGGAGCCGAGCGCGGCGTCCAGGGTGGTGAGGGCGGAGTCCCGCGCCTGGTCGACGTGCTGGCGGACCATCGCCTGGTGGACCAGCAGCCCGACCGCCACCGCGACCAGGACGGAGATGGCGGCGACGGCGGTGGCGATCTGGCGGCGCAGGGTCATTCGGCCCGCCTCAGCTTGTAGCCGAAGCCGCGGACGGTCTCGATCCGGCCGCCGCCGATCTTGGCGCGCAGCCGCTGGACGTGGACGTCGACCACGCGGGTGTCGGCGCCCCACTCGTAGTCCCAGACGCGTTCCAGCAGGACGGCGCGCTCCAGCACGATGCCGGGCGCGGCGGTGAACTCCAGCAGCAGGCGCAGTTCGGTCGGGGTGAGCGGGACGAGGGTGCCGTGCACCCGGACCTCCATGGAGTCGGTGTCGACCTCCAGGCCGTCGAAGCTGCGGACGGGGGTGCGGGGCGCGGGTGCCGGGGGCGCGGGGACGTCCCCGGGTTCCGGAGCGGGGAGTCCGGGCGCGGGCGCGGGGAAGGCGGGCGCGGGGAGTCCGGGCGCGGGCGCGGGGAAGGCGGCGGGCGCGGCGACGGCCGCGGGCGCCGGCTCGGCCGGGACGACGCGGACGCGGCGCAGCACCGTGCGGATCCGGGCGACCAGCACGGCGCTCTCGAACGGCTTGACCACGTAGTCGTCCGCGCCCGCCTCCAGCCCGGACACCACGTCCACCGGATCGGTGCGGGCCGACATCATCAGGATCGGCAACTGGCTCTCCTCCCGGATCCGGCGGCACAGCCCGACCCCGTCGAGCAGCGGCAGCATCACGTCCAGCAGGACCAGGTCGGGCCGGACGGCGTGGAACATCTCCAGCCCCTCCAGACCGTCGGCGGCCGTGGCGACCGGGAACCCGTAGCGTTCCAGCGCCATCCTGGTCGCCTCCCGGATCACCTCGTCGTCCTCGACGATGAGGATGCGGGGGTGGCCGGCGGCCGTGGGGCTCATGGCTTCGTCTCCGGGAGGGGTGTGGCGGTGGGCGGTCCGGGCCGGACGGGGGCGGGCAGCGGCTGCTTGCCGACCGCCGCATCCGAAGCCGGGGTCTGGGGGCCGGAGGGCCGGGCCGTGGGCACGGTCTTGAGCGAGAGGTCCCCGTTGCCGGCGCTGGGGCGGGGGGCGGGCGGCTTCTCCACCACGGGTTTCTCGGCGACCGACGGCGTCGGCTCGGGCTCCTGGGTCGGCCCGATGCCCTCCACCTTCTGGTCCGTCAGGGCCAGCCGCACCCCGTCCCAGTGGTAGAGGCGCCCGGTCCGGAAGGAGGCGGTCGGCTCGTAGAGCCAGAGGTCGGTGCCGACGGTCTCGGCGCCGAACCCCTTCACCAGGGAGACCCGGTGGATCGGCAGCAGCCGCTCGCCGGAGGCGGTGTAGACGTGCAGCACGACGGTGTCGGCGAGGCCGACGGCGAGCAGCAGTTCGGGCCGGCCGTCCCCGGTGAGGTCGCGGTACTCGGGGGCGCGCAACTCGCAGCCCGCGCAGGGTTCGAGGACCCGCCGTTCGTCCTGGGTGACGCCGGGGTCCTTGCCGACCAGGGCCCGGACGTCGACGGCGGTGATGTCCTGGCCGGGGACGGTGAGGTCGGGGACGGGCTGCGGCGGCGGCTCCGGGCTGCGGCTCCCCGTGGGCTCCACCGGCGTCGGCGACGCGGCGGTGGGCGCGCCCGGCCAGAGCGGCACGCGGGCCGGGGAGGGCGTGACGGGGGCGACCGCGCCGTGGTCGCGCAGTTCGCCGGGGGCGGCGCAGCCGACCGGGAGCGCGAGCGCGGCGGCGACGAGGGCGCTCCCGAGGAGGACGGCCGGGCGGGCGCCCGCCCGGCGCCGGACGGCGGTGCGGCGGGGGGATGTGCTCATCCTCCGGGGCCCTTTCTGCTGGTGCCTGTTCGGCCCGTTCGGTCTGTTCGGCCGCGCCGCGCCGCGTGGTCGCGGGGCCGGGGCGGCGCCCGGCGGTGTCCCCGCCGGGCGCCGTTCGGCCCCGTCAGCCTACGGGCGGCGCCGGATCGGCCAGGACGACGATGTTGTCCGTCCAGTGGCCGTCGGCCCCGATCCGGCCGCCACAGGTGATCAGACGCAGTTCGGGGCCCTTGGTGTTGCCGTACACCGCGTCGGTGGGGAAGTCGTTCTTCGCGTACTGGAGCAGGGTGCGGACCCGGAAGTCCACCGTGCCGCCGTCCTCCCGCCGGATCCGGACCAGGTCGCCCGGCTTCAGCTTCGGCACCTTGTGGAACACCGCCGGGCCGTGCGCGGTGTCGTAGTGCCCGATCAGGACGGCGGGCCCGGTCTCGCCCGGTGTGGGGCCGTTGCGGTACCAGCCGACCTCGTCGGCGCGCTCGGCGGCCGGCACCTCGACCGTGCCGTCGGCGTTCAGACCGAGGCCGGTGACCGGGGCGTCCACCCCGGCCGCGGGGATCAGCAGCCGGGTCGGGGCCGAGGCCGCCAGCGGGCGGGGGGCGGCGGTGCCGGCGGACGGGCCGCCGTCGGAGGCACCGCCGGCGCCGGTGGAGGTGGTGCCGGTCGCCGTCGAGGGGGCGGGCGCCGCCGCGGTGGTGCCGGGAGCCTGCCGGGCCGAGGTCTCGACCCGGACCACCGGCGGCTCCGCGCGGCCGGAGACCGCCACGGTCGCACCGATCGCCAGGCAGAGCAGCCCGGCCGCGCCGAAGACACTCCGGCTCAGCCCCGTCCCGCGTCCGGCGCGCCTCCCGTGGCGTCCCTGCCGCGAACCGTCCCGGGCCCGGTGGCCCCGCGCCGCCCGCGCCCCGTCGCCGCCGTCCGGAGCGGCGGCGACGGGGTGCGGGGAGGACCCGGGGGCGTCGTCAGCCCCGCGCACCGGAACGCCGGCGCAGCACGGCGAAGCCCAGCGCGGCGGCACCGACGGCGGCGACGGCGCCGCCGCCGACCAGCTCGAGGCCGGAGGAGTCGCCGGCCCCGGAGCCGTCGCCGGCCTGGGCGGCGCCCTTGGGCACCTCGCGCACCTGCGGCTTGCCCTCGGCGGGCAGCTGGGGCTTCGGCTGGACGCCCTCGGGCAGCGGGGTCGGCGTGGCGGTCCGCGCCTGCTCCTTCGCCTGCTCGGGCGTGAGCGGGGCGGGCTGGGCCGTCGGGGGGCGCGACGGGGTCTGGGGCGCCTTGACGACGGGGCTGCTGCTGGGCTCGACCGGCGCGGGGGCGCCGGCGGAGGGGGCCTTCGGAGCCGCGGACGGCGCGCCGCCGTCGGCCCAGGCCTGCCCGCCGGTGACGCTCGCCAGCAGGGCGGCGCCGGTCAGGGCGCAGACGGCCGTCAGCCGGGAGACGGCGGCCGACCGCCGGGCGCGGTTCGTGGTCGTACGCAGAGCCATGCGAGCTCTCCTTCACGGTGGTGACGCGGGCTCCGGCACCCTGTGGCCGGTGCGTCGGGACTGACGGTAGGAAGCCCGTGTCGCGGTCCCCGGCCGGTCGTGTCACAACGCTTCATCGGCTGCGTAACGGTCGCCCGGCGGTCCGGCGGGGGCGCCCCCGGGCCGGGTCGGAACCGCCCGGGCGGGGCGGGAAATTCGCTGGTCACCGATCCTGCGGGCGTCCTAGCATCCGCCCGTGACAGACGATCAGAACGCACCGGGGACCACCGAGAGCATCGTCGAGGACCCGCACAGCGGGCCGGACCGGGAGGTGTGCTGGCGGGGCAGGGGCGTCGGGCTCGCGGTCGTCGACGTCGACGACGCCGAACTGCTGCAGCGCTGGCGCTCCGACCCCGTGGCCGTGCACCAGATCGGCTATTGGCCACGTGCCCTGTCCGCCCTGCGCGAGCGGGTGGAGCGCCAGCGGGACGACAACGACCGGGACGACTTCCTGGTCCTGCTCCCGGACGGCACGCCGATCGGCCACATCGCCCTCTTCGACCAGGACCTCGCCGACGGCACCGCGGAGGTATCGCTGCTCATGGACGAGCACCACCGGGGCGGGGGACACGGCTCGGCCGCCCTGGACGCGCTGGTCGACCTCGCCTTCGGCGAGTTGCCCGTGCACCGTCTCCAGGCCGTCACCCACACCGGCAACGCCCCGGCGCTCGCGGTACTGACCGGCGCGGGCTTCGTCCAGGAGGGTGTGCGCCGCTCGGCCTGTCTGCACCGGGGGCGCCGCTACGACGCCGCGGTGCTGTCGCTGCTCCGGCCCGAGTGGGAGGCCCTGGCCCGGCCCCGGTCCTGGGAGCTCTGACCCCAGCCGGGGCGCGTCCTCGGACCTGTGGGGCAGCGCGTCATCGGACCTGTGGAGCGGCGGCCTCGACGGTACGGGCGTGGGCGGCGAGGACGGTGTCCAGGAGCCCGGGGAAGCGGTGCTCCAGGTCGGCCGCACGGAGGGCGGAGAAGCGGCGGTTGGCCTCCTCGCGCTGGGAGATCAGGCCGGACTCGCGCAGCACCTTGAAGTGGTGGCTCAGGGTGGAGGGCGCGACGTCCACCGGGAAGGTCCCGCAGGCGCGTTCCGGCTCGGCCCGCAGCACCCGGACGATGGTCATCCGGGTCGGGTCGGCGAGCGCGTGCAGGACGTCGAAGAGGTCGATCTCCTCGGTCGCGGGGTGGGTGAGCGCCGGTCGGCGGCGGGTACTGCGAGGCATGGACGCCCTCCCTGGTCTGCGATGTTCGACATCCATCGAAACTGCGTGGTACCACTGTCCCGCGTTCAATTTCGTATTTCGTCGAACATCGTAGACGAGGGGACCGAGAACCATGCGCGCACTGGTGATGACCGCACCCGGCGGAGCCGAGAACTCGCAGGTCCAGGAGCTCCCGGTGCCCGGGCCCGGCCCCGGACAGGTGACGGTCGACGTCGCCTTCGCCGGACTGAACTTCGTCGACGTGATGACCCGCCGGGGCGACGCCGCGTACGCCGCCGACTGGCCGTACCGGCCCGGCAAGGAGGTGGCCGGCACCGTCCGGGCACTCGGCGAGGGCGTCACCGGACTGGCCGTCGGCGACCGGGTGGTCGCCGCCCCCGTCGGCGCCGGGCTCGCCGAGGTGGTCACCGCCGAGGCCGTGCTCACCGTGCCGCTGCCGGACGGGGTGGGGCTGCGCGAGGCCGCCGCCGTCCCCCTGGGCCTGGCCACGGCGCTGCTGCTGCTGACCGACGCCGGCCGCTTCACCGCCGGGGAGACCGTCCTGGTGCACTCGGCGGGCGGTGGCATCGGCCACGCCCTCGCCCAGCTGGTCCCGCTGCTCGGCGGCGGCCGGCTGATCGGCACCGTCGGCCGCCCGGACAAGGCCGCCACCGTGCTCGACTCGGGCTACCAGCACGCCTTCGCCCGCGACGAGTCGCTCGAGGCGGCGGTCCGGACCGCGACCGACGGCCGGGGCGTCGACCTCGTCCTCGACCCACTGGGCACCGAGGCCCTGGAACTCGACCTCGCCGTGGCGGCGCCCGGCGCCCGGATCGTGCTGTTCGGCAACGCGGGCGGCGGCGCCGTCGCCGACCTGCCCCCGCTCGCCCGCCTGCTGGCGGGCAATCTGAGCATCACCGGCTTCAGCCATCGCGGCCTCGCCGCCACGGCCCCCGAGCGGCTCGCCCGGGCCGTGCGCCGGGTCGTCGGCCTGCTCGCGGACGGCGGCCTGGCTCTGCCCGTCACCGAACTGCCCGGCCTGGCCGCCGTTCCGGCCGCCCACGACGCGATGGCGGAGGGGCGGGCGACCGGGAAGTACGTGGTGCGGATCGGCGGCTGAGCCGGGTCGGGGCTCGGGCGGCCGAACCGGGCCGGGGCTCCGGCGTCGCCCCGGCTCCGAGCAGGCTCCGACCCAGCTCCGACCCAGCTCCGACCCAGCTCCGACCAGGGGGACGCTTTCCTGCTGAATTCCGATCGCATTCCGCCCGCATTCCGGCCGCTTTCGGAGCGGTTCTGCCCGGGGTCGCGGAATGGACCTAGGTCGGAGGGTCCAGGGCGAGCCGAACCGCAGCCTGAGGCCCGGGCGGCGTCCGGTCCGTACGGTGACGGTATGAGCGTCGATCTCGAGAAGTACTTCGCACGCATCGGGTGGGACGGCGAACGCGCTCCCACCCTCGACACGCTCCGGTCACTGCAACACGCGCACGTGCTGGGCATCCCGTTCGAGAACATCGACGTGGTGGTCGGCACCGTGCCCTCGCTGGACCTCACCGATCTGGAGGCCAAGCTCGTCGCCGGCTCCCGCGGCGGGTACTGCTTCGAGCAGAACACCCTGTTCGCCGACGTCCTGGAGCAGCTCGGCTACGGCGTCACCCGCTACACCGGGCGGGTGCGGGTCGGCGCCCGCCCCGGGGAGATCCGGCCCCGCACCCACCTGGTGCTGGGCATCGAGGTGCCCGGCGACGAGGGGCGCTACCTGGTCGACGTCGGCTTCGGGTCGATCGACGCCCTGCTGGAGCCGCTGCCGATGATCCCCGGACTGGTCCGCGAGGGCCGGGGCCGCCGGCACCGGCTGGTGCTGGAGGAGGCCGACGGCCCGGCGCCGGTGTGGGTGCTCCAGGCCCGTTCCGGGGACACCTGGATCGAGCTGGTCTCCTTCACCCTGGACACCGCGCCGCTGCCCGACATCAACGTCGCCAACTGGCACGTGGCCACCCACCCGCGCTCGCCGTTCCGCCGCCTGTTCGTGCAGCGGACCCACATCGACGGGCACTTGTCCCTGGACGGCACCACGCTCACCCGCACCGCGCGGGACGGCACGGTCACGGTGGAGCGGGTCGACGACCCGGAGGCGCTGCGGGAGCTGCTGGAGTCCGAGTTCGGCATCGCCCCGCCGCCGGGCGTCCGTCCGGAGCGCTGACCGGGGCGCCGACCGGGGCGGCGGAGGCCGGCCCTGCCGGGCCGGGCGCGGAGCAGCGCACCGTCAGTCCCAGGCGGTGTCGAGGCACGGCGCCGCCGGCCCGTGGCCACCGCCGTCGGCGAGCGGCGGAGGGCCGGCGGTGCCGGAGGCGTCGTGGGGCCGCTCGGGCAGGGGGAACACAGTGGTCATGCCCTCTCCTGTCCGCCGGGGCACCGGAGTTCCCGGAAGGACGGGCCGGGCCGGGCCCGCCCCGGAGGTCAGCGGGCTCCGCGCGCGCCCGCGCCCAGGCTGCGGCCCAGGTCGAGCAGGCTCAGGCCGAACATCAGCACGCCCAGCGGCACATGCAGCGCCGGGTGGTGGGTGACGCCCAGGACCACCTGGACGGAGGCGAGGACGAGGAAACCGGTCGCGTACAGGACCGGCCGGAGCGGGCCGCCGCCGGGCCGCCAGGCCAGGACCGCGGCGAGCAGGTACACCATCGAGGCGCCGTACATCACCCGGGCGCCCACGCTGTGCAGCGTCTCGCCGTAGGAGGTGGAGAGCAACAGCCCTGCGGTGGTGGCCTGGTAGAAGATCGCCAGGGTCTGCAGGGCGACGGTGGCGCGGAGGAACGTGAGGCTGCGGCGTGCGGACGGGGTCGTCGTCGTGATGACCATGGTGCGGTCCCTCTTCCTGCCTGGTGGCGGTGGGTCGGTAGTGTCCCGCTGGTTCGACGAAACAGGCCCGCGAAGTGTGAGGCGGGTGGGAACGAAACGGGGGCGACCGGCATGGGTACCGAGGGCGAGAGATTCGAACGGAACACGGACACCGACACCGACACGGACACGGAGGCGGACGCGGCCGTCGGCGAGCGGCGGCACCTGGTCGGCCTCGCCTACCGGATGCTCGGCTCGGTGGCCGAGGCGGAGGACGCCGTGCAGGAGGCGTACGCCCGCTGGTACGCGCAGGCGCCGGAACGGCGGGCGGCGGTCGCCTCGCCGGGCGCCTGGCTGACGACGGTGCTCGGCCGGATCTGCCTGGACGTGCTCGGCTCGGCGCGGGTCCGGCGCGAGCGGTACGTCGGCGAGTGGCTGCCGGAGCCGCTGCCGGACGGGTCGCAGTGGGCGGTCGGGACGGCCGATCCGGCCGACCCCGCCGACCGGATCGCCCTGGACGAGTCGCTGGGCATGGCGTTCCTGGTGGTGCTGGAGTCGATGACGCCGGCCGAGCGGGTGGTGTTCGTGCTGCACGACGTCTTCCGCTACCCGTTCCCCGAGATCGCCGCGATCGTCGACCGGACGCCCGCCGCCTGCCGTCAGCTGGCCACCTCGGCCCGCCGCCGGGTCGGTGCCGCGCCGGCCCCTGCGGCCGGGAGCGCCGCCGTGGTGCGGGAGTTCAAGCGGGCCTGGGAGGCCAAGGACATCGGCACCCTGGTCGGCCTGCTCGACCCGGCGGCGGTCCTGGTCGCCGACGGCGGCGGGCTGGTCAGCGCGGTGCTGCGGCCGGTGGAGGGCGGCGAGCGGATCGCGCAGTACCTGGCACTGATGGCGGAGAAGGCCCCTGGGCTGGTCCTGCTGGAGCACGCCGTCAACGGCCGCCCCGGCCTGGTCGCGCAACGGGACGGCGCCACGGCGACGGTGGCGGCGCTGGACGTCGTGGACGGCCGGATCACCCGGATCTGGGCGGTCCGCAACCCGGAGAAGCTCGGCCGCTGGACGGCGGCCTGAGGGTCCGGACGACTCGGGCTCCGGGCCGTCCGGAGCCCAGGGCTGCGCGGAGCTCAGGGCGGCCCGAGGACGGCGGCCCGGTCAGCGCCTCGGCGCACCCACCGCGGGCCGGGAGTACGTGGTGCCGTCCTCGTTCACGAACACGTACCGGTCGTCGGTGCGCCCCAGCCAGGGCGTGGTGTGCAGGAACGCCCGGCGGAGGTCGGTCCGCTCGACGGTGCGGCCGTCCGTCCCGTCCAGGCGATGGACGGAGTTGAGGTTGTGACCGCGCTCGGTGACCACCAACGGTCCGTCCGGCGCGGCGGCGACGGCCAGCACCTTGCCGCCCGGCTTCCGCGCCCAGGCCCGGGAGCCGTCCGCCAGCGAGTGCGCGACGACGAAGCTGCTGTCGCGGTCGCCGGGCCGGCCGGCGGCGGCCACGAACAGGTCGCCGACGACGGCCGCCGGGCGGACCGGGCGGAGCTGGAACGGGGCGTAGAGCTTCCGGAGGGGCGTCAGCTCGTAGTCGGCGGACGAGACCGGGATCGTCGCCCGGGGCGCGCCGTCGGCGGCCGCGAAGGAGAGGACGGCGTCGATGCCCCGGTTGCCGCGTTCGGTCAGCCGGACGACGGGCGGGTCGGCGGCGAGCACGGCCAGGGCGGTGGGCTCACTGGCCGCGCCGGTGTCCGTCCGCCACAGTGCCTCGCCGGCCGGACCGAAGGCGCGCAGCCAGGTGGCTCCGGTCCTCGCCGCCGGATCCGCGGTCGCGCAGTACTCTGCGGCCACGACCCGGACGGCCGAGGCGGACAGCCCGCCGAAGGCGCACCCGGGAGTCGGCGCCGCCGTCCAGGCCGGGGCGCCGTCCCGCAGGCCGAAGGCCGCGAGCTGCCCGTCTCCCCGGGCCACCAGGGTCGCGGGACCGGCGAGTTCGAGTGCCGAGAGCCGCACACCGTCCTTGTGCCACAGCTCGCGCCCGGTGCGCAGGTCGACGGCGGCGAGCCGGTCGCACGCCGCGGGGTCGGTGCCGTAGCCGACGGCGGCCAGGCCGTCGACGGCCGCCGAGGCCGCGCAGACCGACTTCCGGGGCGGCGCCTCCAGCGTCCAGGCGGACTCACCGGTCCGCGCCCGGTAGGCGTCGAAGCGGTCGGCGCGCACCCGGACGACGGTCTCGCCGTCCTGCCAGACGGCGAGTGCCTTGGTGAGGGTCGGCCGGTCGGCCGGCGCCGACCACGCCGGGCTCACCGGCGGCGGCCCCTGCAGGCGGTCGAACCCCAGCCGGCTGACGGGCAGCGCGAGCGCGAAGCAGAGAACCGTGGTGACGAGGCGGCCCTTCTTCGGACCGTCGGACAGGAAGACGACGGTGAAGAGGACGATCGCGACGACGACGCCGACCATGCCGGTCGCCAGCATCGCCGGCATCCCGGGCGGGCAGGGCCGCGCGGCGGAGCCGCAGCCGCCCCCGGCCTCGGCGAGCGCCGAACCGCCCATGACGAACCCGGTACCCGACGCGGCGACCACCGCCCCCGCGAGGCCCGCCCAGACCAGCCGCCATCTCGACCCGCGCCGCTCCATGAACCCGCCCCGCCATGATCGTCCACTTGGGTCCGGGCACTCTACCGACACCGGGTGGCGGCGGCACCGCGAGGGGGTGGGCCCGCCCCGGCCCGCCGGCCGGGGGCGACGGCGCCCGGCTGTGATCACGAACGGCCGGTACTCGTCTGTGCACGGACGTCGGCACGGCCCTAGCGTCGGAGGACCGATGCCGTCCGACCACGGGAGTCCACGCATGAAGGTTTCCGAGCGACTCGGCCCGATCCTCGGGGCCACCGGGGCCGCGCTGGCGCTGTGCGCCGGGCCCGCCGCCGCGGCCGGCCAGCCCGCGGCAGCCGCTCCGGTGGGGGCGGCTGCCGCGCAGCCCGGGCCGCCCTCCACCATCACCAGTGCGAGCCCCGAGGCCGCCGGCAAGTGTCTGGACGCCTACGACTTCGGCCGAGGGCCGTGGGTCCAGATGTGGGACTGCCACGGCGGCAGCAACCAGTCCTGGAGCCTCTCCTGGAACAGCGTCAGCGGGGGCTGGAACATCCGCAACGAAGCCAGCCAGTACTGCGCCGACGGCTCCCCGGGCCACGGGGAGCAACTCGTCCAGAACGTCTGCGGCAACGGCCTGGGGCAGTCCTGGAAGATCGATTCCGCCTCCGGCCCGACCCGCCTGGAGAGCATCGCCTTCCCCGGGCAGTGCGCGGACATCTACAACTGGGGGCGCAGCTCGGTGGTCATGCTGTGGGACTGCGGGAGCCAGGCCAACCAGTACTGGCTGTTCGACTGAACCGGCTGTCCGACCGACCGGCGGGAACGCGCGCAGCCGTTCCCGCCCGGCAGCCGTGGGATCCGTCGGGGCCAGCCGCAGCACTCGGCCCCGACGGGCAGGGCCCCGCCGGCGAACCGCAGGCGGTGCGGAATCCGGTCCGTCCGGGCAGGAACTATCGCCTGGGGCAGGGCCGTTGGGGAGATCAGCGGGGGGCGGGCGATTCGGACCCATGGAGGTCGGTATGGCTCGGCACAGCGCGCTTCGGCGCGGACTCGGCGCGATGGCGATGGCCACCGCGGTGACGGCGGGCACGGTGACGTCGGCCGCGGCGGCGGGCGGACACGGGTCGCACGGATCGCACAGCGCGACCCGGACGGCGATGACGGAACTCCTCCGGGACGAGATCCTGCCCGGGACGATAGCCGGCGTCCGGGAGGACGGCGGAAACTGGTCGGCAGCGGTCGGGGTCGCCGACGGGACGACCGGGCGGCCCCGGTCGCCGCAGGAGCGGTTCAGGATCGGGAGCCTCACGAAGACCTTCACCGCGACCGTGGTGCTCCAGCTCAAGGCCGAAGGGCGGCTCGGCCTGGACGACCCGGTGGAGCGCTGGCTCCCGGGCGTGGTGCAGGGCAACGGGAACGACGGATCGACGATCACCGTCCGGCACCTGCTCGGGCACACCAGCGGACTGTTCTCCTACGACGAGGACCCGCTGATGATCCAGCGGCTCGCGAGCCCCGACTTCCTGAAGCACCGCTACGACACCTACCGGCCCGAGGACCTGGTGCGCACCGCGGTCTCGCACCCGCCGCTGTTCGCACCGGGAAGCTCCCGCTCGTACTCCAACACCAACTTCGTCCTGGCCGGGATGATCGTCGCCAAGGTGACCGGGCACCCGTACGGCCAGGAGATCGAGCAGCGGATCCTCCGGCCGCTCGGCCTCCGCGCGACCAGCCTGCCCGGCACCGCCGCCGGCCTGCCCCGGCCGCACGCGGTCGGCTACTCCACCCTGTTCGGCGGCTCCGCCACACCGGTGGAGACCACCGAACTCAACCCCTCCTGGGGCGGCGCGGCCGGGGAGATGATCTCCACCACCGCCGACCTGAACCGCTTCTACTCCGCCCTGATGCAGGGGCGCCTGCTGCCGCAGGCCGAGATGGACGAGATGGTCCCCGCCGCCGGCGGCCCCGGCCTGGGCATCGGCAGCGTGAAACTCAGCTGCGGGGTCACCGCGTGGGGCCACACCGGCGGCATCCACGGCTCATCGACGGTGGCCCTGACCACCCGCGACGGACGGCACACCGCCTCGTTCAACACCAACGCCGACTGGGCGTCGGGCGAACGCAAGCTCGCGGAGGCCGAGTTCTGCGGCTGAGCACCCGGAACCGGGGGCGATACCCGAGCCGGGAACCGCGACGGCATGTTGTCGTCCCGCTGTTCGGGGGCCGCGCCTCTTCCACATGTCGGCACCCTCAGCGCTGACGCTACGTCAAGTCGTTGCAGAACGAAGGCCTTTCTCTACTCCTTCCCTCCGACGCCTGGCGCGCCTTCGTCACAGCCGTCCAGGCCGACGAGTTCGGCACCGTCTGAACCCCAGCACGACCGATGAGCCCCGACCGCCGAACCGGTCGGGGCTCATCCCGCTCTCCACCCGTGCGCGTACTCGATGTTCAGAACGCCGGGCCCCCTCACCGGACCCTTCGCCGTCAGATCCCCGGCGTGATGCAGCATCACACTGTCGTACGGCGACCACGGAGTCCCCGCCAGCGCGCGAGCCGGACCCTCCCGCACCAGCGAGTGCACCTGCGCCCCCGTCCACCGGAACGCCTCCGCACTCCCGGTCAGGAACAACGTCTCGGCGGCGAACCCGAACCTCAACTCGTCCCGCCGCCAGTCCTCCGGCTCCTTCTCCCCCGAGAAGTCCGTCTCCGGAATCTCCATCACCTGCGACCGGCCGGCCCCCAACCCCGCCCGCACCGCCTTCCACCGCGACACGGGAAATCCCAAGCCGCCCTGCACCAGCACCAGGTCCACCACCGGCGCACGGAACCACCCCGGCAGCCCGCCCGGCCCCTCCCGCTCCGCCCGCAGCGGCACGTACACCAGCGACCGCCGGGACCGCGCCGCCAACCCCCAGGCCACCGCGAGACTCCGCGCGCCCCCCAGGTCCACGAACATGTCCAGCGACCGTTCCTTCCGGAACAGCACAGCCCGTCCCGACCTCGGGACGGCCTTCACCACCCGGTACTCCTCACCACCGTGCCGAACCCGGTGCACCGTCGTCCTCAACTCCACCCGGCAGTCCTACCCCGCCCGGACGCCCTCTGTCCCCCGAGTTTCCCTTCACCTACCGTGGATCCCAGGCCTACAGAAGGGAACTCCTGGACCATGTCGTGGCGGAAGAGCAGCTACAGCGGCCAAGGCGGCGAGTGTGTCGAGATCGCCGACGACCACCCTGACCTCGTCCCCGTCCGACACTCCAAGGACCCCGCCGGCCCCGCCCTCCTCTTCCCCCGGACGCCTGGCGCGCCTTCGTCACCGCCGTCAAGCACGACGAGTTCGACATCCTCTAGCCCCTCGCCGCGTCCGGCTGACCCGCGCCCGCCGGTCCTGCTTCGATAGGCGGATGCCCGCCGCAGCCACGCCGCCGCCACCCCCGCCCCCACCGCTCGCCGAAGTCCTCGGCGTGCGCCGGATCCGGCTCGCCGAGGTCGCCGCCCCTCGCCTCACCGCCGAGGAGCGGCACGCCCGGGACCAGGTCTGGGCGACCATGGTCCTCGCCAATCCCACCCTCTTCGACGGACCCGCCGTCGCCTGCGCCGACACCTCCTGGCCCAGACCCGGCGAACTCCACGTCTCCTGGTCGCGCGTCACCTACCGCCACTACGCCCTGCGCCGCGTCCCCTCCGCCACCGCCCCCACCGCGTCCCTCTCCGTCAGCGTCCTCCAGACCACCGACGACGGCCGCCTGCTCGTCGGCCGGATGTCCCCCACCACCGCCGCCCCCGGACGCTGGCAGTTCCCCGGCGGCTCCGTCGAACCCCCGCCCGACGGCGAGCGCCTCGACCTCACCGCGCTGCGCCGCAACGCCGTCCGCGAACTGGCCGAGGAGACCGGAGTCACCACCTCCCCCGCCGAGTTGGAACTCCGGGCCGTCACCCGGGGCCAGTACGGCAGCGTCGGCGTGCTCTTCCTCGCCCCGCCCCTCCCCGAGGCCGCGCTGCGCGAGCGCTTCACCGCCCTGGCGCCCCCGGAACGGGAGTTGGTCGAGCTGGCCTTCGTCCGCTCCCCCGCCGACCTCCCGGGCCTGCCCGGCCCGCACGCCGACTACCTGACCCCGGTGCTCCGCCACCTCACCCGCCGACGGGCGGGACGGCGACCCTAGGGGGTGTCCCCGGCCTCGCCGTCGAAGCGGTGCCGGGCCGACTCGATGGCGTCCAGGTGCCGGTGCGTCCAGTCGCACATGGCGTCCACCGTGGCGCGCAGGGCCCGGCCCGGCCCGGTGAGGGTGTACTCGACGCGCGGCGGCACCGTCGGGTGCACCGTGCGCTCCACCAGGCCGTTGCGCTCCAGGAGGCGCAGGTTCTGGGTGAGCATCTTGTGGCTGATGCCGTCGACCTCCCGGCGCAGCTCGGTGAAGCGCAGGGTGCCGTCCCCGACCGCCTCGACGATCAGCAGCGCCCACTTGTTGGCGATGTCCGAGAAGATCTCCCGGGCCAGGGAGTCCGCCCGCATCGCGTCGGCCCTGTCCTTCGCCGAGCCGTTGACCTGCTTGCTCACCTTGAGGTTCCCCAGTCACCGAAGAGTGCGTTCTTCCACGTCAACGGACACTCTCCTACGGTGATCGAGTCACCGCAAGAGAGCACGAGGAGAGCGGAGCCACCATGGCCATCACCCTGTCGAACCCCGAGGGACTGCCCGTGATCGACGTCTACCACCAGGTGGCCGTCGCCTCCGGCTCGCGAACGGTCTACGTCGCCGGGCAGGTCTCCTGGGACGCCGACGGCACGACCGTCGGCGAGGGCGACCTCGCCGCCCAGGTCGAACAGTGCTACCTCAACGTCGCCACCGCCCTGGCCTCCGCCGGGGCCGGCTTCGCGAACGTCGTGAAGCTGAACGTGCACGTCGTGGACTGGGCACCCGAGAAGATGCCGCAGCTCCTGGACGGCATCGCGCGGGCGACGGCGAAACTCGGGACCACCGCCGCCCCGCCGGCCACCATGCTCGGCGTGGCGGCCCTGGACGTGCCCGAGCACCTGGTGGAGATCGAGGCCGTCGCCGTCCTCGACTGAATCCGGGGCCGCCGGGTGCCCGGTGCCCGCGCGGGAAGTCGGAGCGGCCGACTTCCCGCGCGCACTACCCTGCGGGAATGGATCATCAGCAGGACCCCTGGGCGGCGCTCCTCGAAGCGCCCGCGCCGTCCGCCGCGCTCGGGAAGGCATGGGTGCGGGGGCTCGGCCGCAACCCGGCCGCGCCGGACGACGTCCTCGTCCGGCTCCTGGACGCCGGGCGGCCGGAGCTCCTCCTCCACCGCGCCGACCTGCCGTCCGCCGTCCTGGACGCGGCGGTGGACCACCCCGACCGCCGGGTGTGGGGCCGGGCCGCCGACAGCGGGCGCCTCTCGGCCGCCCAGTGGGAACGGCTGCTCGCCGCCCGGGCCGGCGGGCCGGAGCACGCCCTGCTGACGGAACTCGCGGCGGACGCGGCCGCGCTCCGCGAACGCCGGCCCCGGCAGTGGCGGGGCGTCGCCCCCGCGCCGGACACCGACGCCCGGCCGCCCGCGACCCCGGCGGAGATCGCCGAACTGGCCGACGCCGTACCGGGCATCGACGCCCGGGACCGCACCTACGGCCTGTGGTGGGTCGCCGCTCTGTTCGACGACCCCGACGCCATGCGGCAGTTGGCCTCCTCGTCGAGCCTCTGGATCCGCCGCAGCGTCGCCCGGGCGCCCCGGCTCCCCGCCGATGTCGCCGAACTCCTGGCACGTGACGAGGACTTCGCCGTCCGGCTGTTCCTCACCGAGTCCTGCGACGACGCCCCGTCCTGGCTGCTGCTCGACCTCTGGGCGGACGGCTGGGACGGCACCCGTTCCTTCCCCGCCGGTCCGCGCGACCACCCGAACTTCCCCCGCCACGGCCTGCTGCGCTTCGCCGACGACCCCCGCCCGCGCCTGCGCCTGCTCGCCCTCGACGACCCGGCGTCCGACGCCGCCCTTGCCGAACGGCTCGCCCACGACCCCGACCCCGAGGTCCGCCGCGCCGCCCACCGCCACCCGGCCCTGCCCGCGGCCCTGCTGGCCGCCCTGCTCCGGGACCCGGCCACTGCCGAGGACGCCGCCACCAACCCGGCGATCCCGCCGGCCGTCATGCACCGGCTGGCCACGGCGGGTGCGGCGGCCCGGTCGGAGCAGTCGGAGTAGTCGGAGCAGGAAGTCGGCGGCTCCGACTTCCCGCTCCCGGTCACTCGAACTCGGGACACCCCGTGTCGATGTCGACCTCCGCACCCGCCGAGGTCCACGCCGTCATCCAGCCCGACCCCGCGCTGACCGAGACGTAGTCGTCCTTGCGCACAAGGCCGTACCCCTCCTCCGCCCGCGCCCGGAAGCGGACCGTCAGACTCTCGCCGGGCGGCAGCTCGTACAGGCTGCCCATCGGCTCGAAGACCACCCACAACGACTGGTCGCCCGGCGCCTCCAGGACGACGGACTCCTCCACGAACCGCGCTGCCCGCTCGGCGGCCCTGGCCTCGCGCCACCTCTTCACCCGACCGATCACAGGACCCATCATCCCCGCCGACGATCGGCCGGCAGCAGTTCGTGCCGCGCCGGGCGGGCGTGCCCGGGCATCCGGAAGGACGCTCGTGCGCGTGGAAGTGCCGGCCGCGTACCTGTAGCCGATACTCCCGCGGGAAGTCGGCCCCACCGACTTCCCGCTTCCTGCACGAACTCCGTCCACGACAGCCGTCTCAGGCCGCGTGACAGCGTCGTCCCCTTCTCCGGCAGGCCGGACGAGGTCCCCCGGCAGGTGCCCCGCATGACCAGACCCTCCCAGCAGCTCCGCGCCGCGCTCGACGCGCTCGACACCGCCTTCGCGCTGCCCCCCGAAGCCCCGTTCGCCATCGGCGGCTGCACCCACTGCTACACCGTCGCCGAGTTGGAAGCCCTCGCGGGGCCCGCGCACCTGCTGCCGGACGACCTGGTCCACTCCGTCGCCTTCGAAGCAACCGACCACTGGGCCGACTTCCCCGCCCTGTAATACCGGACGACACCCCGGATCGTCCGCCTCCTGACCACGGGCCGGCTGCACAGCGGCTTCGGGATGATCGCCTCCCGGCTGCTCGCGGCGGGTTGGCGGGACTGGGCGCCCGCCCAACAGCAGGCGCTGGAAGAGGTCTGGGACGCCTGGTGGCGCTCTACCCTGCACGAGTACCCCGGCCACGAAGGCGCCACCGATGTCCTGGAGACCGTCGCCGTCAGCACCGGAAGCCTCTCCCCCTGGCTCGCCGTCTGGGCCGGGACCCGGACCGGGGCGGCCGACCGCCACTTCGACGACGCCCTCGACCACTGGCTCGCACCCCCGGGGCTCGCCGACCTCCGCCTCGGCTTCCGCGACGAACTGCACGCCGGACCGGAGCTGCTGGACTGGCTGATCTCCCTGGAGGAGAGCCGGATCGGCGCCGCCCAGCTCTTCGAGATCGAACGCCTCGCCTACAGCTGACGGCCCCGGCGGTCCCGGTGGGAGAGGCGGGAGCGGCCTCCGTGGAGCAGGACGTCGGACGCGCCGACTTCCTGCTCCACTTCGCAGCGGCTGCCCTCCGGGCCACCTCCCCTGAGAGCACTTTGCAAAGTCATCAGTGACTTTGCAAAGTGCTCTCAGAGCAAGGGTCGGCGACTTTGCAAAGTCGCCGACGGCTTTGCAAAGTGCTGGTGGCACGACGGTCTCCTGCGTCGTGAGGGGCTCACGACGCAGGAGACCGGGACGGGGCGTCGGCGGCTGTGGCGGCTAGAGCCACGGCCACGGCTACGGCCGCAACTTCAGGGCGCTCCCGCCGTGGCCGCGCGGCGTCGCCACGGCGGGCGGTGAACCGGGCGGCCGCGTTGCCGCCCGGCAGCGGCACGGGGCCGCCATGGCGGGAGCGTGACCGGGGCGGCAGGAAGTCGGCCCGGCCGACTTCCTGCTCCGGACGCTGCAACTGGTACCGGACGTACTCCGGGGCGGCCGGGCCGAGTTCGATGTGGTTCTCGTCGAGGCCGTTCATGATCCGCAAGTAGTCGTCGCCGAAGCGGACCACCGCGAAGCCGGTCAGCCGCGACCGGCGAGCGCCGCCGACCGTGCTCCGTGGGCCTGTCGGACCTCGTCGATCCCGAAGAGAAACGACGGCTCGTAGCCGGTGATCCCCGTCCTCCTCATGGCACCGGAGTCTGTCCGGCGGCCGGAGCGGCGGTGGCCGACGCGGGGAAAATGGCGGGCTCCGGGCGGTCCGGCGGAGCAGAATGCGCAGCATGGCGGACATGGCAGCGTTCCGGGACGCGATCACGGCGTGGGCGGCGGGCGGACCCGGTGGGCCCGCGGGGGAACTGGCCGGGCGGGTGGGGGTGCGGACGGCCGTTCTGGTGGAGGGGCCGAGCGATCTCGCGGCCGTGGAGACGCTGGCGGCGCGACGCGGCCGGGACCTGGCCGGGGACGGGGTGTCCGTCGTCTCGATGGGTGGCGCGATGAACGTCGCCCGCTACGCCGAACTGCTCGGGCCGCCCGGGCTGGGGCTGCGGCTCACCGGGCTGTGCGACGCGAACGAGCAGGGCTTCTACGAGCGCGGGCTCGACCGGGCGGGAGTGCCGGGCGAGGCGTTCTTCGTGTGTGTGGCGGACCTGGAGGAGGAGTTGATCCGCGCGCTGGGCGTGGACCGGGTCGTGGAGATCCTCCGGGACGAGGGCGACCTGCCGGCCTGGCAGACCTTCGTCCGCCAGCCCGCCCACCAGGGCCGCCCGGCCGAGGGGCGGCTGCGGCGGTTCCTCGGCACCAAGAAGGGCCGCAAGATCCGCTACGGGCACCTGCTGGTGCGGGCCCTCGCCCCCGGGCAGGAGCCGGACCCGCTGCGCGACCTGCTCGCCGCGGTGTGAGCGGCGCGCCGTCCGTCAGTACGCGACGGCGTCCAGGTGGTACGTGGTGTCGACCGAGAACTCGCCCGCCCTCGCCTTGATGGAGAGCACGTACTGACCGGGCGCCAGCGGGTCCAGGGCGCACCACTGGCCCCAGGCGACGCGCGGGATGCCCATCGCCAGGAAGCGCCTGGACGCGAACTCCTGCACCCGCAGCGGGACACCGTTCAGCGTCGCCTCCGCCCCGGAGGTCTCGACCCGCCACGGCGCGGAGGACAGGCCGAGGGCGAGTCGCTGGGTGTTGAAGACCGGGAAGAAGACCGGCTTCCCGGCGGGGATGGGGCAGCGGCGCACCACCCGGCCGCCGTAGGTGCCGGCCAGGAACCAGACGTCCTCGGGCTGCCGCCAGTCGGCGAACTCGCCGGTGGTGTCACCGACCGGGCTGCGCTCCGCCGGGGCCGACAGTGCCCACTTCCACCAGCGTGCCGCGAGCTCCGCGCCCCGGCGGGGGTCCACGGTATCGGCACCGGTCTCGGGGGAGACGGCCTCGCCCACGGTCTGCTCCTTCGGTTCCACGCGCGCACCGCAGATCGGTTCGCCCCGCGACTGTATCCCCTGGATTCGTCCGCCGGGCGCCGGGCCCTCCGCGCGGGAGGGCCCGGGACGGACCGGCGGACGGTCAGGCGGTCAGGCGGTCACGCGGCGGACGGTGACCTCGTACTGGTCGACCGCGCCGTCCCAGCGCACGACGACGGTGCCGCCCTGCGAGTCGTCGTAGTCGTCGTAGTCGTCCTCGTCGAAGTCGTCCTCGTCGCCGTCCTGGTCGTCATCGTCATCGTCGTCGTCGGCCGGGGCGAACCGCACGAGGGCGAGGTCGTGGGACTCCTCGTCGCAGAAGGCCGCCAGGTAGTCCCGCAGGGCGGGGTCGGTCACCCCGGCGACCAGGTCGTGGGCCTCCTCCTCCACCTCGTCGGCGGTGTCGCCGAGACCGGCCGGGACCAGGTCGGGCGAGGTGGCGGCGGTCAGGCCGGTGGCGGCGCAGAGGGCGTCGAGCAGGGTGTCGCCGGAGGCGATCCGGCCCTGCCAGAGCGTCCACAGCTCGCGGGGCAGGTCGGCCGAGGCGAGGTCGACGCCGTGGCGCCCGGCTATCCGGCCGAGGTCGGCGCCGAGCACGGCGCCGCGCCACTGACCGTCCTCGGAGGCCGCGACGGCGTCGGCCAGCTCGGCGCCGAACGCGGCCAGCGCGTCGGGCAGTTCGCGCGGGTCGACCCAGAACAGCGAGCGGCCGGCGTCGAACACCAACTCGGTCTCGGCGGTGTCACCGGGCGGGGTGAGCAGCAGGTCGCCGGTGGCGACCGCCTCCTCCCCCGCGAGCGCGGCCCGGCCGACCCACACCGGGTCGTGGTCGAGTTCGGCCTCGTCGAGGAAATTGCCGCCGTAGTAGGCGCCGTAGCGGGCGTCCTGGTCCCCGTACTCGTCCAACGGCCGGCCGAGGATCTCTCCGAAGGCCCCGGCCAGGGTGGCCGCCCACTCCGCGGAACGGCCGGGCGGCGGCGTGCTGTTCTCAAGCGTCATGGCGGGAGTACAGCACGGCCAACCGACAACACCGGCAACAGGGTTGGTTCAGCGGCTGCAGTCCTTGAGTTCCTCGGTGTCGAGCACCACGCCGAGACCGGGAAGCTCGACCCGCTCGCCGTAGTCGTAGCTCCGGATCGTGCGGTACCGGCCGTCGACCGGCTCACTGTGGACGGTGACCGTGTCACTGTCCCGGTCGACCAGCAGGTGGATCGGGATGCCGCTCTCCGCGTACGCCCGGGGCCTGCCGACCCGGTCCCGCTCGTCGGCGCGCCGGTCGAACGAGGTGACCTCCGCGACCAGCAGGACGCCGCGGGAGTCCGCCCACTCCCCCTGGCCGGCGAAGTGCTCGGCGGGCGCGAGGGCGCCGTCGGGGCGGGCGGCACCGGCCCGGTGGGGCGGGAGCAGGCGCAGGCCCTGCCGGACGAAGAGCCAGAGGTCCGGCCGCGAACGGGCGCATGCCCGCTGGAGCCACGCGAGGATCTGGGCGCGGTCGCCGTCGGGCGCGGGCCGGACCCCGAGCTCGCCGCCGACGAACTCCAGGACGACGTCGTGGCGGGCGGCGGTCCTGGCGATCGCCTCGAAGGCTTCGAGGCTCATCTGCGGACGGTCACGGGTGATCATGTCGGTCCCCCTCCGGACGCGCCCCCACAGGGGTTCCGCCGAAGACCGTACCGCCCGGCGCCGTCAGCCGGTGGCGCGGACGTAGATGTCGGCGGCGCCGGGGAGGCCGCCCGGGTCGGGGGCGACGTAGATCCGGCGGGCCCGGTTGTGGGTGGAGTCGGTGCCGAGGAGGGAAGCCTCGGTGTCCTCGGGTGCCGGGGTCGGCGTGGGGCCGGGCTCGGCGGCGGGGTCGACGGCCGGGGCGATGTGCTCCGTGGGCTCCGGGTCGGCGGCTTCGGCGGCGGGCCCGTCGGTGTCCGCCGGGTCGGCGTCGGGGGCAACGGCGTCCGGGGCCGCGGCGTCGGTCGGCGCCTCGTCGACCGGCGTCCAGGGCGAGTCGGAGCGCGGGGCCGAGGGCGACCCGGCAGGCGGCGTGGTGGGCAACGCGGACGGGGAAGGGGAAGTGGAAGGGGAGGCGTAGGGCGAGGCCGAAGCCGGCAGCGGCGCGCCCAGTTCCGGTGCCGAGGCCGGTTCGTCGCCGCCCAAGGCCTCGGTGAGGTCGGCGGGCAGCGGGGCGACCGCGCCGGGGGCGGGCAGGTCGTAGGTGCGCAGGAAGTCGCCGATGCCGACCTCGCGCCCGCCCGCCAGCCGGTAGTGCAGATAGGCGACGGGCAGGCCGTCCGCCCCGCGCGTGTAGACGGCGCCGACCGGGACGTAGTAGCGGCCCGCGCCCGGGTGCTGGGAGGGGTGCAGCCCGGCCAGCAGTTCGGCGCGGTCGCGGTCGGTCTCGATGGCGCCCCGGCCGACGGTGAGCGCGTTGACGCCGCGGACGGCGAGGGCCGCCAGCACCGACACGAAGACCACCAGGCCGATCGCGACGGTACGGCGCAGCACCGGCCGCCCGTGCAGGGCCGGCCAGGAGTCGCTGGTCGCACGCTCGGGCGGCGATCCGCCGTCGGGCCCTCGTTGCCTCACTGTTCCCCGCTCCCCCGGTCCGTCGTCGTGGCCGCCCGGTAGGGGGCGCGGCCACGCGTGCTGCTCGTCCTGGACCCTACGCTCCGAGTTCCGAATGGAACCAACCACCCCGATCACCCCTCGTGCACCCGCCGCCCGGCCGTCCACCCGGTCGTCCGCCCGGACCTCCCTCCGGCCCTCCGTTCAGCCCTCCGCTCAGCCCAGGTACGCGGGCGCCACCGCGGCCTCCAGCAGCCGGCCGGCCGCGCCGCTCCCGTCGGCGGGGACGGTCCACAGGTCGGCGCCGAAGTCGCCGGGCATGGCGTACAGCAGGGTGCGGTCGTCGGACCAGACGGCCTGGTCGTCGATGCTGCGCTGCTCGGCGGTGGCGGTCTCGGTCATGGTGGCGAGGTCGAGCACGTACAGCCGCCAGGGGGCGTCCTCGGAGGCGCCGGGGACGCGCTTCTTGTAGGCGACCCGGGTGCCGTCCGGGGAGAGGGACGGGCACTCGACGTTCTGGTGCAGGGTGGTGAGGGTGCGGGCGGCGAGGTCGCCGCGGACCAGGTAGGTCTGGCCGCCGGTGGCGACGGTGGCGTAGAAGGTGTTGTCGTCGGCGAAGGTCACGCCCCAGACGTTGACGTCCGGCGCCCGGTACGGCTTGCCGTCCTTGACCACGTCGAACTCCTCCAGGTTCTCCCGGAGGTTCCAGTCGCGGACGTCGACGATCGAGGTGCGGGTGGAGAAGTCGGTGCCCGCGTAGGAGTCGCCGCTGACGAAGACGGTCCAGGCGGCGAGGTGGCCGGAGGGCGAGACCCGGGAGCGGGTGGGGATGCCGGCGGCCGGGAAGGAGCGCAGTTCGCGCAGGTGGTCGTCGAGGACGACGGCCCGGTAGGTGTCCTGGAGGGCGCCCCGGTCGGCCCGCAGGCAGATGCCGGTGCCGGCGGCGGCGTAGAAGCGCAGGCACTGGACGCCGGAGGAGGTGCGCGGGCCGTCGGGGTGCCCGGCGGGGACGGTGACGACCTCGTCGCGGTGCGGGCCCCAGGCCATGTTGCGGAAGACCAGCTGCCGGGCGGCCGGGTCCTTGAGGGTCACCTCGCCCCGGGTGACGACCGGGCCGCCGGCCTGGGTGCGGTCGCGCTCGGCGGAGCGGTCCGAGGCCCACAGCACGGCGCCGGTGCCGACCGCGCCGAGCAGGACGACGGCGACCAGCAGGATCAGCACCCGGGTGCGGTTGGGGAGGGTGGTGGCGGCGGTGGTCACGAGGGCACCTCGGGGTCGTCGGTCGTGGGGGCGGGCCCGCCGGGAGTCGTGACGGGCTTGTCACCGGGTCCGCGCAGGACGAACGCCGCGCCGGTGACGCAGCCGGCCAGCGCCAGCGCCGACCAGGTCAGCGCGGTGGTGCCGCCGACCGCGCTCCACAGCGCGCCGAACGCCAGCGAGCAGGCGAACCGGGCCAGCGCCTGCCCGGTGCCGACCAGGGCGAGGCCGGCGCCGCGCCGCTCGGCGGGGACGGTGTCGGCCGCGGCGGCGGCGAGCACGCCGTCCGTGGCGGCGTAGAAGGAGCCGTGCAGCAGCAGGACGCAGACCACGGCGACCGGGCCGTCCAGCGGCGACAGCAGCAGGCCGTAGGCGAGCAGCAGGACGCCGTGCCCGGCCAGGAACAGCCGGCGGCGGCCGATCCGGTCGGCGAGCGCGCCGAGCGGCACGGCGAGCAGCAGGAAGGCGCCCGCGGTGCCGAGCGGCAGCAGCGGGAAGTACTCGACGGAGAGGCCGAGCCGGCGCTGCACCAGCAGGTAGAGGAAGGAGTCGCTGACGGTGGTGAGGCCGAGCAGCACCGCGCACACGGTGAGCCGGCGCAGGCCGGGGATGCGCAGCAGCGCGAGCCCGTCCCGCAGCCGGGGGCGGGCGTCGGAGGTCGGTTCGGCGCCGTCGAGCCGGTTCGGCACGAACAGCAGCAGGACCAGGACGCCGAGCACCGCGACGCAGCCGCTGACCGCGAACACCGCGTGGTAGCCCTGCTGCTGGCCGCCGTCGGCGAGCACCGGGCCGCCCGCCAGCCGCAGGACGAGGAAGGCGGTGAGCGGGCCGAGCAGCGCGCCCGCCGTGTCCATCGCCCGGTGCACGCCGAACGCCCGGCCGCGGTGGGCCGGTTCGGTGGCGAGCGAGATCATCGCGTCCCGCGGGGCGGTGCGCAGGCCCTTTCCGGTGCGGTCGGCGGCGAGCACGGCACCGATCAGCGGCACGGTGTGGACGAGCAGCAGCAGCGGCTTGCAGAGCGCGGACAGCCCGTAGCCGACGGCGGCGACGGCCTTGTGCCGGGGCGCCCCGTCGCGCCCCCGGCGGTCGGCGAGGTGGCCGCCGAGCAGGCGGACGACGGCGCTGAAGCCGTTCTGGATGCCGTCGAGCAGGCCGAAGCCGAGCGGGGACAGGCCGAGGCCGGTGAGCAGGTAGAGCGGCAGGACGGCGCTGACCATCTCGGACGAGACGTCGGTGACCAGGCTGACCACGCCCAGGACCACCACGGTGCCGGGGACGGCCGCCCGGACGGCGGTGCGGCGGCCGTCGGCGGTGGCGGTGCCGTCGGCGGTGCCTGTGCCGTGGGCGGTGCCGGTGCCGTCGGCGGCCTCCCGCCGCCCCGGCCGGGTCTCGGCCGGGGCGACGGGGGCCTTGGAGCTGCGGGAGTCCGCGACGTACACGGGCGTCAGTTCCAGATGCCGGTGATGGTGGCGGCGGTGGCGGCGTTGCCCGCGTGGCTGGTCAGGCCGGCGAGGTCCTCCAGGGTGCGCAGCACGTTGTAGTGGTTGTACGTGGTGGCGGTGGTGGAGCCCGGGGTGACGTGGGCGCCGTAGAAGACGGTGGGGATGCGGTTGCCGGAGAGGCGGTTGTCCTCGTCGAAGGTGACGACGAGGAGGCTGTTGTTGGCCTTGGCCCAGGTGGCGTAGGCGCCGAGCTTGTTCTTGATCCAGGTGTCGCCGGTGCCGACCGAGCAGTCGTGCATGTCGTTGCAGAGGTCCGGGACGACGAAGGAGACCTTCGGCAGGGTCGCGTAGTTCGTCGGGAACTGCGTCATGGTGTACGCGGTGTTGGTCGGCACGTTGGAGAAGCCGAACCACGGGTTGTGCTTCTGCGCGTACTTGCCGCTGGAACAGACGGTCGAGCCCTGGCTCGGCAGGCCCTCGTTGTAGCTGCCCCAGGTCTTGCCGGCGGCGATCAGCTCGGAGGCGAGGTTCGGCTTGTTGATGGAGCCGACGGAGACGCAACTGTCGTCGGTGCGGCCCTGGTTGGAGCCGGAGAACAGCTGGTAGTAGTTGGGCTCGCTGGGGTGGGTGAGCCCGAAGGACTGGGTGAGGGTGGCGCCGCCGGCCTTGAGGGTGTTGTTGATGTACGGCGCGCTGGAGCTGCCGATGACCTGGGTGTAGGCGTGGTTCTCCAGGACGACGACGACCACGTGGTCGGGCGTCGGCAGGGCGGCGGCCTGCGCGGCGGTGCCGGTGGCGGCCCAGAGGCCGAGCGAGCCGGCGACGAGGCCGAGCCCGGCGGCCGAGGCGGTCAGCGTGCGGCGGCGGGGGCGGCTCGGGGCGGCACCCCCGGCGCTCGGGGTGGTGGCGCTCATGTCAACAGTGTCCGGAGTTTCGGGCATGGTGTCCTCCGTGCGTCGGGAACGGCGGCGGGCAGGGCAGGCTTTCCCGGCCGCCGGGTACTGCCGGGTGGGAGAGCACCGCCGGTCGGGGCGGCGGCGGTTTCGGAGCGCCGCAAACAGTAGGAGCGGCCCGGTGGCGCGGGCCTCGGCGGAGAGGTGAAGAACAGGCGAACAGGGATCGGTGGCCGAGCTTCGCCGTCGGCCGGAGCCGGGGGAACGTCACATTCGGCCCGATTGACCCGTCCGTCGCGGGCGTGGTGGGATTTCCGGCGGCCCCGACGCCCGGTATCGCCCTGACCTGCGGCATTCCGCCCGGGCGGGGAGCGGCGGATTTCGGCCGCCCCCGGTGGCCGCCGGGCCGCGCCGGCCGGCGTCCGGCCTTCGGGCGGGTGTCGGGCGGATGACGTGGAGGAGCGGGACGTGAGCGGACGGTGAGCGCGGCGTGAGGGATCCGGAGCGGGACGGGGCCGGCCTGCCCGACGGCCCGGGCCCGCGGGGCGACGGGAGCACTCCGGGGGCGTGGACCGCGCAGGACGCGCGGGGCGCTCGCGGCGTGCACGGTGCGCGCGGTGCGCACGGTGTGCGCGGTACGGGGCGCGCCCCGGACGACGGCGGGTCCGTCGACGATGCGGGGCCCGTCGTCGGCGCGGGCGTCGTCGGCGAGCACGTCGTCGACGAGCACCTCGTCGGCGAGCACGTCGCCGACGGCCCGGGCCTCGTCGTCGGCGTGGGCGTGCGCGCGACCGCCACCCGGAGCGAGTTGCTGGAGCTGATCCGGCACACCCTCGCCGGAGCCGGACTGCCCGCCGACACCGTCCGCGCGCTCGCGACCCTCGCCGGCAAGGGCGGCCACCCCGCCGTCCGGACGGCCGCGGCGGCGCTCGGCGTCCCCGTGGCCGAGTACCCGGCCGAGGCGCTGGCCGCCGTCCGGGTGCCGAACCCGTCCGGCACCGTCGGCGCGGCGGTCGGCACGGTCAGCGTGGCCGAGGCGGCGGCGCTGGCGGCGACGGGCGGCGGCGAACTCCTCGTCGCCAAACGGAAGACCGCGTCCGCGACGGCCGCCGTCGCCCGCACCCCCCACCCCCGGAACGCAGGAGAGCAGCCGTGACCCCCCACTCGCCCGCCGGACCCGGGACGCCCGAGCCGGACCTGCGCCACCACGGCGACGCCGAGGTCCGCGACGGTGGCGCCGGCCTGGTCGACCTCGCCGTCAACGTCCGCACCGGCACGCCCCCGGCCTGGCTGCGCACACGCCTCGCCACCACCCTCGCCGACCTCGCCGCGTACCCCGACGGCACCGCCGCCCGGGCCGCCGTCGCCGCCCGGCACGGCCGCCCGGTGGACGAGGTACTGCTCACCTCCGGCGCCGCCGAGGCGTTCGTGCTGCTCGCCCGGGTGCTGACGCCACGTCATGTCACGGTGGTCCATCCCCAGTTCACCGAGCCCGAGGCCGCTCTGCGGGACGCCGGGCACCCGGTGCACCGCGCCCTGCTCTCCCCCGCCGAGGGCTTCCGGCTGACCACCGGCGCCGTCCCGGAGGAGTCCGACCTGGTCGTGCTCGGCAACCCCACCAACCCCACCTCCGTGCTCCACCCGGCCGCCGCCGTCGCCGCGCTGGCCCGGCCCGGCCGCACCCTGGTGATCGACGAGGCGTTCATGGACACCGTGCCCGGGGAGAGCGAGTCCCTGGCCGACGCACGGGAGTTGCCGGGCCGGGTGGTGGTCCTGCGCAGCCTCACCAAGACCTGGGGCCTGGCCGGGCTGCGGATCGGCTACGTGCTCGGCCCGGCCCCGCTGATCGCCGCACTCGCCGCCGCCCAGCCGCTCTGGCCGGTCTCCACCCCGGCCCTGGTCGCGGCCGAGGTCTGCTCGGCCCCGGCGGCGCTGGACGAGGCCGAGCAGGCCGCGCACGAGCTCGGCCTCCGGCGCGACCACCTGCTGAAGGGCCTGGCCGCCCTCCCCGAGGTCCGGGTGCACGGCGAACCGGCGGCCTCCTTCGTGCTGGTTGAGCTGCCCGGCGCGGACGCCGTGCGCGACCGGCTGCGCGAACGCGGCTTCGCCGTCCGCCGGGGCGACACCTTCCCCGGCCTCGGCCCGGACTGGCTCCGGATCGCCGTCCGGGACGAGGGCACCGCGGACGCGTTCCTCGCCGCGCTCGCCGAGGCCCTGGGCCGGAGGCCGTCCGACAATTCCTGGCCGAGGTCGTCCGACAATTCCTAGCTAGGGGTTGGCGGGGCGGCCGAGGGCGGCGGACGTCCCGACCGGCCCCGAGCCCGGGACCGGACCCGGGAGGGTGAGCGTCGGCGTGCCCGAGGGCGTCGTCACCACCACCGTGATCGGCGCCGAACGCCCGCCCGACCCGCCGTCCCCCGAGGTCAGGAGCACCACCGTCAGGGTCGCCCCGGCCATCGCGACCACCGCCCAGCGTGCGCGGCGCGCCGCCCGTCCGCCCGCGTTCCGGTCCGTCTCCTCGCCGTCCACGCCCTCGCCGTCCACGCCCTCGCCCGCCGTGCCCTCGAACTGCCGGTGCCCGCCGCCCATCCCGGTCGCCTCCCCGGACTCGTTTCTGGTACTCGTGGGACCTCTCCGAACGGCAACCGGTTCCGCGATCGCGGAAAGAAGTCCTCTCAGGACACCGGCCCGACCCGGTCCCCGACCCGCACCCGCCCGGGCCGCAGCACCCGGGCGTACACCCCCAGGCAGGGCAGCGCCGACATGCCCGGCAACGGCACCACCCGGTTGCGCTCCGCGAGCACCCGCAGCGCCGCCGCCGAGCGCGGCAGTCCCGGCCCGTGCGCGAGAGTGGGGACGGCGCACCGCGGCGTCGCGGCCAGGACGTGCAGGCGCAGCTCCGGCCCGACCGCCAACTCCCCCTCCACCCATCCGTTCTCGACGAAACCGGAGACGCCGCCGGGCGTCCGCAGCACCAGGTTGGGGCGGTACCGCCGGGCCGCCGCCGCGGGCGCGTCCGCGGCGGCGAGCGCGGCCGTGGTGAGCAGGTGGAGCGGCGCGAAGTCGAAGAAGGTGCCGGACGGCGCACCGCGCCCCAACTCACTGACGGTGAAGCCGACCTCGGCACCCACGCCGTGGGCCAGCACCTCCTCCGGGACGGACCGTTCGACGCTCGCTCCCGGCGGCGGCACGTCCACCAGCCGGACCTTGCGGCCCAGCCGCTCCGAGAGTCCGCCCTCGTCGACGGCCTCCCCGTCCCGGTCGAGGACGGTCACCCTGCCGCCCGGCCCGGTGACCGCCGTGAACCCGAGCACGGCCGCCCACAGCCGGGGGTTCTTGGCGCTCGCCACCCGGCCGGTGCCGACGTCCAGCAGCGCCCACGCCCGGTCGCCGGCGACACCGCGTTCCGACACCTCCGCCTCGCGGAGCTCCTCGCCGAGCATCGACTTCACCGGGTACCGGCACAGCCGCTCCACCGTGGCGGCCGGCACGGCGCTCAGGCCCCCGCCTCGGTCCGCGCCCACTCCCGCAGCGTGTCGAAGTCCTCGGCCCGCAGGCCGAGCCCGGGGTGGATCCGGAACGTCGCCGCCGGGCCCGGGTGGTTGGCGGCTATCCACTCGGTGTCCTGCGGTCCCAGCTCGTCGTCCACCCAGACGAAGGGCCGCCCGGCCGCCCACTCGACCAGGACCCTGGTCTTCCAGTGCAGGCCGTCCGGGTCCTCGTGGAACATCTTCGGCCAGGCGATGAACGGGAGTTCGGGCAGGCCGACGAGCGGGCCGATCCAGGTGTTGGCCTCGCCCTTCCAGGCGGTCGCCCAGACCAGTTCGAAGGGCAGGTCGAGCAGCCGGGGGCCGTGGTCGGGGTTGATCCAGAGCCGGATCGGCTCGATCTCCCCGGTCGGCCGGCCGGGGAAGCGCGCCAGCAGGAAGTCCGGGCGGACGTGGTGGGTGCCGTATCCGGCGGGCTGTTCCGGCGGCTGGGCGGCGAACGGGTTCAGCGGGCCGTCGACGTCGAGGAGGAGCAGCGGGAGGGTGGTCATGTCGCGAATGGTCCCGCGCGACGGCCTTCTTGACCATCTTTTTTACGGCGGGCGGGAGGGCCCGGGGCGGTCCGGAACAGAATCGGGATATTTCCCGCACCGGACCGTGAACGTCCCCGGCGTACGGTCGTCCTGCGCCGGTGAGCGACACCGGCGGTCACAACCCTGGGGGATCCGCCATGCGCCCGCGCCGTCTCGTTCTCACCGCCGTCGCCGTCGCGGCCCTCGCCGCCACCGCCACCGCCTGCGGGCCGGAGAACAGCGACCCCGCCCCCGCCGCGTCCGGCCCGGCCACGACGGCCGCCGCCCCCGCCACCGCGGCCCCGGCGACCACGCCCGCGCCCGCCACCACCCCGGCCACCACCCCGGCTCCGGCCTCCGCTCCCGCCACCGCGGCCGCGCCCGTTACGGGGAAGCCCTCCACCCCGGCCCAGGCCGCCGGCACCTGCGGTGCCAAGGACCTCGTCCTCACCGCCAAGGTCGAGTCCCAGGCGGGCGGCTACGTCCTGATCACCGCCAAGGCCAAGCCCGGCGTCACCTGCACCCTGCCCGCCCGCCCCGTGATCGCCTTCGGCTCGGGCGGCATCGAGGCGGCCAAGGCCGAGCAGACCGCCGCCCAGCCGATCAAGCTCAGCGGGTCGGAGGCCGCCTACGCGGGCGTCATGACCAAGACCACCAAGGACAACCAGGCGATCCAGTTCAACGACGTGATCGTCGGCATCACCACCCCGGACCCGGACCCGGTCAGCCTGCCGATCGGCCCGACCAACGTGGACAAGCCGATCGTCACCAACTGGCACAGCCGGCCCGCGGAGGCCGTGCCGGTCCACTGACGGGCCCGGGCCGCCTCCGGGCCGGTGCCCGGACCGGCGATCACCGGCCCCGAGGCGGCCCGGTAATCGCTGGTCCGGGCACCGGCTCCTCTGCTTGGATCCGGCCATGACCACGGAACTGCCGGACGGCTACGAGATCTCCACCGACCCCGCGCGCCTCGACGCCGCCCTGATCCACCGGTGGCTGTCCGAGGACGCCTACTGGGCCCTCGGCCGCAGCCGCGAGAAGCAGGACCTCGCCATCGCCGGCTCGCTCAACTTCGGCGTCTACGAGAGCGCTTCCGGCGGTCAGCTCGGCTACGCCCGGGTGGTCACCGATTTCGCCACCTTCGCCTGGCTCTGCGACGTCTACATCGCCCCGGCGGCCCGCGGCCGGGGCCTCGGCACCGCCCTCGCCGCCGCCGCCCGCGACCACCTCGCCCCCTACGGCCTGCGCCGCCTCCTGCTCGCCACCGCCGACGCCCACCCCGTCTACGCGAAGGTCGGCTTCGAGCCGATGGCGAAGCCGGAGAAGTGGATGATCCTCGGCCAGCAGTGAAGCAGTGCTGTGAAGCAGTGTCGTGAGGCACTGCGGTGGAACGGTGCGCTGACGCAGTGCCGTGGAGCACCACGCCGGAAACGCCCGCAGGGCCTCCCCCGTTGCTCGGGGAGGCCCTGCGGGCGTACGCGGTACCACCGGCGGCGGACCGCCGTGGATCAGACCTGGCCGGCCTTCTCCAGGGCGGCGCAGCAGGTGTTGATCAGCAGGCGGGTGACGACGTAGGGGTCGACGTTGGCGTTCGGCCGACGGTCCTCGATGTAACCCTTCTGGTCGACCTCGACCTGCCACGGGATGCGGACCGAGGCGCCGCGGTCCGAGACACCGTAGGAGTAGACGTTCCACGGGGCGGTCTCGTGCTTGCCGGTCAGGCGGGACTGGATGTCGTCGCCGTACTGGCTGACGTGCTCCAGGACCAGCTCCTGGGAGGCGCCGAGCGACTCGCAGGCGGTGATGATCGCGTCGTAGCCCTCGCGCATCGCCTTGGTGGAGAAGTTGGTGTGCGCGCCCGCACCGTTCCAGTCGCCGCGGGCCGGCTTCGCGTCGAGGGTGGCGTCGATGCCGAACTCCTCGGCGGTGCGGTAGAGCAGGTAGCGGGCGATCCACATGTCGTCGGAGACGGTCAGGGCGTCGACCGGGCCGATCTGGAACTCCCACTGGCCGGGCATGACCTCGGCGTTGATGCCGCAGATGGCGAGGCCGGCGTCGATGCAGCGGTCCAGGTGCAGCTCGACGATCTCGCGGCCGAAGACCTCCTCGGCGCCGACACCGCAGTAGTAGCCGCCCTGCGGGGCCGGGAAGCCGCCCTCGGGGAAGCCGAGCGGGCGGGAGCCCTTGAAGAAGGTGTACTCCTGCTCGATGCCGAAGATCGACTCCTGGTCCGCGTACTGCTCGGCGACGGAGCGCAGCAGGGCGCGGGTGTTGGACTCGTGCGGGGTGCCGTCGGTCTCGTTGACCTCGCAGAGGACCAGGATGTGGTCGCCGCCGCGGATCGGGTCCTTGACGACCCGGACCGGCTCGAGGACGCGGTCCGAGGCGTGACCCTCGGCCTGGTTGGTCGAGGAACCGTCGAAGCCCCAGGTGGGGATCTTGTCCGCGTTCGGCAGGACACGAGTCTTGGAGCGGAGCTTGGCGGTCGGCTTGGTGCCGTCGATCCAGATGTACTCGGCCTTGATTGCCACGGCGGTGTACCTCGCAAACTGGGTGGTGGGTGCCCGCGTAGCGTTGCAAGGCGCCGTTTCCCGGTTGTTCCTCTCATGTAACGCGCATGTGAACCAACCGTCCGCATTGGCACGGTCACGGTGCGGGAGTGCCGCAGGTGGCACTCCCGCACGCCTGGAGACCCCGGGGTTGTCAGTGGCGGCGGGCGTGGGCCGCGACCGCGCGGCGGCGACGGGTGCCCCAGAGGGCGACGGCGCCCCCGGCCACCAGCGCCGCGGCCCCGGCGGCGAGCGGGGCGGTGGCGTCGTTGCCGCCGGTGGACGCCAGGTGGTCCGGCGCGGCGGAGGAGGTGCCGGTGCCGGTCCGGCGGGCGGAGGGGGTCGCGGTGGCCGCCTGCGGGGCGGCGGCGCGGCCGGTCCCGGGGGCGGCGGACGGGACACCGGAGGGAGTGACGTCCACGACGGGCTGGGCGGCCGGGGTCACGGTGGGGGCGGCCTCCGAGGGTGTCGGCGCCGCGCTGGGCGTAGCGGTGGGCACGGCCGGCACCGGCTTCTCGCAGCTCACCGAGGCGATCCTGATGGTGCCGGTCACCTTGGCGACATTGAGGTTGAGCGGGTCCACCGCCACCTGCACCTCCAGTGCCGAGGCCGCGGCCGTGGTCGAGGTGGTGGTCTTCTTGGAGAACTCCACCGAGACGCTGCCGACCAGCGGCACGTCCACCTTGGTCGGCCCGTACAGGCCGACGGTGACGGACTTGCCGAGCACGGTGAGCTTGGCGGGGGCCACCACGTCGGCGGTCGGCTGCCCGTCGACCGGACAGGTGGCGGTGGCGGTGAGCGCCTCCAGACCCAGCAGGGTGGTCCCGGGCAGGCCGGGGGCGTGCACATCGGCGTCGGCCAGGGTCACGGAGGCGGTGGCACCCTTGGCGTCCGTCCTGGTCACCGACTTGCCGACGTCGGCCTTGACCAGGGTGACCGGGCCGGACTGGTCGACACCGTCGACCTTGGCGGTGAGCACGGTGCCGTCGCGCTGCGCCGGGGACTCCACCTTGTTCAGCGAGACGTTCACCGGCACGTCCACCGCGTTGTTCAGCAGCTTGACGTCCAGGTCGAGTTCGGCGGTGACGGCCCGCGCCTTGCCGGGGGACGGAGTCGCGGGGGCCCCGGCCCCCGGAACCCCGGGGGCGGCGGTGGCGGTCGGAACGGTGAGCAGTGTGCAGACGGCGACCGCGGCGGTTGCGGAAACGATTCGGCGGGCGGAGCGAGAAGACATGGCGGTACCCCATGACCAACGACAGGAATTGGATGAGCCGCCAGTCTTCTCAAACGATCCGTCATACGAGTCATACAGAGAGTCATTTCACCCGTTGGGGTGATGTTGACGCTCCGCGGTGACCAGGGTCTGCTACAGGGACGGCCGGGACTACGGCAGCCGCCAGTCGACGGGCTGGGCGCCCTGCCGGACCAGCAGTTCGTTGGCCCGGCTGAACGGGCGGGAGCCGAAGAAGCCGCCGCTCGCCGAGTACGGGCTCGGGTGCGCGGACTCGATCGCCGGGATCTCGCCCAGCAGCGGGCGCAGATTGCGCGCGTCCCGGCCCCACAGGATCGCCACCAGCGGGCCGCCGCGCGCCGTCAGGGCACGGATCGCCTGCTCGGTGACCTCCTCCCAGCCCTTGCCGCGGTGCGCGGCGGGCTTGCGCGGGGCGGTGGTCAGGGCCCGGTTCAGCAGCAGCACGCCCTGCCGCGTCCACGGGGTGAGGTCGCCGTTGGACGGCTGCGGCAGGCCGAGGTCGCTGCCGTACTCCTGGAAGATGTTGATCAGACTGGCCGGGATCGGACGGACGTCCTCCCCCACCGAGAAGCTGAGACCGACGGCGTGACCGGGCGTCGGATAGGGGTCCTGGCCGACGATCAGCACCCGGACGTCGGCGAAGGGCTGCTGGAAGGCGCGCAGCACGTTCGGTCCGGAGGGCAGATAGGTGCGGCCTGCCGCCAGCTCGGCGCGGAGGAAGTCGCCCATCGCGGCGACCCGCCCGGCCACCGGCTCCAGCGCGGTGGCCCACCCGGGCTCGACGATCTCGTTCAGTGGACGCGGTGCCATGGGCGTAACCCTATCGGCCTACTCGGACACCCCGTTCACCACGACCGCCGCCCCGGGGCCGCGGCGGCTCCGCTCAGGCCACCGGGCGGCCGCGCAGCACCACCAGCCGCGGATCGGCCAGCACCCGGACGTCGGCGCGCGGGTCCTCCGCGTACACCACGAAGTCCGCCGGGGCGCCCTCCTCCAGACCGGGCCGCCCCAGCCAGGCCCGCGCACCCCAGCTCGCCGCCGAGAGCGCCTCGGCCGGGGCGAGCCCGGCCTTCACCAGCTCGGCGACCTCCGCCGCGACCAGGCCGTGGGCCAGCGAGCCGCCCGCGTCCGTGCCCACGTAGATCGGGATGCCCGCGTCGTGCGCGGCGCCCACCGTGTCGTAGCGGCGCTCGTGCAGCCGGCGCATGTGGGCCGCCCAGGCGGGGAACTTGGCCTCCCCGCCGGCCGCCAGCTGCGGGAAGGTGGCGATGTTGACGAGCGTCGGGACGATCGCGACCCCGCGCTCGGCGAACACCGGGACCAGTTCCTCGGTCAGCCCGGTGGCGTGCTCGACGCAGTCGATCCCGGCCGCCAGCAGGTCCGGCAGCGACTCGGCGGCGAAGCAGTGCGCGGTGACCCGCGCGCCCTCCTCGTGCGCCGCCGCGATCGCCTCGGCGAGCGCGTCGCCGGGCCAGCAGGCGGTGAGGTCGCCGTGCTCGCGGTCGATCCAGTCGCCGACCAGCTTGACCCAGCCGTCGCCGCGCCGGGCCTCGGCCCGGACGTAGGCGGCGAGGTCGCCGGGCTCGATCTCGTGCGCGTAGTTGCGGATGTAGCGGCGGGTGCGGGCGATGTGCCGGCCGGCCCGGATGATCCGCGGCAGGTCCTCCCGCTCGTCGATCCAGCGGGTGTCCGCGGCCGACCCGGCGTCGCGGATCAGCAGGGTCCCGGTGTCGCGGTCGGTGATCGCCTGCTTCTCGCTGGTGGCGGCGTCGACCGCGCCGTGCGCGTCCAGGCCGACGTGGCAGTGCGCGTCCACCAGCCCCGGCAGCACCCAGCCCTCGACCGTCCGGACGTCCCCGGACCCGGCCCCGGCCCCGTCCCCGAGCCCGACGGCGGCCGGCCGGGAGAAGGTCACCCGGCCGTCGACCACCCAGAGTTCGTCCCGGACGTCCTCCGGCCCCACCAGCACCCGACCACGGACGTGCAGCACCGCGCCATCGCTCATGGCCGCACTCTACCGACGGCGCCGTTCCCTGCGGGCGGCGAATCTGAGGCAGACTCGTTCGGGCCGGTACCGATCCGACCACCCCCGCCCGCCCCTCCCCGCGAAAGGCCCCGAGACCGTGAGCCCCTTCCTCGACCTGCCCCCGCTCACCGCCGCCGAGTTCGCGGCGATCGAGGACAAGGTCGCCGCACTGCTGCACACCACCGCCGACGTCGTCGTCACCCAGGGCGAGGCACTGCTGCCGCTGGAGGCGGCGATCCGCGGCGCCGCGCACCCGGGCTCGACCGCGCTCAACATCGTCACCGGCCCCTACGGCCGGACCTTCGGCGACTGGCTGCGCGACTGCGGCGCCGAGGTGATCGACCTGGCCGTGCCGTTCGACACCGCGGTGAGCGCCGAGCAGGTCGCCGAGGCGCTCGCGGCCGAGCCCTCGATCGACTTCGTCTCGCTGGTGCACGCCGAGGCCGCCACCGGCAACACCAACCCGGTCGCGGAGATCGCCGCCGTGGTGCGCGAGCACGGCGCGCTGCTGATGGTGGACGCGGTCGCCTCAGTGGCCGCCGAGCCGCTGCTGACCGACGCCTGGGGCGTGGACCTGTGCGTGATCGGCGGGCAGAAGGCGATGGGCGGCCCGGCCGGTGTCTCGGCGGTCTCGGTCTCCGCCCGGGCCTGGGAGCGGATCGCCGCCAACCCGGCCGCCCCGCGCCGCTCCTACCTCTCGCTGCTGGACTGGAAGGAGCGCTGGACGGACGCCGGGCGCACCGTCCTGCCGCACGCGCCCGCGCAGTTGGAGATGCTGGCGCTCGGCGCCTGCCTGGACCGGATCGCGGCCGACGGCCCGGACACCGTGATCGCCCGCCACCGGGCGGCGGCGGCCGCCACCCGCGCGGGCGTCCGGGCGCTCGGCACGCTCGCCCCCTTCGTCCCGGACGACGCGCACGCCGCGCCGGTCGCCACCACCCTGCGCGTCCCGGACGGCCTGGACGCCACCGGCCTCGCCCGCGAACTGCTGCGGCTGGACCCGTCGCTCCCGGTCCAGGCCGGCGGCGGGGCGCTGGCCGCCACGATGCTGCGGGTGAACCACTACGGCGCCGCCGCGGACCTCGGCACCGTCCGCGCCACCCTGACCGCCCTCGCCACCGCGACCGGCGCGGACGCCGCCCCCGCCCTCACCGCGGCGGACGCCGCCTGGGACGGGGCGCTCACCGCCTGACCGCCGCACCGCGGACGTCACCCGGAACCCGGCCGACGTCACCCGGTCACCGCCACCCGGCAGCAACCCGGCCGCCGCCCCGACCCGCTACGCTCGCGCTCCGATCTTGATCACAGGGGGAGCGTGAATGTCGACGGTATGGACCAGAACGACCGGGTGGCTGACCCTGATCGGCGTCCTCGTCACCGAAGTGTGGGCTCTGCTGCCCGCGGTGAGCCCGAGCGCGGTGGCGCTGTCGGCCCCGGCCCGGCTGCTGCCGCTGCTGGTGACCTCGGTCTGCGCCCTCGGCTGGCTGGCGGTCTCGGCGGTGACACGTCGGCGCGAGCAGGTCCGGCGTGAACGGATCCGGCGCGCGACCTTCGGACCCGTCCTGGACAAGCGGCCGCCCGCCGCCCCCGGCCGGACCACCGCCGCCCTGCTGGGCGTCGCGCTCGCCCTCGGGCCGACCGCCGCCCTGGCCCAGGCGGTCGGCCCGGACGGCGCCGAGGGCCGCTGGACCCAGCGGGTCCTGCGCGCGGGCGGCGGCCTGTACACGGTGGAGATAGCCGAGGTGCTCGGCACACCCCGGCGCACCGGCGTCAACATCAACGACCACCAGGTCTGGAGCGCGCCGATGGTGCTGGCCGTGCCGTGGTCGGACGGCGAGCCCCGACGACTGACCCTGGACCGGGTGGAGACGCTGGACGAGCCGGAACCGGGGGACTCGGTCTCGCTGATGTTCGCCGCGAACGACCTCGGACTCGGCGCCCGCGCGCACCGTTACGGCGCGATGAGCGGGATCGCCGGGCTCTGGATCCTGGTCCTCGGCCTGCTCGGCTCGGTCTTCGGCGCGGGCACGCTGGTCTCCGGGCGCGAGACGGTCGGCCGGCTGCGGGACTTCGCCCCCGGCGTGCACCTGCCGGTCGCCGGACTGCTGGCCCTGGGCGTCGGCCTCGACCTGCTGGTGGTGTACGCGTGGCCGCCGACCGCCCTGGGCTGGCTGCTGGCCCTCGCGGCGGCCACCACTCCGGCGCTCGCCGCCTGGTGGGTGCTCCGGCGGCTCCCGTACGGCCGCTGACGACGGGCCGCCGGGCCGGGTGCGCGCGCTCCCCGGCCGGGCAGTGTTCCCGAGCCGTTCACTCCCCCGGCACCGGGACCTCACCGACCCCGGGCAGGCTCCCGCACGACGGAGAAGTTGTCTGTACAACTTCGACCCCCCACCTCCGGGCCGCCGAGGAGAAGAGCATGACCACCACCGCCGAGCTGTCGCCGTACTGGCTGCGCGACAACTGCCCCTGCACCGAGTGCCGCGACCCGCGCAACGGGCAGAAGCTGTTCCAGATCACCGAGCTGCCGGACGATCTGGCGATCGCCGCGCGGGCCGAGCTGGACGGCCACCTGGAGGTGCTCTGGTCGGACGGGCACCGCTCGCGCTACCCCGTCGGGTGGCTGGCCGAGGAGGCCGGGGAGGACGGCCGCACCGAGAGCGGCAAGCAGTTGTGGGCCGCCGCCGACTTCGCCCGCGGCATCCCGGAGGCCCACTGGGACGACTACCTGGCCGACCCGGCCGAGAAGGCCGCCGTGCTGGCCGCCGTCCGCCGCTCCGGCTTCGCGGTGCTGCGCGGCGTCCCGGTGGTGGAGCGGCAGGTGCTGGCGGTCGCGGAGACCTTCGGGTACGTGCGGGTCACCAACTACGGCGAGCTGTTCGACGTCCGGGTCGAGCCGGACCCGAACAACCTCGCCTTCACCAGCGCCGCGATCACCCCGCACTCGGACAACCCGTACCGGGACCCGGTGCCCACCCTCCAACTGCTGCACTGCCTGGAGAACTCGGCCACCGGAGGCGACTCCGGCCTGGTGGACGGCTTCCGGGCGGCGGCGCTGCTGCGCGCGGAGGCGCCCGGGCACTTCGCGGTGCTGACCCGCACCCCGGTGCCGTTCGTGTTCCGCGACCGGGGCACCGAGCTGCGCGCCGACCGCCCGCTGATCGACGTGGACCCGCTGGGCCGGATCCGCGAGGTGCGGTTCAACAACCGCTCGATCGCGACCCTGCGCGGTCCGGCGGCGGAGCTGGACGCCTTCTACGCCGCCTACCGGGCGTTCGCCGCGATCACCCTGCGCCCGGCGCTGCAGCTGGAGTTCCGCCTCGACCCCGGGGACTGCCTGATCTTCGACAACGTCCGGCTGCTGCACGCCCGGACGGCCTTCGCCCAGGACGGCCGGCGCCACCTCCAGGGCTGCTACGCCGACCTGGACTCGCTGTCCTCCACCCTGAGCGTGCTGGAGCGCCGTGCGGCCGCGCTGGACGAACTGGCCGCGCTGTTCGAGGGCGAGGGCGCCGGGGAGTACCTGGGCGAGGCGGTCACCATGGCCGAGCACATGCTGCAGGCCGGCGCGCTGGCCGAGGCGAAGGGCGCCGGCCCGCACCTGGTCGCGGCGGCGCTGCTGCACGACGTCGGGCATCTCTCTCTCGACAAGCACAGCCAGGGCGCCCTGCACGGACGGGACCTGATGGAGGGCCGGGACAACCGGCACAGCCACACCGGCGCGGACTGGCTGGCCCGCTGGTTCGGCCCGGAGGTCACCGAGCCGGTCCGGCTGCACGTGGCGGCCAAGCGCTACCTGTGCGCGGTCGAGCCGGACTACCGGGCCCGGCTGTCCGAGGCCTCGGAGTACACCCTCCGGGTGCAGGGCGGTCCGATGTCCGAGGAGGAGGCCGCCGCCTTCGCCGCCCGGCCGGGCGCCGAGGACGCGGTGGCGGTCCGCCGCTGGGACGACGAGGCCAAGGAGGCGGACGCGGCGACGCCGGACTTCACGCACTTCCGGCCGCTGCTGGCCGCACTGATGCGCTGATGCCCTGATGCGCTGACCCGAACAGCCCCGCTGCCGCACCCGTGGCGCACCGCTGCCGCACCGTGCCGCCCGGCTGCCGCACCGCTTCAACGGCGGTGCGGCAGCCGGGCGTTCGGGCAGGGCACCCCGCCCCGGCTCAGTCGCTCTCCCGCGCGTGCCGCGAGAGCGCCGACGTGGCCAGCGAGTTGTGGATGCTGAAGGCCACCGTGCCGGGCAGGTAGCGGTCCTGGGACCACTCCACCGGAGTGCCGGTCGGGTCCGTGGTCCGGCGCCGCTCGCGCAGCAGCGGACCGCCGCGCCGGCAGCCCAGCAGCCGGGCGTCGTCCGCGTTGGCGGCGACTATGTCGATCGTGTGGTCGGCGTCGGTGAACAGGATGCCGTGCTCGCGCAGCACCTCGGTGTGCGAGACGACGTCCGGCGGCAGCTCGGCGACGATCTCGCCGACCCGGGGCGGGTAGACGGTCCGCTCGACCATCACCGGCTTGCCGGAGAGGGTGCGCAGCCGGACCGTCACATAGACCTCGTCCCCCGGCTCCAGACGCAGCTGGTCGCGCTCGGCGGCGTCGGCCGGGCGGCGGACCAGCGAGTCCAGGATGCCGCCGGGCTCCTCGCCCATCGAGTAGGCCCAGTGCGTGAAGCTGAGCAGTTCGGAGAAGCTCTGCACCCGGGCCGTGCCGAGCACGACGCGGCGGGTGCCCCGGCGCGAGGTGACCAGTCCGTCCGAGCGCAGCACGGCGAGGGCCTGGCGGACGGTGCCGCGCGAGACGCCGTACTGCTCGGCGAGCGCGCCCTCCGCGGGCAGCCGGCCGGCCTCGCCGAACGCGCCCGTGGTGATCGCCTCGCGCAGGTCGGCGGCGACCTGGCGGTAGAGCGAACCGGACGCGCGCTCGGCCCCGGCGGGGCCGGTCGGGCGGCCCTCGGGGCGCCCCGGCTCCAGTGCCACGTCAGTCAATGTCCCTCCTGGGCGGTGTCCTGCGCAGCCCGTACCGGCGCGGACAGCCCGACCATATCCCGCTGCGCTCCCGAAGCATCGCACTCCGGCGATCATCCGCCGGCGATCTGATTCGACCGTTCCCGCAGCCGACCCCGGTTCTGGGCCATCCGTTCACCTTCCCGTCACCGGGCTCCGGCGTACTTACCCCCGTCAGCGAAGTTGGCTAGTCAACTCGGACGACGCGATCGGCCTCTCACCCGGCCGGCCCGCCGCCCTTCGCGAGACGCAGGCCCGCGGACCCCCCGCGAACGCCCCCTCGCAGTACGCCCCCTTTACAGGAGACTTCCCCGTGACCGTGCACCGCGCCCGCGCCGCCGCCTTCGCGGCCGTACTGACCGCCGCCGCGCTCTCCCTCTCCGCCTGCGGCTCCGCCGGTTCGACCGCCAAGGCCGGCGACGCCGCCAAGGCCGGTACCAAGGACGCCAAGGACGCCACCTCCGCCGCCGACTTCGGCGGTCTGGACGGCCTGGTCGCCGCCGCCAAGAAGGAGGGCAAGCTGCACGTCATCACGCTGCCCCGGGACTGGGCGAACTACGGCAAGATCATCGACGGCTTCAAGGCCAAGTACGGCCTGGAGGTCGAGGAGGAGAACCCGGACGGCTCCAGCCAGGACGAGATCAACGCGATCAACTCCCGCAAGGGCCAGGACCGCGCCCCCGACGTGGTCGACCTGGGCAGCGCCTTCGCCCTGCAGGCGGTCAAGGACGGCATCCTCGCCCCCTACAAGGTCGCCACCTTCGACAAGGTGCCGGACAGCATGAAGGACGCGACCGGCGCCCGCGTCAACGACTACGGCGGCTACATCTCGATCGGCTGCGACGCCAAGAAGATCGCCAACTGCCCGAAGACCTTCGCGGACCTGCTCAAGCCGGAGTACAAGGGCCAGGTCGCCCTCAACGGCAACCCGACCAAGTCCGGCTCGGCCTTCGGCGGCGTCTACGCGGCCGCGCTCGCCAACGGCGGTTCGCTGGACAACATCCAGCCCGGCATCGACTTCTTCGGCAAGCTGAAGCAGTCCGGCAACTTCAACCCGGTCGAGTCGACCCCGGCGACCATCGAGAAGGGCGAGACCCCGATCTCGATCGACTGGTCCTACCTGAACGCCGGTTACAGCGACCAGTTCAAGGACAAGGGTGTCGACTGGAAGGTCTCCATCCCGGTCGACGGCTCCTACGCCCAGTTCTACAACCAGGCCATCAACAAGTGGGCCCCGCACCCGGCCGCCGCGCGCCTGTGGCAGGAGTACCTCTTCAGCGCCGAGGGCCAGAACCTCTTCCTCGGCGGCTACGCCACCCCGGCCACCTTCGAGGCCCTGAAGAAGGACGGCACCCTGGACGCCACCGCGGCCGCCAAGCTGCCGGCCGTCGAGAAGCCGTTCACCAACTTCCCGACCGTGGACCAGATCAACGCGGCCAAGAAGGTCGTCACCGAGAACTGGACCAAGGCCATCGCGGGCTGACCCACCCCGGCCAGGCACCACCCATCGGGCTGAGACACCACTCATCCGGCTGAGACAAGGCACTCATGACCACGGCTCCCACCCCGGTGCCGACCACCCCCGCCGCCACCGATCTCGGTGGCGGCGCGGGGGCGTCGCCCACCGCCGCACGCACCACCCCCGCCCCCACCCGGCGGCGCGGACCGCTCGCCCGCCTCGGCGGCGCGTGGCTCGCCACCCTGCCGCTGCTGCTGTTCTTCGTGATCGGCTTCGGCCTCCCCGCCGTCGCCATCGTGATCGGCGCGTTCACCACCTCCAGCGACGCGGAGGCCGGTGCCGGGCAGTTCACCTTCGACAACGTGACGGCCTCCGTCCAGGGCGCCTACCTCACCTCGATGCTGAGCAGCCTCAAGCTCTCCGCGCTGACCGCCCTGCTCGCCACCCTGATCGGCCTGCCGCTCGCCCAGGCGGTCGTGACCTCCAAGCGCGGCTGGCTGCGCCAGGCGGTGCTCACCGCCTCCGGTGTGCTCGCCAACTTCGGCGGCCTGCCGCTCGCCTTCGCGTTCGTCGCCACCCTCGGCAACGCCGGCGAGATCACCAAGCTGCTGCACCTGACCGACCACGGCTGGTCGCTGTACACCTTCACCGGCCTGACGATCGTCTACCTGTACTTCCTGATCCCGCTGATGGTGCTCACCATCACCCCGGCGCTGGACGGCCTGCGCGTCCAGTGGCGCGAGGCGGCGCAGAACAACCGCGCCACCGGCTACCAGTACTGGCGCCACGTCGCGCTGCCGATCCTGCTGCCCTCGCTGCTGGGCGGCTTCGTCCTGCTCTTCGGCAGCGCCTTCGCCGCCTACGCCACGGCCGCCGCCATGGTCGGCGCGACCGTCCCGCTGGTCAGCCGCTCGATCGCGGACGCGCTCTCCGGCAACGTGCTGGTCGGCCAGGGCAACCTCGCCCTCGCCCTCAGTCTCAACATGATCGTGGTGGCCGTCCTGGTGATGGCCGTGTACCTCCCCCTCCAGCGCCGGAGCGCCCGATGGCTCAGCTGACCTCCCCCGCCCGCACCCACCGCCAGGCCACCCGCCGGCCGAAGGTGCGCTGGTGGCGCGGCGCCGTGCTGCTGCTCGCCGGCGTGTACTTCGTGGTCCCGCTCGCGGCCTCCGCCTGGTTCTCGATCGACGAGCCCAAGGGCATCTCCTTCGAGGCCTACACCGGGCTGCTCTCCGCGCCCGGCTTCCTGGACAGCCTCTGGCTGACCCTCGGCCTCGCCCTCGTCACCGTGCTGGTGCTGCTGCTCCTGCTGGTCCCGGCGCTGATCGCGGTCCGGCTCGGCGCGCCCCGGCTGCGCCCGGTGATCGACGTGCTCTGCACCCTGCCGCTGGTCGTCCCCCCGGTCGCCCTGACCGCCGGCATGATCGGCGTGCTCCGCTGGGGCCCGGACTACCTGATGGACACCCCGTTCTTCCAGACCTTCGTGTTCATCCAGGACCCGGACTTCCCGCTGGTGCTGGTCATCGCCTACGTGCTGATGGCCCTGCCGCTCGCCTACCGCTCCCTGGACGCCGGGCTGCGCGCGGTGGACGTCCGCACCCTGGTCGAGGCCGCCCGCAACTGCGGCGCGAGCTGGCCGCGCGCGGTGTTCACCGTCGTCCTGCCGAACCTGCGCGGCGCGCTGCTCAACGCCTCGTTCCTGACCCTGGCCCTCGTGCTCGGCGAGTTCACCGCCGCCTCGATCCTCGGGTTCCAGCCCTTCCCGGTCTGGATCTACTCGGTCGGCAACAGCCAGGCCCACATGTCGGTCGCGGTCTCCATCCTCAGCCTGCTGCTCACCTGGCTGCTGCTGCTCCTGCTGGCCTCCGTCGGCCGTCAGCGCGGCTCCAAGACCGCCACCTCCTGAAACCCCCCGGAGTCACCCATCATGACCACGGCCACCGCCCCCGTCACCGGCGCCCCCGTCACCCCCGGCAGCGCCACCGTCGAGTTCCGCTCGCTGCGCCGCACCTTCGGCGCCACCACCGCGCTGGACGGCCTCGACCTCACCGTCCACCCCGGTGAGCTGCTCGCCCTGCTCGGCCCGTCCGGCTGCGGAAAGACCACCGCGCTGCGCATCCTGGCCGGCTTCGAGCAGCACGACTCGGGCCAGGTCCTGGTCGACGGCAAGGACATCACCGCGATCCCCGCGCACAAGCGCGACGCCGGCATGGTGTTCCAGTCCTACAGCCTGTTCCCGCACCTGACCGCGGCCGACAACGTCGCCTTCGGCCTGCGGATGCGCGGCGCCGGCAAGGCCGAGCGGACCAAGCGCGCCCAGGAGCTGCTGGAGCTGGTCGGTCTGCCGCAGCACGCCGGCCGCTACCCGCACCAGATGTCCGGCGGCCAGCAGCAGCGCATCGCGCTCGCCCGCGCGCTCGCCCTCCAGCCGCGCGTCCTGCTGCTCGACGAGCCGCTGTCCGCGCTGGACGCCAAGGTGCGGCTGTCGCTGCGCGAGGAGATCCGCCGCCTCCAGCAGGAGCTGGGGATCACCACCCTGTTCGTCACCCACGACCAGGAGGAGGCGCTGTCGATGGCCGACCGGGTCGCCGTCCTGCGCTCCGGCCGGCTCGAGCAGTGCGCCGCCCCCGCCGAGCTGTACGCCCGCCCGGCCACCGCCTTCGTCGCCGAGTTCGTCGGCACCATGAGCCGCATCCCCTGCGAGCGCTCCGGCGAGGGCGTCGAGGTGCTCGGCCGCCGCCACGCCGTGGACGGCGAGCTGCCCGCCGACGGCCCGCTCCAGGTGCTGGTCCGCCCGGAGAACGTCCGGCTGACCCCGGACGAGCACGGGCCGGCCCTGGTCGTCTCGGCGTCCTTCCTGGGCGCGGTCACCCGCCTCACCGTCCGCCTGAACGACGGCACCGAGGTCAAGGCCGACCTGCCCACCGAGACCGCCGCCGCGCTGCCGGCCGGCTCGCGCGCCGCGCTGACCCTGCCGGAGCGCCCGGTCCTGGTCGACCGGCGTACCGTCTGAGCCGCACCCGACCGGCACCCGACCCGACCGGCACCCGACCCGACCCGCGCCTCGCCGCGCCGAACCCGGCCGCCCGCAGGGACCGGGCCTCCCGGCCCGCCCCGTCCACCCTCCGCGTGCACCACCGAAGGTACCGCCATGCCTGAAACTCCCCCACCCGCCGCCGTCCTCTTCGACATGGACGGCACCCTCGTCGACACCGAGCACCTCTGGTGGGAGGCCGCCGCCGAGCTCGCCGACGAGCTGCGCCACCCGCTCACCGAGGCCGACGCGCCCGAGGTGCTCGGCCAGGCGATCGAGCACACCGCCGCCCACCTCCACCGGGTCAGCGGCACCGCCCTCAGCGAGGCCGAACTGGCCGACCGGCTGGGCGACTCCTTCGCCGGGAAGGTCGCCGCCGAGACCGTCCCCCGCCCCGGCGCGCTCGCCCTGCTGGCCGAGCTGCGCGACGCCCGGGTGCCCACCGCGCTGGTCTCCGCCTCCCCCCGCCGGGTGGTCGACATGGTGCTGGGCACCATCGGCCGGGACTGGTTCGCGGTGACCCTGGCCGCCGAGGACACCCCGCGCACCAAGCCCGCCCCGGACCCGTACCTCGCGGCCGCGGCCCGACTCGGTCTGGACCCGGCGGCCTGCGTCGCCGTCGAGGACACCCCGACCGGGGTCGCCTCCGCCTCCGCGGCCGGCTGCGCCGTGCTCGCCGTCCCGTCCACCGGCACCGCGATCCCGGACGGCTCCCGGATCACCCTGCTGGACAGCCTGGAGCACGCGGACCTCGACCTCCTCGGCCGGCTCACCGCCGTGCCCGGGGTTTAATGCTCCGTGCCCTACGTACTCCTCGCCCTGGCGATCATCAGTGAAGTCTGTGCCACCAGCTGCCTCAAGCTGACCGAGGGTTTCAGCCGGCTCTGGCCCAGCGTGGGCGTGGCGATCGGCTACGTGCTGTCCTTCGCCCTGCTCGGCCGCGCCCTCAAGCACATACCGGTCTCGATCGCCTACGCCGTCTGGTCCGGCGCCGGCACCGCCGCCGTGGCCGGCATCGGCGTCGTCGCCTTCGGCGAGTCGCTGGGGCGGACGCAGTGGATCGGCCTCGCCCTGGTCATCGTCGGCGTGGTCGTGCTCAACCTCAAGGGCGGCCACTGAACCGGGCCCCGCACGGGTGACGACGAACGCGCCGGGCGGTGGGACCACCGCCCGGCGCGCCGTTCCCCGCACCGGTCAGACGTGGGCGATCGGCCCCAGGTAGGTACCGCCCGAGACGTCGACGGTCTGGCCGGTCACCCAGCGGCCCTGCGGTCCGGCCAGGAATCCGACCACGTCGGCGACGTCCTCCGGCTCGCCGAGGCGACCGAGCGCGGTGATCGACTCCAGGCCCGCGACGATCTCCGGTATCCCGGTGTAGGCCGCGGTCATGTCGGTCCGCACCGCGCCGGGCGCCACCGTGTTGACGGTGATCCCGCGCAGGCCCAGCTCATTGGCGAGGGACGGGCCCATCGCCTCCAGCGCCGCCTTGGTGACCGTGTAGCCGATCTGCGTGGACACCGCGAAGCGGCTGGCGGTGGAACCCATGTTGATGATCCGGCCGCCGTCGTTCAGCAGCGCCAGCGCGCGCTGGATCACGAAGAACGGCGTGGTCACGTTGACGGCGAGGAGCCGGTTGAACTCCTCCTCGGTGACCTGCCCGATCGAACTGCCCGAGCTGATCCCGGCGTTGTTGACCAGGATGTCCAGGCCCCGCACCCCGCGCTCCGCCAGCCCCGCGGTCACGCCCTCGAACAGCCGCTCCACGGCGCCGGGCTCCCCGAACCGCGCACCGACGGCGAACGCCCGGCCGCCGTTCGCGACGATCCGGGCCACGGTCTCCTCCGCCGCCTCCGCGTTGCCCCCGTAGTGCACCACGACCAGCGCACCGCCGGCGGCCAGCCGGAGCGCCACCGCCCGTCCGATGCCCCGCGAACCACCCGTCACCAATGCTGCTTTGTCGGCCAGTTCGGCCATTTCTGCCCCCGTTCGATCGTCCCGGCCCCTCCGAGGAGCCGGCCGACGATCAAGGTACCGGAGGTGGCCGATCCGGATCCACGGATTCCCGCCCCGGGCCGCCCGGCCGTGACCGGCCCCACCCGACCCGACCGTGACCGGCCGTGACCGGTCTATCCTGCGCGCATGATCATCCCGACCGGGCCGGTACGGCTCGTCATCTTCGACTGCGACGGCGTCCTGGTGGACAGCGAGCGGATCGCGGCCCGGGTGCAGACCGGCCTCGGCGCCGAACTCGGCTGGCCGCTCACCGAGGAGGAGGTGGTGGAGCGCTTCATCGGCCGCTCGATGGCCTCGATCGACGAACAGGTCGCCGAGCGGCTCGGCCGGGAGACCGCCGACCGCTGGTGGGCGGAGTTCGTGCGCCGGCACGCCGAGCAGGTGGACGCCGGTCTGGAGCCGGTCGACGGCCTGCCGGAGGCGCTCGACGCGATCACCCTGCCGACCTGCGTGGCGTCCAGCGGCTCGCACGAGAAGATGGCGCACACCCTGGGCCGCACCGGGCTGTTCGACCGCTTCGCCGGCCGGATCTTCAGCGCCACCGAGGTCGCCCGGGGCAAACCGGCCCCGGACCTCTTCCTGCACGCGGCGCAGCGGATGGGCGTGCCGCCGTCGGCCTGCGCCGTCGTCGAGGACAGCGCCCCGGGCGTCCTGGCCGCGCGCGCGGCCGGCATGCGCGCCTTCGGCTACGCGGGCGGCCTCACCCCCGCCGCCCGGCTGACCGGCCCGGGCACGGTCGTCTTCGAGGACATGCGCGAACTCCCCGCCCTCCTCGCCGCGGGCTGACCGCCGGTCCGGGGCCGGGTCCGGTCTCCGCCCAGCCGGCCGCCTTCCTCCCCGGCCCGCACCGGGACGCCGAATGCCCCGGGCGGGGGCGCGCCTCGCGTCGCGCCCCCGCCCGGGTACTGCTCAGCCGACCGGTCCCAGCAGGGCGGGCAGCTCGGCGACGGACTTCAGCACGTGGGTGGCGCCGTCGGCCCGCAGCCGCTGCTCGTCGTGGGCGCCGGTGAGGACGCCCGCGACCACCGAGGCGCCGGCCCGGACACCGGTCAGCATGTCGTAGCCGGTGTCGCCGGACACCGCGACCTGCCGGACGTCGTCGGTCCCGGTGCGCAGCAGCGCGGCGAGCGCGAGGTCCGGATAGGGGCGGCCCCGGCCGGCCTCGGCCGGGCAGAGGGTGAGGTCGGCGATGTCCTGCCAGCCGAGGGCGGCCAGGATGCGGTCCTGGGTGGCCCGGGAGAAACCGGTGGTGAGGACCACCTTGCGGCCCTGGCCGCGGAGTTCGGCGATGGCCTCGGCCGCGCCGGGCAGCGCCGCGCAGTGACCCTCGTCGACGAGGTCGTGGTAGGCGGCCTCGAAGGCGGCGTTGGCCCGCTGGGCCTTCTCCTCCTCGCCGAACAGGTGGCGGAAGACCGAGATCTTGGACTCGCCCATGGTGGCGCGGACGTGCTCCAGCATGGTGGCGTGCTCGGCACTGCCGGTCTCGACCCCGAGCGAGCCGGCGGCGGCCCCGAAGGCCCGCTCGACCAGGCCGCCGTCGGCCACGGTGGTGCCGGCCATGTCCAGGACGACCAGGCGGATGTCGTTCGACATGTTCAATTCCTTCGACAGACTTACAGGTTGGCGGACTTACAGGTTGGCGAGTTCGGCGGTCTTCTCGGCGATCGCGGGCGAGCAGGTCATGCCCCGGCCGCCAGGGCCGGTGACCAGCCAGACGCCGTCGCGGACACGCTCGCGGTGGACCACCCGGGTGGTGTCGACGCACTGCGCGTAGACGCCGGCCCAGCGGCGGCGGACCCGGGGCAGCGGGCGGCCGAGCAGTTCCTCGGCCACGCCGACCAGGTGGTCGTACGGGTCCTCGACCACGTCGAAGCCGAAGGGGTGGTCGTACTCGTGGGTGTCGCCGATGGTCAGACCGCCGTCCCGGCGCTGGACCATCAGCAGCTGCATCTTGTGCTCGGCCGCGACCGGCGGCTGCGGCTGGACCTCGCGGAGGCGGTCCAGGGCGTCGCCGGCGAAGGCCGGGTAGTAGCGGAAGGAGTCGCCGTCGGCGACCGAGGTGGTCATCGGCTCGTCCAGCGGGTCGGTCTGCATCATCTGCAGCCGCACCTTGCGGACCGGCAGCTCGGGCGCCAGCTCGCGGACCAGGCCGCCCAGCCAGGCGCCGGTGCAGAGGATCACCAGGTCACCGGTGTGGACGTCGCCGTGGTCGTCGCGGACGGCGTTCTCGCCGACGACGTCGCGGACCTCGCGCCCGGGCAGGAAGGTGTACCGGCCGGTGGCGGTCAGGGCGGCGCGCAGCGCGGGCTGGGCGGTGCGCGGCTCGACCGCGGCGTCCCGCTCGCACCACAGGGCACCGAGCAGCTTGCCGCGCAGGGCGGGGTTGGCGGCCCGGGTCTGCTCGGCGTCGAGCAGCCGGTAGCCGCGCGCGGCGGCGTCGGGCAGGGTCAGCGCCTGCTCGGCGACCGCGAGTTCGGCCTCGGTGCGGATCGCGGTGAGCGAGCCGTTGGCGCGGAAGCCGAGGTCGGGGACCTGCCCGCCGATCCGCTCCCACAGCTCGCGGGCCCGCAGCGCGGTGTCCAGTTCCTCACCCCGGGCGCGGCCGCTGACCCAGACCAGGCCGAAGTTGCGCACCGAGGCGCCGCGCGCCTCCGCCTCGCGCTCCAGGTGGACGACCTCGTGGCCGCGCTCGACGGCCTGCCAGGCGTGCATGGTGCCGAGCACGCCTGCTCCTACGACGATGACTCTCATGCGGCCAGGCTGATGCCGCCAGGTGTCCGAGGGGAGTCCGACCGGCGGACCGCAGATGAACCGACCGAAAAGTTGTACAGCCAACATGGCGCCCGCCGGGCCCGGACGGGCGCCGCGGCCGGGGTCAGCGCCGCACGGCCGCCCGCAGGTAGTTCCGCCGGCCGAACTTCGGCTCGTCCACCGCCGTCAGCCCCTCCACCTGGAACCGGTACAGCGCCGCCGCCCCGCCACCGGTCAGGAACTGCCGCCGCACCTCCTCGTCCCGCGCGAAGGCCGGGTACCGCCCCTGGTAGGCGGCCAGCGCCGACTCGGCCTGCCGCCCCCACGCCTCTCCCGCGCTGCCGGTCAGCTGGAGTCCGCGCAGCTGCTCGCCGAAGACCGGCGGCGGCAGGAACACGGTGGCCGCCGCCCTGGCCTCCTCGGCCAGGTGGTGGCTGTGGCGGGTGGCGCGCTCACTGACGAAGTAGAGGACGAGGTCGTCGTCGTAGGCGAAGAAGGCGAGGTTGGCGTGCGGGCCGTGCTCGTGGCCCGCCGTCGCCAGGGTGAGCACCATCGCCTCGGCCAGCAGGCCCTCGACGCCCTTGCCGAGCTCCTCGGCCGGCCAGTCCCCCTGGGTGATGTCGAGTCGGTACGGCATGAGCAGCACTTCCCTCCACTGGCACGCCCGGCGCGCGGCGCCCTGGCACGACTGAGCCGGGCGGGTACCCCCGTCGGGGGCCGCCGCGCCCGGCTCACATGCTCTTCCCCGGCACCCCTGCCGCACAAGGGCCGGGACAGCGTCCGGCCTGCCGGTTCCGGGCCGCCCGGTCCCTCCCCCACTGGCAGGCCCGGCCGGGACCGCTCAGTCCCGCCGCACCCCGACCGGCCGGCCCGGGCCGGCGACCGCCGCCGCGGCCCCCGTGCCCAGCAGCGGCCGCAGCGGACCGGTGCGGGCGTGTGCCACCAGCGGCCCGGCCCGGCCGGCCGCGAGCACCAGCGGCACCGCCACCAGCACGCCGACCACCGCCCCCACCAGGACGTCGTGCGGATAGTGCACCCCCACCCAGACCCGGGAGGCACCCATCAGCACGGCGGCCACGGCGGCCACCGCGCCGATCCGCCGGTCGACGAGCAGCAGCGCGGCGGCGGCCGCGAACGCGATCACGGTGTGGTTGCTCGGGAAGGACCAGTCACCGGGCCCCGGGCAGCTCTCCAGGGTGTCCCGCACCCGCAGCTGCGCGCACGGCCGGACCTCCTCCACCACTCCCTTGAAAGCGGAGTTCACCGCGTAGGCGAGCAGGACGACCGGCGCCGCGGCCAGCACCCGGGCCATCACGGCCGGCCCGCCCCCGCGCGCCCGCCACCAGGCGGCGAGCATCAGCAGCGCGAAGAGCCCGAGGCCGAGCAGCGACCAGAGCGCGACCACCCGGTCCAGCCAGTGCGGCGCGGCGTCCGCCCAGCCGACCACCCGGCTGTACAGGCCGCCGGAGACGCCACTGCCGTCGTACACGGCCAGCTCGTGCAGCGGCATGCCGGGCACCGGAACGCCGGACGCAGGAACGCCGGACACCGGAACGCCGGGCACCGGAAGGCCCGACGCCGCCGCCTCGTGCACCGCCGCCTGCGCCGGGAGCAGTACCGGGGTCGGGAGCGGCGCCGTCACCGGTCGGCACCGGCGTGACGGCGGTACCGCCGGTCACCGAACAGTTCGCAAACAATCGGGAGCATGAGGACAACTACTACCAGAACGAAGATCTGTACCGGATAACGGTCGATACCGGGCGCGCCCGAGCCGGCCGCCGCCCACCCCCCGCCGGCCACTGTGACCAGCATTCGGACACGCGCCCCTGCTACGCACCCGTGCGCCGGGCGCGCACCCCGCAGGCCCCGCGCGCCCGCTTGCGGCCGCCCGCCCCGACCGCCCCGGAACCGGGCACCCGCCCACCGCTCCCGCCCCTCGCCGGACCCCTTCCCACCCCGTCCGGACACTCCCGGTCATTGGCATGTCCACTTCCATACCACCGGGTATTCCGAGTTGGCAGACCCCATCCCCAGGAACGGGTGGCGCCCGTACTCTTTCGTCAGCGCGTCGACCCCGGCGCGCCCTCGGACGGCGGCGAGGAGCGAACCGAGTGCGGCAGCCAGGACGGCAGACCCGACGACCCGAGCGTCGTACTCCGCAGACGGCTGCGGAACTGGCCAAGGTCCACGAACGCGCCCTCGCCGAGGCCGCCGCCCGCGCCGCCACCCGCGACACCGGCCCCGACGACCCGTCCCTGTTCCAGCCCCGCCCCGAGATCGGCGACTCCTGGGAACGCCTGCGCCGGATCGGCCTCGACCCCGACGCCGGCGCCGCCGCCGTCCACCTCGGCCCCGCCGAGATCGAACACCGCCGCCGCACCAGCGGCCTCGACCCGCTGCTCCCCGTCCTCCGCGACACCCTGCTCGAACAGCCCGGCCAGCCACCGCTGATCCTCGCCATCGCCGACGCGGACGGCCACATCCTCTGGCAGGAGGGCGAGCGCGGACTGCGCCGCAGCGCCGACCGGATCGGCTTCCTCACCGGCGCCCGGTGGATCGAGGAGAGCGTCGGCACCAACGGGATCGCCGCCGCCCTGCGCGCCCAGCGCCCGATGCAGGTCCACTCCGCCGAGCACTACCTGCGCAGCCACCACTCGTGGACCTGCGTCGCCGCCCCCGTGCACGACCCCGGCACCGGCCGGCTGATCGGCGCCATCAACCTCAGCGGCCCGGCCCACTCCGTCCGCCCCTACCTGCTCCAGCTCACCGCCACCGCCGCCAAGCTCGCCGAGACCGAACTGCGCGCCCGCCGCCTCGAATCACTGCACCACCTGCGCACCCTCGCCGCCCCGATGCTGGCCCGGGTGAACGGACCCGCCCTGGTCGTCGACGCGGCCGGCTGGACGGCCGCCGCGGCGGGCCTGCCACCACCGGCCCGGCTGCGACTGCCCGCCGAGGGCTGGAGCACCGCCGCCGTGCACTGGCTGCCCAGCCTGGGCGAATGCGTGATCGAGCCGCTCGCCGACGGCTGGCTGGTCCGCCCGGTGCCGCTCCGCAGCGCCGCGCCGGCACCGGCCGCGGACCCCGAGGATCCGGACGACCCCGGCGCTCCCGACGGGCCCGGCGGCCTCGGCGGCCTGCTCGCCGAACAGGCCGAGGGCGCCCGGGTCCGGCTCGACCTGCGCCGGCCGGGCAGTCCGGCGCTGTCGGTGCACGGCGCGGCCGGCAGCTGGTCGCACGCGCTCAGCCCCCGCCACGCCGAACTGCTGCTGCTGCTCGCCACCGAACGGAACGGCCTCAGCGCGGCCCAGCTGGCCGACGCGCTGTTCGGGGACCCGGCCAGGACGGTGACGGTGCGGGCCGAACTCTCCCGGCTCCGCCGCCACCTGGGCGGCCTGCTGGCCCACCGGCCCTACCGCTTCGCCGAATCGGTGCTGGTCGGCGTGGCCGGGCCTGAGGACCCGTACGACCTGCTGCCGTCCTCCTCCGGTCCGGCCGTGCGCAGGCTCCGCGCGGGACTCGCGGGCGGCACCGTCCGGCTCCCCGGGCCCCCGCCCCCACCGGGCCAGCTGCCGGCCCCGCGGACCGGCCGGGTCCCGCTGCCGCCGGCCTGAGCGCATCACCGGTCCGAGCACATCACCGGTCCGGGCGCACCGCCCGCCCCGGGCTCAGCGGCCGCCGGACAGCAGCGCGGTCAGCTCGGCGTCGCTCGGCCCGTGGGCCCGCTCCGCCTCCTCCGAGACCAGCGCGTACGTCCGGTCCAGCCAGGCCCGGACCTTCGGCTTGGAGACCTCCAGCAGCGCGCTGCCGTGCGGGGACTCCAGCGCCAGGTGCAACGTCGAGCCGTGGCACGGACAGTAGGCCGGCCACAGCTTGACGTCGCCCTGACCGCTCAACGAGCGCAGGCCGTCGCGCAGCAGTTCGCGCGAGAACACCCAGTCGGCCTCGTCCGGCCGCCCCAGATGGAACGTCAGCAGCACCTCGTACGGGCGCGCGGCGTCGAACCGGAACCGCGTACGGACCTCTCCGACCACCTCCTCGCCCAGCGAGATCCGCAGGGACAGCACCTCCTCCACCGCCGCCGGAGCGGCGGTGGAGCCTGCCTCTTCGCCGCCCGTGGGGGTAGCGGCGAGAGGGGCACTGGAGGGTGCTGGCAGCGGGTCGGGCGGCATGACGGTCTCTCCGGGACGGCGTGGAATGCCCTCCAGACTGCGCCACCGCGCGACGGACCGGCAAGGGTTGCAAGGGGGTTGCAATAATCCCCGAACGCTCCCGGGGTCCCTTACCGGGCCCGTTGCCGCCCTTGTCAGACGGACCGTCAACTTCCGCTGGCCAAAGGGTTGTCCACGGATTTGATCCATTCGGTCCAGGCTCTGGCCACCGCCCGGGTGCCCGCTGCTACGCTCGTCCCCCTGCCGGCGCACGCCCGCGCGCGCACCCGGCGGACTCCGCACGCTCGGCCCCGGGGGGACACTCGGGCCGGGCCCGGACGCGTCCCGGACGACGCCCCCGACCGGATCCCGGTCGGGCCGGCCGCACCGGGCCGGCCGGCGGCCGTCCGCCCGGTCGGCGGCACCGGCGCCGCCGTCGGTACGTGGGAGAATGCGGCGACCGCAACGGCGACTTCAGGGGAGGGAGGGGTCCGGTGGGTCCGTCCGAGGACACCGGGCAGGACGCGGCGTACCCGCACGACCGTCACCGCACCAGGCACGGCCGGCACGGACGGCCCGGCCCGTTCGGCGGCCGCCTACGACTGCCCACCCTGCGATTCTCCGGCGCCGCGATGGCGATGTCCACCGTCGTGGGGATCAGCATCGCCACCACCCTGCTGCTCAGCGAACAGCAGGGTGTGGGCCGCCGGGCCGGGGTCTCCAGGGTCGGTTCCAGCGCCCCGCCGCCGAGCCCGGCCGTCGGCCCCGACAGCGGCTCGGGCACCGCCTCCGGCACCGCGTCCGGTCCCGCCTCGGGCACCACGGCCGACCGGGAGACCGGCACCGCGGACGCCACCGCGGGCCGTCCCCCGGCCACCCCTGCCGTCCCCCTGCCCGGCCCGACCGGCCCCCGCGCCCCGGGGAGCACCACCGGCCCGCGGTCCACCACCCCGGCCGCGCCCCGCGGCGGATCCCCCAGCGGCGTACCGCTCGCCGAGGGCCCGCCGCCCCGGCACGGCGTGACCGGCGAGCCCGCCGGGGGGCAGGGCGGCACCGGTACCGTCGGCGGCGGCCAGGACACCCTCGCCGCCGGGCAGCCCGCCGAGGAGCAGCCCGCCTCCCGCAACGCCGACCGGCCGACCGCCGACCGGCCCGCCGGGGAGCCGGCGACCGGCACGACGGCCCCGGCCACCCCCGCGCCCTCCCCCTCGCCGACCGCGGCCCGCCCGCTCGCCCCCGTCCCGGGCACCCCGGCACCGACCCCGCCGGACCGGACCGGCGAGATCCTCGCCGACCCCGGAACCGGCGGCACCGACAGCACCGACGGGAAGGGCGCCACCGACGGGAAGGGCGCCACCGGCGGCACCGGCGAAAAGGGTGACCGGGGCGAGACGGGCGGCAAGGGCGGCACCGACAGCACCGACGACCTGGCGCTCAGCGGCGCGGCCCTGGTCCAGCCGCTCGGCCGCGACGGCACCCGCCACCTGCTCGCACTGACCGTCACCGAGCCGCTGACCGCGCTCCAGGCCGAGTTCCGGCTCGCCCCGGGCGCGCTGGCCCCCGGCGCCGGCACCGTCTGGACGGACCTGACCGGCGTCGTGATCACCGCCCACCAGGAACGCGGCTCGGCGGTGTACCGCTTCACCACCCCGCCCGGCACCGACGTCCGCCCCGGCCGGTACACCTTCGCCGTGCTCGGCATCCGCCCGCCCGCACCGCGCCGCGCCGCGCCCCGGACCGCCGAGTGCTGGAAGGCCAGTGCCTTCGGGATCGACCGGCCGCGCGCCGTCGCCGCCCTCGGCGGCTTCGCGGCACCGTCCGGCACCGGCAGCCGTCCCGGCGCCACCACGCCGGCGTCCGCGCCGGTAGCGGCACCCGCACCCGCACCCGCCCGCTGAGCGGCTCCGGCACCGCCGCACCACCCCCGTCCGGCCCGGTCCGCTCCGGTCGGACAACCCGACAGGTCAGCGGCCCGATCGGGCTCATCCGGCCGACCTCGTTCGTTACTGTGGTCGCCAGTCGGCACAGCCGCCCCACCGCCGGGGCCGGCCCCGCACCACGTCATTCCCAGGAGGAGTTCGTGTCCACGGTCCTGACCCAGGGCGGCAATGCCCCGTTGACCGCCGCGCGGGTGACCGTCGAGGTCACCGCACCCAAGGCGCTGGACGTCTCGGGCCTGCTGCTGACCGATGCCGGCAAGGTCCGTTCGGACGACGACTTCGTCTTCTACAACGCCCCCAACGGGCCCGGGGTGACCCACCGCCCGGCCGCCGCGGGCAGCCCGGACGCCATCATCGTCGACACCGCCGCCGTCCCGGCCGGGATCAGCAAGATCGTGGTGACCGCCAGTCCCGACGAGGCCGGCGCCACCTTCGCGGGCATGGAGCCGACCGCGACCGTCCGCGACGCCGCCACCGGCGAGGTCCTGGTCACCTTCACCTCGCCGGCGCTCGGCCGGGAGACCGCACTGATCGTGGTCGAGGTCTACCAGCGCAACGGCGCCTGGAAGGTTCGCGCGGTCGGCCAGGGTTACGCGAACGGTCTGGCCGGCATCGCCACCGACTTCGGTGTCTCGGTCGAGGAGCAGCCGGCTCCGGCGGCCGCCGCCCCGGTCACCCAGGTCGCGCCGCCCCCGCCCGCCCCGGCCGCCGCCGCGCCGACCCCGCCGCCGGCCGCCGGCCCGGTCGACCCCCGGCTCGCCATGGCCTCCGCCCCGCCGATGCCGCAGAGCGCGCCCCCGATGCCCCCGGCCCCGCCCGCCGCCGCGGCGCCGTCCCTCACCAAGGTCACCCTGGACAAGGGCCGGGTCAGCCTCACCAAGGGCGGTTCGGTCTCGCTGGAGAAGAACGGCAAGCCCTTCCTCTCCTCGATCCGGATGGGCCTCGGCTGGGAGCCCGCCGGCCGCGGCCGCAACATCGACCTCGACGCCTCCTGCCTCGCCTTCGACGGCAAGCGCGAGAAGCTGGACACCGCCTGGTTCATGAAGCTGGGCATCTTCAACGGCGCGATCGTCCACTCCGGCGACAACCTGACCGGCGAGGGCGGCGGTGACGACGAGTCGATCACCGTCCGCCTCAACGGGCTGCCGCAGGAGGTGTGCGGCCTGGTCTTCGTGGTGAACTCCTTCTCCGGTCAGAAGTTCACCGAGGTCAAGAACGCGTACTGCCGTCTGGTCGACGCCGGCACCGGCCAGGAGCTGGTCCGCTTCGACCTCACCCACTCCGAGTCCCGCACCGGCGTGGTGATGTGCAAGCTGGTCCGCCAGTACTCGGGCGAGTGGGTGATGACCGCGATCGGCGAGTACGTCGACGCCAAGACCGCCCGGGCGATGGTCAAGCCGGCCGCCTCGATGCTCTGACGGCCGGTCGGGCGGCGGGAGAAAACGACTGGACCTCCCGCCGTCCGCCGCGCATCATGTCCGGATGCTGATCAGGGAAGCCACCACCGAGGACTGGCCGGGCATCTGGCCGTTCTTCCACGCCATCGTCGCGGCCGGCGAGACGTTCACCTACCCGCTCGACCTCGACTTCGAGCAGGGCCGGGAGTGGTGGCTGCTGCCCGAACCGCACCGCACCGTGGTCGCCGTGGACGAGACCACGGGCGCCGTCCTCGGCACCGCCAAGACGAACCGCAACCAGATGGGCAACGGCGGCCACGTCGCCGGCGCGAGCTACATGGTGGACCCGGCGCACGGCGGCCGCGGCGTCGGCCGGGCGCTCGTCCTGGACAGCATCGACTGGGCCCGCCGCTCCGGTTACCGCGCGATCCAGTTCAACGCCGTGGTCGCGACCAACGAGCACGCGGTGAAGCTCTACGAGTCGCTCGGCTTCCGCATCGTCGGCACCGTCCCGGAAGCCTTCCACCACCCCGTGCACGGCTACGTCCCCCTGTACGTCATGCATCTGGCGCTCTGACCGGCGGCACCCGCCCTACTCCTCGATCGCCCCGCCGACCCGCCGCAGGTGCTGCCGGAAGGTGTACCCCGGGTCGGCGGCGCGGCGTTCCAGGTACTCCGCGAACGCGGTCTGCCGCCGCAGCGTGTCGCCGGAGCGGATCCGCTCCGCCTGCGCCCGCTCGGTGCGGGCGATCCCGGCCGCCGCGTCCAGCACCTCGTCCAGCCGCGCGGACGGCACGAACAGCACACCGTCCGCGTCCGCGAACACCACGTCCCCGGTGTCCACCAGGTGCGGACCGAACCGGGCCGCCGTCAGCGCCTCGGGCTCCCGCCCGTCCAGCCGCACCGGGCCGAGCGGCAGCGTGCCGTAGCTGAACACCGGCAGCCCGATCTCCACCAGCTCCGGGGTGTCGCGGTGCAGCCCCCACACCACCACCCCGGCGGCCCCGGCGGCCCGCGCCTCCAGCACGGCGAGGTCCCCGATGCACGCCTCGTCCGTCCGCCCGCCGTTGTCGATCACCACGACGTCCCCGGGCTCCGCCGCGCCGTACGCCTCCAGGAACACGTCCACGCTCCCGTAGTGCCGCACCGGCAGCACGCGCCCGGCCACCCGGCTCCCGGGCACCACCGCCGCCACCCCCGCCGGCGCCACCCGCAACGCCACCCCCACCCGCATGCAGGCGTCCGCCACCAACGGCGTGGACAGCTCCGCGAACCGCTTCAGCACCATGCCAACTCCTCGCTCACACGCCAGAGTTCACCAGCGCGAAGATCCTACGCCGATCCGCCTTCCCACGATCGGGTGAAAGTCCCGCACTCCCGACACGACCCGCCCGTCCCGCCACTACGGTGACGACCCGTGCCATCCACAGAACCGGCCTGCACGTCCGGCCGACAGGCAGACATCTTCGCCCCGCCCTGGATGGAGCCCGACGGTGTGGCCATGGCCGCCGAGGTGACCTCCAGCAAGCCGGACCAGGACCGGATCGCCAAGCGGCACTGCTACGCACGCGCCGGAATCCCGCTCCATCTCCTCATCGACCGGGAGAAGTCGCAGGTCAGCCTCTTCTCGAAGCCCAAGCGCGACGAGTACACCGAGCTGCACCTCGCGGGGTTCGGCGAGCCGCTCGTCCTCCCCGCCCCGTTCGAGTTGGAGCTGGACACCAAGCCCTTCATCTGACCGGCGCCGACGCGACCGGCCCGGGTCCCCCCATCGCGGGAGGGGGACCCGGGCCGGTCGGTCGCCGCGCGGGGTCAGCCGCGGGTGGCCATGGCGCGCAGGAAGAAGGTCAGGTTGGCCGGGCGCTCGGCGAGGCGGCGCATGAAGTAGCCGTACCACTCCTCGCCGTACGGGAGGTACACGCGCATGGTGTTGCCCTCGGCGGCGAGGCGCAGCTGCTCCTCGGGGCGGATGCCGAAGAGCATCTGGTACTCGAAGGAGTCCCGCTTGCGGCCGTTCCACTGGGCCAGCTGGCCGGCGATCTTGATCATGTTGGGGTCGTGCGAGGCGATCATCGGGTAGCCCTCGCCCGCCATCAGGACCTTGAGCGCCCGGACGTACGCGAGGTCGACCTCGTGCTTGCCCTGGAAGGCGACCGACTCGGGCTCCTTGTAGGCGCCCTTGCACAGGCGCACCCGCGAACCGGGGCCGGAGAACTCGCGGCAGTCGGCCTCGGTGCGGCGCAGGTAGGCCTGGAGGACGACCCCGAGCCAGGGGAAGTCCTGGCGCAGCTCGCGGGCGATCGCGAGGGTGGAGTCGGTGGTGGTGTGGTCCTCCATGTCGAGGGTCACCGTGGTGCCGGCGTCGGCGGCGGCCTCGCAGATGCGGCGGGCGTTCTCCAGGGCGATCTTCTCGCCGTCCACCGGGAGGAACTGGCCGACGGCCGAGAGCTTGACCGAGACCTCGGCACCGGCGGCCAGGCCGGTCTCCTTGAGCGCCGCGAGCAGGTGCTCGTACGCCTCGGCGGTGCCGGCGGCCTGGGCGGCGTCGCGGGTGTCCTCGCCGAGGTGGTCCAGGGTGACCTTGCGGCCGGTCGCGACGAGGTCGTCGCAGGCGGTGACGGCGTCGTCGAGGGTCTCGCCGGCGACGAAGCGCTCGACTATCGCGTGGGTCGGCGGGAACTTCTCGACGACGGTGCGGACCTGGGCCGAACGGGAGGCGGCGAGGAGGGCGGAACGGAGCATCGTGACTCCTGGAGCTGGTGTTTCCGAGGGGTGGCAGAAAGGACGGGCGGCGAGCCGAGGGGGGTGGTCGGCTCGCCGCCCGTGGGACGCCGCCCGGTTGCGGGGCCGGGGGCGTCGGGGACCGCGAACGGGTCCCGGTGGGACGGTCAGCCCATGTGCGGGTAGCGGTAGTCCGTCGGCGGGACGAAGGTCTCCTTGACCGAGCGGGTCGAGGTCCACCGCGCGAGGTTCTGCTTGGCGCCGGCCTTGTCGTTGGTGCCCGAGGCGCGGGCGCCGCCGAACGGCTGCTGGCCGACGACCGCGCCGGTCGGCTTGTCGTTGATGTAGAAGTTGCCGGCCGCGTTCCGCAGCTTGAGCATCGCGTGCTGAACGGCCTCGCGGTCCTGCGAGATGATCGCGCCGGTCAGGGCGTAGTCCGAGACCGACTCCATCTGGGTCAGCATCTCGTCGTACTTATCGTCCTCGTAGACGTGCACGGCGAGGACCGGGCCGAAGTACTCGTCGCGGAAGTACTCCGAGGCCGGGTCCTGGCAGACCAGCACGGTCGGTCGGACGAAGTACCCCACGCTGTCGTCGTAGGTGCCGCCGGCCAGGACCTCGACCTGCGGGTCGGCCTGGGCGCGGTCGATCGCGGCCTTGTTCTTGGCGAAGGCGCGGTCGTCGATGACGGCGGACATGAAGTTCGACAGGTCGGTGACGTCGCCCATGGTCAGGCCGTCGACCTCGTCCCGGAACTCGTCCTTCAGCTCGGCCCAGATCGAGGCCGGGACGTAGGCGCGGGAGAGCGCCGAACACTTCTGGCCCTGGAACTCGAAGGCGCCGCGGGTCATCGCGGTCTTCAGCACGGCCCGGTCGGCGGACGGGTGGGCGACCAGGAAGTCCTTGCCGCCGGTCTCGCCGACGATCCGCGGGTAGGTGCGGTAGCCGGAGATGTTGTTGCCGACCTCGCGCCACAGGTGCTGGAAGGTGGCGGTGGAGCCGGTGAAGTGGATGCCGGCCAGCGCCGGGTGCTTCAGCGCGACGGCGGAGACGTCCAGGCCGTCACCGGTCACCATGTTGATGACGCCCTTGGGCAGGCCGGCCGCCTCCAGCAGCTGCATCAGCAGGTGCGCGGAGAACTGCTGGGTCGGCGAGGGCTTCCACAGCACCACGTTGCCCATCAGCGCCGGCGCGGTCGGCAGGTTGCCGGCGATGGCGGTGAAGTTGAACGGGGTGATCGCGTAGACGAAGCCCTCGAGCGGGCGGTGGTCGCTGCGGTTCCACACGCCGTCCGAGGAGATCGGCTGCTCGGCCATGATCTGGCGGGCGAAGTGCACGTTGAAGCGCAGGAAGTCGACCAGCTCGCAGGGGGTGTCGATCTCGGCCTGCTGCGCGGTCTTGGACTGGCCGAGCATGGTGGCGGCGGCCAGGGTCTCGCGCCAGGGGCCGGCCAGCAGGTCGGCGGCGCGCAGGAAGATCGCGGCGCGGGAGTCGAAGGAGAGCGCCTGCCAGGCCGGGGCCGCGGCCAGGGCAGTGTCGATGGCCTCCTGCGCGTCGGCCTGGGTGGCGTTGCGCAGGGTGCCGAGCCTCGCCGCGTGGTTGTGCGGCTGGACGACGTGGAACTCGGTGCCGCCGCCCATCCGGCGCTCACCGTTGATCGTCATGGTCAGCTGGACCGGCTCCTGGCCGCCCAGCTCCTTCAGCTTCGCCTCCAGGCGGGCCCGTTCCGGGCTGCCCGGCGCGTAGCTGTGGACCGGCTCGTTCACCGGCGCGGGGACCTGGGTCACAGCATCCATGAGCGCACGCTCTCCTTCGTTCCTTGCGGGGGAAGCCGGCGCGGATCGCACGACGGCCACATGACGAACGCTATTCCTGCATCAGGGGTCGCTTGATTGGCCGGACGGCTAAAATCATCCGGACGGCGTTGTCCGACCGGATGAAGGATTCGGACGAAAGCCACCCTTCGGCCACCCGCCGGCCACCCCCACCACCCCCGGCCACGGCTGCGGCCACCCCCCGCCGCCCGTCGGACACCCCGGTCGGACACCTTTGAGGAGGCCCGATGACCGCCCCCGGCCTCCCGCTCCGGCAGCTGCTGATGTCCCTCGGCGAGCCGCTGGTCGAGCTTCAGACCGCCCCGCACGGCCTCGACGTCCCGGTCCGCGACGTCGCCATCCTCGACCCCGAGGACCCGCCCACCGCCGCCCCGGGCGAACTCGTGCTCGCCATCGGCGCCCGCGGCCGGGCCGCGCTCCCGGCGCTGCGCGCGGCCGGCCGGGCCGGAGCCGCCGCGGTCGCCGTCAAGCTGGACGCCCCCGGCCAGGCCGACGCGCTGCGCGAGGCGGCCACCGAGGCCGGTGTGGCGCTGCTCTCGGTGCGCCGGGAGACCCGCTGGGAGCACCTCGACTCGCTGGCCCGGGCGATCATCGCCGGCCCGGACACCCCGGACGCGCCCGGATCGCCCGAGCACAACGCCGGCGACCTGTTCTCGCTGGCCCAGACCGTCGCGGTGCTCACCAACGGCATCGTCTCGATCGAGGACACCTCCAGCCGGGTGCTCGCCTACTCGCGCTCCTCCGACTCCGACGAGGTCGACGACCTGCGCCGGCTCTCCATCCTCGGCTGGCAGGGCCCCGAGCCGTACCTCTCCAAGCTCCGCGAGTGGGGCGTCTTCCAGCACCTGCGCACCTCGGACACCGTGATCGCGGTCGACCCGCACCCGGAACTCGGCCTGCGCCGCCGGCTCGCGATCGGCATCAGGACCGGTGCGCAGCCGCTCGGCACGATCTGGGTGCAGGAGGGCGCCCGGCCGCTCGCGCCGCTGGCCGAACAGGCGCTGGTCGGCGCGGCCCGGGTCGCCGCGGCCCAGCTGGTGCGCCGCCGCCGGGAGCTGTCCGCGGACGTCCGGCTCACCCGGACCCTGCTCACCGGCCTGCTGGAGGGTTCCACCGGCCCGCAGTCGCTGGCCACCCACCTCGGCCTCGACGTCCGGCACCCGGCCACCGTGCTGGCGTACAGCGCGGGCACCACCGAGGAGCTCACCCGGGCCGAGGTGACCGGCCTCATCTCGGTGCACACGGCGGCCCGGCACCGCGCCGCGCTGCTCGCGCCGATCGAGTCCCGGGTGTACGTGCTGCTGCCCGACCTGCCCGCCAATCTGCCGATGGCCACGGTGCGCGGCTGGGCGCACGAGGTGGTCGAGGCGGCCGGGGACCACCTGGGCGTCCGGCTGCGTGCGGCGATCGGTTCGACCGTGGAGGGCCTCGCCCAGGTGCCCGAGTCGCGCGCGCAGGCGGACCGGATCCTGGACGCGATGGGCCGCGGCGGGGTCGACCTGGAGGTCGCGGCGCTGATCGACGTCCAGGCGGAGGTGCTGGTCAGCGAGGTGCTGGCGCTGCTCCAGGAGCGCGGCGGCCTGCGCGACCCGCGGCTCACCGCGCTGACCTCCTACGACCGCAGGCACGGGACCAGGCTCGCCGAGTCGGTGCTGGCCTGGCTGGACGCGTTGGGCGAGGTCCGGGTCGCGGCGGACGCCCTGCACATCCACCCGAACACCCTGCGGTACCGGGTCCGCCGGGCCGAGCAGCTGACCGGGATCGACCTGGCCCAGCCGCAGCAGCGGCTGCTGGCGATGCTCCAGCTGCGACTGCCGGCCGACTCCTGAGCCCCGGGCCGGGCGCGCGAGGGCCGGGCGAACGACGCGTCGGCCGGGCACGCGAAAGGGGCCCGCCGAAGCGGGCCCCGATCACTCACTCGCGGTCAGCGGTCGGCTCACTGGCCGTAGCCCTGGCCGCGCTTGTGCTCGTTCAGGCGGTGCCACGGGCCGGTGATGGCCAGCTGGATGCCCGGGGTCTGGATGTTGGCGAACAGGGTCTTGCCGTCGTCCGAGAAGGTGACGCCGGTGAACTCGCTGAACTCGGGCTTCTCGGCGGTGCCGATGTTCAGCTCGTTGCGGGCGATCGGGAAGGTCAGGCCGTCCTCGGTGGCGCCGAACAGGTGCGAGACACCCTCGCCGTCCTCGGCGATCACGATGCCGCCGTAGGGCGAGACGGTGATGTTGTCCGGGCCGTCGTAGTTGTCGTGGTCGCCCCAGACGTCGGTGTTGACGCCCAGCAGGACCTTCAGGGTGATGGTGCGGCGGACCGGGCTGTAGAACCAGACCTGGCCGTCGTGCTGCAGCGGGCTCTCCGAGCGGGCGAAGCTGGAGACGAAGTAGAAGCCGCCGTCACCCCACCACATGCCCTCCAGCTTGCGGGCGCGGGTGACCTCGCCGTCCTTGAACTGCTTGCGGACGGAGACGGTCTTGGCGTCGCGGTCCTGGACCTTGACCCAGTCCACGCCGTAGGTGGTGCCGACCGCGGTGGCGCGGGACAGGTCGTCGATGAACTTGCCCTGGGCGTCGAAGACCTTGAAGGCCTCCAGCACACCGGCGTCGGCGGCCAGCTTGCGCAGCTGGTAGCGGCCGTGCTTGAAGCCGGCCGGCGGGGTCCAGCGGAAGAGCAGGCCGTTGGGGTTGGAGGCGTCCTCGGTCAGGTACACGTGGGCGCGCTTCGGGTCGACGACGACGGCCTCGTGGGCGTAGCGGCCGAACGCCTTGATCGGCTGCGGGTCGCGGTTGTAGTCGTCGTCGAACGGGTCGACCTCGAAGATGTAGCCGTGGTCCTTGGTGAAGCCGTTCTTGCCGGCCTTGTCCTCGGTCTCCTCGCCGGACAGCCAGGTGCCCCACGGGGAGACGCCGCCGGCGCAGTTGGTGGAGGTGCCGGCGATGCCGACCCACTGCTCGACCGTGCCGTTGGCCTTGGCGTGCACGATGGTGCAGCCGCCGGCCGCGCCCGGGTCGTAGACGTGGCCCTCGGTCAGCGGGACCGGGTTGGGCCAGTTGGCGCGGGCGCCGGACAGCTCGTGGTTGACGACCAGCAGGTTGCCGCCGCGCTCGTCCTCGAACGCCGAGGTGCCGTCGTGGTTGCTCGGGGTGAACTCACCGGTGCGCAGCTTGGTGACGCCGGCGCGGTTCACGACCTTGTACTTGAAGCCCTTGGGCAGGGCGAGCAGGCCGCCCTGGGTGTCGGCGACCAGCGGGCCGTAACCGACCGCGAGGCGCTCGCCCTCGACAGCCTCGGCGACCGGCGCCTCGCCACCGGCCGGAGCGGCGATCGCACCCGGGGCGGTGGCCAGGGCCTCCGCGCTGCCGGCGATCAGAACGCCCGCCCCGACGAGGGTGGAACGGTTGACGAAGTCCCGGCGGGACAGCGACATGGCAGTCACTCCTGAAGGCTGGGGTGCCGACCGGGCGGACCCGGTGCGCGGCTTGCGAGGTGTCGAGAATGGTCGTCGACGCCCAGCAGACTCCGCCCGCCCGGTGAACGCCCGGTGAAGGGGACACCGCGTCAGGGCGGCCATTTGCCGACCGTATTCGAACCCATGACTCAACTTTTGCCATGTCCCCACAGGTCACACCGCCGGCCGGGCTCCGGCCACCCCCCGTTCGGCGCCCGGGAGGGCCGCCGTTCAACCGGCCCGGGCCCCGACCGCCCGCCGCCCGCCCGGGCCGGCCACCCGGCCCGCTCGGCACCCGACCGGCTCAGCACCCGGCCCGCGCCACCCGCCACTGCTCCCAGGCCGCCAGCCACAGCTGCTCACCCATCCGGTGCTCCCCTCGCTCCCCGCTCCGCACCCGCTGCCAGGCCCGCTGCGCCGGAAGGCTCGCCACCTCGCTGGCGAACACCGAGTACCGGATCGACTCCTCCACCGCGGCGTCGCCCTCGGGTGTCCCCACCACCCAGTGCGTCAGCTGGGACAGCCGCCGGAGCTGCTCCACCATCGCGGCCACCGCCTCCGCCGCTTCCGGCCTGCTCTCCGAGGCGAGCCGCATCTGCTGACGCACCGCCGCCTCCCACCGCAGCGCGCCCGCCTCGGCGCGCGCCCCCCGCTGCGGCCGCGGCGGCCGCCCGGACCGCAGCCGGGCCTCGACCGCGGCGGCCTCGCTGATGCCGTGCGCGATCACCTCCCGGTGCGCCTCCAGGCCGCTGACCGGGGCCAGCTCGCGCCGCTCCACCGGCAGGCAGCGGCCGCGCCGGGCCGCCAGCTCGCGCAGCAGCGCGGTACGGCCGCGCAGACAGCTCTCGGGGTCCTGGATCCGGGCCAGTTCGACGCCGCCCGGCGGCACGCCGCGCCCGCAGACCGTCACGGTCAGCCCGTCCACCCGGAACCGGCCCGCCCAGACCGGCTCGGCGCCGCCCATCGGGCAGCAGCCGGGCAGCGGCGCGCCGGACCACAGGCCGCGCCGGTCCTCGTGCACCTCGACGGCGTGCGCCCGGCCGTCGACGGTGATCCACTCGCGCAGCGCCCTGACCCGGCCCGGGGTGTCGCCCTCGTCGACCCCGAGCTGCTCGTAGACCCGGTCGCGCTCGTCCTCGACCACGTCCTCGAGCTCGGGCAGCGGCTCGTACCGGTCGGCGCCCGGCCGGTGGGTGCGCACGGTGACGTAGGGGCCGGACGCCGAGGCCCAGTCGCCGGTGCCGACCTCGATCCAGCCCGGGGCCGGATCCGCGCCGCCGCCGAACGCGACCAGCGCGACGGGACCCCCCGGCCCCGTCGCGGGCACCACGCCGTACAGCGGGAAGTCGGCCGCGTCGAGCGTCCGGCGGGCGAGGTCCTCCTGACCGCCGAGGAACTCCTCCAGGTCACCGACCCGGCACTCGCGCGGACAGTCCCCCGGGCGGCCGCACGGGTCCACCGTGCCCGCACCGTCCCCGTACCGACCGCTCCGACCGCCTCCGCTCGCCCGCGTCATCCCGCGCCGCACCCCCTGTCCTCGCCGTTCCCGCCGTGCCGTAGACCCCGGCAACGATACGTGGCCCGACCTGCCGGGTCATCAGGCCCTTTGCGCACCCCCGCCGATCGGCCGCCGCCGGCCCCGTCCGGCCCGTCCCGCCGGACGGCCCTGCCCGGGGCGCCGCTGTCGGTCCCCGTCCCTACGCTGGCGGCATGACAGCAACCACGGACTTCCCGGCCCGGCTCAGCATCGTCACCCTCGGCGTGGCCGACCTCGAGCGCAGCGCCCGCTTCTACGAGGCCCTCGGCTGGCACCGGTCCGCCGCCTCCAGCCCGGAGATCGTCTGGTTCCGCACCGCCGACTCCGTGCTCGGCCTCTTCCCGCACGAGGAGCTGGCCGCCGACGCGGGCGTGCCGTCCGCGGGCGAGCCGGCCTTCCGGGGCGTCACCCTGGCGGTGAACCTGGAGTCCCCGGCCCTGGTCGACGCCGCGCTGGCGACGGCCGTGGAGGCCGGCGCCGTGGTGGTCAAGCCGCCGGCGCCGACCGGCTGGGGCGGCTACTCCGGCTACTTCGAGGACCCGGACGGCCACCTCTGGGAGCTGGCCCACAACCCGTTCTTCCCCTTCACCGAGGACGGCTCGCTCGACCTGCCCCGCTGAGCCCCCGCCCGCCGCACCACCTGCCGGCGGGGGCGGGGGGCCTGTCGCCCCTCAGCCCTTGGAGCGCGCCTTGAACGCCGCCTTGCGGGCCTCCTTCGCCACCGCCCGGTCGGGATGCATCTCGCCGACCGCCTCCAGCACGTCCGCCGTGTACGGGTGGTCGACCCGCCACAGCTCGCCCAGGTACTCCGCCGGATCCTTCGTCACCGGCAGCTCCGCCACCAGCTCGCGCAGCTGGTCCGGATCGCCGCCGGTGTCCAGCAGCTGGGCCGCGAAGGCGTCGACGACCGTCCACAGCGCCGTCGCGCGGTCCGGGGCCGGCACGTCCGCCGCGCCGAGCGCGACCAGCCAGGACGCCGCGCCGCCACCCAGCTCCGGATCTCCCAGCACCTCCCGCACGGCCGGTTCGGCGGGCGCGCCGAGCAGGGTCAGCGCCGAGTGGCAGAGCATCCGCCGCATCGGGGCGTACGCGTCGTTGCCGCGCGCCGCCTCCAGCAGCTCGCGCGCCGCCTCCACCGGCTCCCGTCCTTCGAGCCAGACCTTCAGCTCCTCCTCGGGCAGCACATTGGCGGCCTCGCTGACGCCGCGGAGCAGCTCGGCGGCGTCGCCCCCGGCCAGGTCGCCGACCAGCGGCGCGTCGTAGCCGTCCTCCAGCAGCCACTGGCGGATCCCGTACTGGCCGAGCGGGGTGAGCCGGACCAGTCCGAACCGGGCCGACTCCGCCTCGTCCAGTTCCGCCGGCTCGCCGTCCGGGCCGGCCCCGGTCGGCTCCTCGCCCTCCTCCTCGTCGAAGAGCTCGGGGTCGATCGGCCGGTAGTCCAGCAGACCCAGCTCGGAGAGGTCGGCGAGCATCGGGTCCAGCGCCACCATCACGTCGGTGATGTCGCCCAGCAGCTCGTCGCTCGGCTCCTCGCCCTCGGGGACGACCAGCAGCGCCGCCAGCACGCCCAGCGGCACCGTCTCGGTGCCCGGCTCGGCGAAGGCCGTGGTCTCGTACAGCACCTGGAGAGCCTCGTCGAGCAGTTCGGCGGCCTCGTCCCTGGCGTCCTCGACCTCGCCGAGGCCCTCCTCGTCCTCCTCCGCCTCGGCGTCCCCGTCGTCCTCCCGCTCCAGCTCCTGGGAGTCCGCCTCCACCGCCAGCTCGCGGACGATCCCGGCGGCCGTCAGCCACAGCTCCAGGACGGTCTCGGGGTCGCCCTCCTCGGCCGGCTCCAGGTCCGGGCCCGGGACGGCCACGTGCTCGCCGGCCGCCGTGGTGCCGATCTCGACGAGGTCCAGGTCGCAGGCGAGCGACCAGGCGCGCATCGCCTCGACCACCGCCTCCTCCGGCCCGTCCCCCTCCTCGGGGGCGAGACCGAGCAGCCGGGCGGCCGGGAGCCGGTCCGGGGCGGTCAGGTCGCCGAACTCGTCCACCGCCCGGTGCGGGGCCGCCCAGCGGGCCAGCCGCAGCGCCCAGTCGAACATCGGGACGGCCTTCGCCAGCGCGGCCAGCTCCGTCTCGGCCGGCAGCCGGACCGGTGGCACCAGCACCGCCGCGTCGTCGAGGTCCTCGTCGTCCAGTCCGTGCGCGGCGAACGCGCCGTACAGATCCTGGAGCTCCAGGTCGGCGGGCAGCACCGCGCCCTCACCCGGGGTCCCCGCCGCCGAGGGGCCGGCGTTCCTGCGACGTCGTGCGGCCATCGTTGCGTGTTCTCCCTACACCGAGCTCCACGGGCTGCACCGAGCGGTCAGCCGGGCCTGGCCCGCGGAGATCAGCTCCGCGTACCGGCCCACTACCTCAGCGTATAGGCCGGGCACCCCCGATGCCCGGCCTCGAGGGGCGCGCGCCGTCGGCGCGCGCCCACCCCTTATCCTTCGAAGTCGGTACCGCGCACAACCCCGCGCGCGCCGACGGGCAACGTAGCCCCGCTCTCGCTCACCTGCACCACCAGGGAGCCCGCACCGAGGCCACCACCACAGCGCCCAGGACGGGCGCGCCGGCACACCCCGCCGACCCGCGTGGTGCCCGGCCACAGGAGACCCCTGCCATGGCGGACCTCTCCCCCGCCGGCTCCGGCCTGCGCACCGCGCAGCTCGACGGACGCCGACTGTCGGAGGCCCTGCTTCCCCTGGAGCTCGCGCCCCGCGCCCAGCTCCGGCTCGCCGCGATCAGCCGCTGGAACGCGCTGCGCGGTGTCCGCGTCGGCCTCGTGGCCGCCGGCCTGCTGCTCATGCTGATCGGCGCCAATCTGGCGACGCCGATCTACCCGATGCTCCAGCAACGCCTCGGACTGGGCCCGCTCGACACCACGATCCTCTTCACGGTCTACGTGTTCGCGCTGGTCCCGGTGCTGGCCGTGGTCGGCCACTGGTCCGACCACCTCGGCCGACGCGCCCTGATCCTGCCCGCCGTCGCCCTCGCCGCCGCGGGCGACGTGGTCTTCGCGACCTCCGGCAGCTTCTGGCAGCTGGCCGCCGGCCGGGCCGTCCAGGGCATCGCCGTCGGCCTGTCCACCGGCGCCGCCGGGGCCGCCCTCGGCGATCTGATGCCGGACCGCCCGACCCTGGCCGCCAAGCTCACCCTCGCCTGTTCGGCGGGCGGCGTGGCGCTCGGCCCGGTCGTCGGCGCCCTGCTCGCCAACGGCGCCGACCCGCTGCTCACGCCCTTCCTGCTGCACGCGATCGCCCTGCTGGCGCTCTGCGTGCCGCTGGCCCTGGTCCACCCCCGGATGCCCGGCCGCAACCGCCCGCCGGCCTCCCCGCCGCGCATCACCACCCCGGCCCACCTGCGCCCGCAGCGCCTGCGGCTGCCGCGCACCGGCCGCCGCGAGTTCCTGCTGGCGGCCTCGGCCGGCTTCGTCTCCTACGCGGTGTTCGGCGTCTACCTGAGCCTGGCCCCGGCCTTCTCCGCCAAGCTGCTGAACACCGACTCCCGCCTGGTCGGCGCGATCGTCGCGGCCCTGCTGCTCGGTTCCTCGGCGCTGGCCCAGCTGGTCGTCCCGCCGACCGCCGACCGCCTGGTCATCGCCCTCGGCATGGCGGGCCTGGCGACCGGCCTGGGCCTGGTCGTCACCGCCCAGTACACCGGCACCCCGGCCCTGCTCTTCATCGGCAGCGTCCTGGGCGGCGCGTGCCAGGGCATCGCCTTCCGCTCCCTGTTCACCACCGCCGTCGCCGCGATGGACCCCGAACGCCGGGGCTCCGAGCTGAGCTCCCTGTGGGTCATCGTCTACCTGGGCTCCTCGCTCCCCATCGTCGCCGTCGGCGCCCTCGTCAAGGCCTATGGCCTGCTCCCGGCCACCAGCGGCTTCACCCTCCTCGCCGCCGGCCTCTGCGCCGCCCTGGCCCTCGCCGTGGCGCGCCGGCCCAAGGCCGCCTGACACCCTGCGCACGAACGCCGCTGCCCGGGACCTCCTCCGAAGCCCCGGGCAGCGGCATTTCCGCCACCGGGTGAACACCCCGCGCATCATCTGCTTCGTTGAGCAGTTCTCCCACCGTTCCCCACCGTCCACCCCCCACCCGCCCTCCGGCGGGTGCCCACCCCAACCCCGCCCGCACGCCGCCGAGCGGACGCGCGGGCGCCGATGCCGCAGGGAAACGCACCTCCGGGAACGAGAGGGCACAGGGGACCGGGGGGCCGAAGACCGACAAATAGCACGGCAGCCGTCTCCCAACCCCGCCTCCAGAAACAGGATCAGCTACCCCCTCCACTGCTGAGTGCGTCACCCCGCGAAGTAGCACGAACCCCAGCGCGGCGAGGTCCTCAGGCAAGCGGCGTTCCCCAGGCTTACGCGCTCCAGGGCTTCCAGGCATCCGTGTCGATCTCGATGCTGAACGGCTCCGGCAGCCGGACGGCCTCGCCGAACTTCCACTCGCCCAGGACCTCGTACGTGGCCTCGGCCTTGTTCGGCTCACCGAACAGCTTGACGCCGGGCTGCCGCGGGTCACGGTCGACCAGAAGGTAGAACGGCACCCCACTCCGCGCGTAGCCGTTCCACTTGGTCGGCTTGACCTGCCGCCCGAACATGGGGCGACGGTCGTGACGGGCGTTCGACGGCGATGTCACCTCGACCACCATGGCAATGTCGTGCGGATAGAGACGAGCGATATCCCCGGCCAGCGCGCGTTCCTCGACCTCTGCATGCACGATGACGAGATCCGGAATGTAGCCGTCGCCCGTCTCGACCAGATCCAGTTTGACCCCCTGCATTGCCCGCCACGGATAGGACGGGTCCGGCACAGTGGCACGTGTGAACGGCCGGTCGATGTGTGCGAGGAACACCGCATGCGTAACTACCGACGCCGGTGACACAACGATCTCCCCTCCGACAACCTCCACCCGCGTACCGTCGTCCGGGAGCCGGAGGTACTCCTCCAGTTCCCCCCGGACCCACATGGCGTACGGCGAATCAGGCAGAAGCAACTGCGCGAACGCAACCACTGACATGACTTCGCTCCCTCCGAGGTCGCGGCACCAGCCTGGCCGCCCGGTCGCAGATATACCACTGCCGCCCGAACCGTTCCCCCGAAGGAGCGGTTTGGGCGGCAGTGGATTGACCTTCGGGCCGTCCGTCGGACGCGGCGCGGCGTGAACGGTCCGCCCGCCCGTGGAAGCGGGTACCTTCCGGGTACGGCCGTGCACCCGGAAGGGGACCAGGGATGACGCAGTGGACCGACTACACCACGGGCGAGCGCATCAAGCTCCTGCGCGGGCCGGACATGACGCAGGAACAACTCGCGGAAGCGTCAGGCCTGTCCGTAGCGACGATCCGCAAGGCCGAACGCAACCTCGGTGGCAGCCTCCAGACCCTGCTTCGCATCTCGGCAGCGCTGCACACGGATGTATCGGTGGTCCTCGGCCAACAGGCTCCCCGTCGCGCGATGCAAAGCGCAGACCGGGCGATGATGCGCGCACTGTCCCGCGCCGTTCACGACACCGCCGCCGGCGTCGGCATCGACGTACAGCCCCCGCCGTCGGCCGACCTCGCGGCCGGACTGGCCGCCGCTTGGGAGGCCTACCGCTCCGGCGACTACGTGGGCGCGGGGGTCCGCGTCGCCCCGGCGCTGCGTGAGGCCGCCGCCGCGATGAAGGCGGCGCCGGTCGACCGGACGGGTACGGCAGCAGGCATCCTCGCCGACGCCTACCGGCTCGCCGCCTACGTGGCGAACCAGTTCGGCGCGCGTGATCTCGCGTACGCCGGGATCGGCCATGCGCAGCACGAGGCCGACCGTACCGGGGACACCGCCCGGTCGGCCATGGTGGCGTCGGGCCGATCGTGGATCTACCTGCGGGACGCCCGCCTCGACCAAGCGGGGGAGACCGCCCGCATGTCGTACGAGTCAATCGAGCCCCGGTACGGAGATCGCGACCTCGGGATGCTCGCCACCTACGGATGGCACGTGACCTTCGCCGCCGTCGTCGCCGCCCGCCAGGGGGACGTGGACGGTGCCGACGATCTGCTGTCACAAGGGCACGCGGTGGCGGCGCGGATGGGTCGCGACGTCATGGTGAACGGCACGGCGTTCGGACCGGCAACAGTTACGGCGCAGGCGATCGGCATCTCCGTCTCTACCAGTCGGCCGGCAAGAGCGCTCGGCCTGTTCGCATCGCTCGCCGACACGAGTTCACTCACCCCGTCGGCGCGGAACCGGATGATGCTCGACGTGGCGCTCGCCCAGGCCGAGACCCGGCAGTCCGACACCGCCCTGGACACCCTGCTCGATGTGTGCGCGGCCGCGCCCGGCTGGGCTCGCCATCAGGGACTGCCCGGCGTGATCGCGCAGAAGGCGAGCGCGGGCAGCGCCACCACGGCCAAGCTGCGCAAGCTCTCGTCCATCCTCGGAACCTCCGTGATCATCAGCTGAGGAGTGATACGCAGCGTCTCACTCGACGCCTGTACGACTTCGAGAAGTGACACCTCCCGTCCGTTCACGACCAGTGGCCAAGTCGCGACAGTGAGTGCATGTCGACGCCCCATCGCCCTTGCCTCTCGCTCACGCGTGTGCCCTCCACCCCGGCCACCCTCCGACTGCCGTACGCCCCCGAATCCGCCCGCGCCGCCCGCCTCCTGGTTCGCACCAAACTCACCGAGTGGAACGTTCCGCGCCTGATCGACGATGCCGAGCTGATCGTGTCCGAGCTGGTGGGCAACGCGGCGAGGACCGGCTGCCGGGCAGCCATGATGGTCGGCATCCGGCGCGCGAGCTGCGACACCGTGCGACTGCTGGTCTCGGACGGGTCAGCGAGCCTGCCGGTACTGATCGATGCCGGCCTGGATGCCGAGTCCGGCCGGGGGCTGTTCCTCGTCGGCCTTCTCACCCAACAGCGATGGGGTGTGATCCCCTGGCCGCGCGGCAAGGTCGTCCACGCCACTCTCTCCGTTTCCACCGGCATTTGAAGACGCCCTCCAAGACGCCCACCCCCAAAGTCCGGTCGAAACATCGGCCGGCTTTTCCCCGGGCCAGTCGGCCCAGCCCCAGGTGACCCGCCCGACACAGCCGCATCTGATCCACGTCAACTCGGCTCCACGGAAGGATTGATGGATGAGTGACTGGGAGTTCGTGAAGGACAGAACCGCCACCCGAGGCGCGGTGTGGAGGTCGGCCGACGGCCTGCTCTACAAGCGGACCGGCGGCGAGGACCTGCGAGCGGAGATCGAGTTCCAGGAGCTGGCTGCTGGCCTCGGTTACCCGGTGCCGGAGATCATCGACAGCGGCTCGGAGGACGGGCGCTACTTCGTCGTCGAGCACGCCATCGGCGACACCTCGCTGCACGAGGAGGCGCTGGCCGACGCCAGGCGGGACGGTCAGGTCAGCTACCAGGTCATCAGCACGGCGGCCGCCGTCGCATCGAAGCTCCTGCAGGCCCAGGCGAGGCACCCCCTCCCCGTTACGCAGTGGTTCGCGAAGGCGGCCTTCGCGGCAGAGGTCTTCGAGGAGAACCCGGACCTCGACACCCCGCGCGTCCACGAAGCGGTCGAGCACGCCCTCGACCGGCTGGCCCGGCTCCCGATGGCGCACGGGCATCTCGACTACGGCCTGCCCAACGTCCTTCGGGCCGGGGTCATCGACTGGCAGCACCACGGACCGGTCCCGCTCGGCTACGACGTCTACCCCGCGCTCGACATCGTGGCCTTCAAAGGCGGCGGCAAGGGCTACAGCATCACACCGGAACAGCGCACCGCCTACACCGGCGCACTCGACGAGACCACCACGTCTCTGATCGGGCAGCGGGTCAGCGAGCACCTGGGCGACTTCCTGCTCGTCAAGTGCTTCTTCTTCCTCGCCCTCATGCGACCCACCGACCCCGCACGGCAGGACAAGCACATCAAGTGGCAGTACCGCCGTGCCCTCTTCACGATGGGGCTTGATCAGTACGAGTCGTCCGACACAATCGACACCGGCACCTTCCCCACCCTGGAACGGTTCACCGCCGAACACCGGTAGGCCGGTTCTGCGCGATCCGGTCCGAACCGCGTCTGCGCCCGGGTGAGACCGAAGCCGCCGAACTCGCGCCCCTCGTCGCCCGGTGGCTGGAGCGCGGCTCGACCCGGACCGACCTCGCCCACGCATTGCTGCCGGGCCTGCCCGTCCCGATGCACTCGGCGGCGGTCGCGTGCCGCCCGGCCGGGCGGCACGCGACCGGGCCCGGGGTGGGCACCCGCCGGGAGGCGGGTGGGGGGTGGACGGTGGGGAACGGCGGTAGAGCTGCTCGACGACGGAGTCCCACGCGGGTGCACCCCGGAAACGCCGCTGCCGCGCGAACCGAGGTTCGCGCGGCAGCGGGTTGACGATCCATGGGCCTCAGACGTTGAAGCCCAGGGCGCGGAGCTGGTCGCGGCCCTCGTCGGTGATCTTGTCCGGGCCCCACGGCGGCATCCAGACCCAGTTGATCCGCAGGTCCTTGACCAGGCCGTCGGTGGCGGTCCTGGCCTGGTCCTCGATCACGTCGGTCAGCGGGCAGGCCGCCGAGGTGAGGGTCATGTCGATGGTGGCCACGTCGGCGTCGTCGATGTGGACGCCGTAGATCAGGCCCAGGTTGACGACGTCGATGCCCAGTTCGGGGTCGACGACGTCCATCAGGGCCTCGGTGAGGTCCTCGACGGAGACGGTGCCGGCGCTGGTGCCGACCGGGCCGGCCGGGGTCTCCTCCGCGGGGGAGGTGGTCTCTTCGGTCATGGCGGGTGTCCTCCTCTGCGGTGTCAGTCGGTGGCGGGGTGCTCGGCGAGGGCCTTGGCGGTGGCGTCCTTCCAGGCCATCCAGCTGAGCAGGGCGCACTTGACCCGGGCCGGGTACTTGGAGACGCCGGCGAACGCGACCGCGTCCTCCAGCACCTCCTCGTCGCCCTCGCCCTGGCCCTTGCTCTGCATCAGCTCCAGGAAGGCCTCCTGGACCGCCTGGGCCTCGCCCACGGACTTGCCGACCACCAGGTCGTTCAGCACCGAGGCACTGGCCTGGCTGATCGAGCAGCCCTGGGACTCGTAGGAGACGTCGACGACGGTGGAGCCGTCGAGCTTCACCCGCAGGGTGATCTCGTCGCCGCACGTCGGGTTGACGTGGTGCACCTCGGCGTCACCGTCCCGCAGCCCCTTGCCGTGCGGGTTGCGGTAGTGGTCCAGGATGATGTCCTGGTACATCGAGTCGAGCTTCATGTCGCGTGCCCCGTCCTCAGCCGAAGAAGTTCCGGACGTGGTGCAGGCCGTCCACGAGCGCGTCGACCTCGCCCGGCGTCGAGTACAGGTAGAACGACGCCCGCGTGGTCGCGGGAATTCCGTACCGCAGGCAGACCGGCCGCGCGCAGTGGTGGCCGACGCGCACGGCGATGCCCTGCTCGTCCAGCACCTGGCCCACGTCGTGCGGGTGGATGTCGCCCAGCGTGAACGAGATCGCCGCGCCGCGGTCGACGGCCGTGCGCGGGCCGATGATCCGCAGGTCCGGGACCTCGAGCAGCCGCTCGATCGCGTACTCGGTGATGGCGTGCTCGTGGGCGGCGATCCGCTCCATGCCGATGCCGGTCAGGTAGTCGACGGCCGCGCCCAGCCCGACCGCCTGGGCGATCGGCGGGGTGCCGGCCTCGAACTTGTGCGGCGCCGGGGCGTAGGTGGACGAGCCCATGGTGACGGTCTCGATCATCTCGCCGCCACCGAGGAACGGCGGGAGGTCCTCCAGCAGCTCCTGGCGGCCCCAGAGCACGCCGATGCCGGTCGGCGCCAGCATCTTGTGGCCGGTGAAGGCGACGAAGTCGGCCTCCAGCGCCTGGACGTCCAGCACCATGTGCGGCGCGGCCTGCGAGGCGTCGATCACGACCAGCGCGCCGACCGACTGGGCCTTGCGCACGATCGCCTCGACCGGGTTGACCGTGCCGAGCAGGTTGGAGACCAGGGTGAAGGAGACCACCTTGGTCTTCTCGGTGATCAGCTCGTCGATGTTCGACAGGTCGAGCCGGCCCTCGTCGGTCAGCCCGAACCACTTCAGCTTCGCGCCGGTGCGCTGCGAGAGCAGCTGCCACGGGACGATGTTGGAGTGGTGCTCCATCTCCGTGATGACGATCTCGGACTCGGCGTCCACCCGGTACGGCTCGTCCGCCCAGGTCAGCATGTTGGCGACCAGGTTGAGCGACTCGGAGGCGTTCTTGGTGAACACCACCTCGTTGCGGCTCGGCGCGTTGACGAACGCCGCGACCTTGTCCCGGGCGCCCTCGTACAGCGCCGTGGCCTCCTCGGCGAGCACGTGCACGCCGCGGTGGACGTTGGCGTTGTGCCGCTCGTAGTAGGCGTTCAGGGCGTCGAGCACCTGGCGGGGCTTCTGCGAGGTGGCCGCGTTGTCCAGGTAGACCAGCGGCTTGCCGTCGTGCAGCAGGCGCTGCAGGACCGGGAAGTCCTTGCGGATCGCGTCGGTGTCGAGCAGGCCGGGCAGGACCGCCGACTCGTGCGTGGATGTCACTCGGACGCGCCACCCTTCACATAGGCCTCGTAGCCCTCCGCCTCCAGCTTGTCGGCCAGCTCGGCGCCGCCGGACTCGACGATGCGGCCGCCCGCGAAGACGTGGACGTGGTCGGGCTTGATGTACCGCAGGATGCGGGTGTAGTGGGTGACCAGGAGGGTGCCCACCTCCCCGGTGGAACGGACCCGGTTGATGCCCTCGGAGACGACCCGCAGCGCGTCGACGTCCAGGCCGGAGTCGGTCTCGTCGAGGATCGCGATCTTCGGCTTGAGCAGCTCCAGCTGGAGGATCTCGTGGCGCTTCTTCTCACCGCCGGAGAAGCCCTCGTTGACGTTGCGCTCGGCGAACGCCGGGTCCATCTGCAGACCGGCCATCGCCTCCTTGACCTCCTTGACCCACAGCCGCAGCTTGGGGGCCTCGCCGCGGACGGCGGTGGCGGCGGTGCGCAGGAAGTTGGAGACCGAGACGCCGGGGACCTCGACCGGGTACTGCATGGCCAGGAAGACGCCGGCCCGGGCACGCTCGTCGACGGACATCTCCAGGACGTCCTCGCCGTCCAGCAGCACCGAGCCGCCGGTGACGGTGTACTTGGGGTGGCCGGCCAGGGAGTAGGCCAGGGTGGACTTGCCGGAGCCGTTCGGACCCATGATGGCGTGGGTCTCGCCCTGCTTCACGGTCAGGTCGACGCCCTTCAGGATCTCCCGGGGACCGTTCTCGGCCTCGACGGAGACGTGCAGGTCGCGGATTTCAAGGGTAGCCATGTGTACTCAGGACTCCTGGTTGACGGAGACGAGCACATCGTCCCCTTCGATCTTTACGGGGTAGACAGCGACCGGCCGGGTGGCGGGCAGGCCGGAGGGCTTGCCGGTGCGCAGGTCGAAGCTGGAGCCGTGCAGCCAGCACTCGATCATGCAGTCCTCGACCTCGCCCTCGGAGAGCGAGACGTTCGCGTGCGAGCAGATGTCGTTGACCGCGAACACCCCCTCGTCGGTGCGGACGACGGCGACCGGTACGCCGTTGAGGTCGACGCGCTTGGGCACGTCCTCAGCCAGTTCGCTCAGCGCACAGGCGCGAAGGAAGCTCATGGGTGTCAGACCGCCGCTTCCAGCTCGGCCTCGATCTTCTCCATGAGGTGGTCCTGGATCTCGGCGACACCGATCTGCTGGACCAGCTCGGCGAAGAAGCCGCGCACCACCAGGCGGCGGGCCTCGTCGGCCGGGATGCCGCGGGCCTGCAGGTAGAAGAGCTGCTCGTCGTCGAAGCGGCCGGTGGCGGAGGCGTGACCGGCGCCGACGATCTCGCCGGTCTCGATCTCCAGGTTCGGCACCGAGTCGACCCGGGCGCCGTCGGTGAGCACCAGGTTGCGGTTGAGCTCGTAGGTGTCGGTGCCCTCGGCGGCGGCGCGGATCAGCACGTCGCCGATCCACACCGCGTGCGCGTCCTGGCCCTGCAGCGCGCCCTTGTAGACGACGTTGGAGCGGCAGTGCGGGGTGTCGTGGTCGATGACCAGACGGTGCTCGAGGTGCTGGCCGGCGTCGGCGAAGTAGAGGCCGAACAGCTCGGCCTCGCCACCGGGAGCGGCGTAGTTGACCCGCGGGTGGATCCGCACCACGTCGCCGCCGAAGGTGACGACGACGGACTTCAGCGAGGCGTCGCGGCCGACCAGCGCGGTCTGCTGGGCGACGTGCACGGCGTCGCGCTCCCAGTCCTGGACCGAGACGAAGGTCAGCTTGGCGCCGTCGCCGACCAGCAGCTCGACGTTGGCCGCGCGGGTGCCGGTGCCGGTGTGGTTGATCACCACGACCGCCTCGGCGAACGGCTTGACGTCGACGACCACGTGCGCGAAGCGGGTGCCGCCCTCGCCGTGGACGTCGATCCGCACCGGCTCGGTGAGCACCGTCTCCTTGGGGACGGTGACCACGAGCGCCTGCTCGAAGGCGCTGAACGCCTGCGCGGCGACCCGGTCGACCGGCTTGCCGGCCTTGCCGAGACGGGCGTCGTCACGGCCGACGGTCTCGGCGGTGACCCCCTCGGGCAGGCTCAGCTCGACCTTGTCCTCGCCCTTGTCGGCGGTGGCGGCGGTGCCGTCGTGCAGGCCGCCGAGGCGGTGCAGCGGGGTGAACCGCCAGTCCTCCTCGCGGCCGGTGGGCACCGGGAAGTCCGCGACGTCGAAGGACGGCGCGACCGCGACGCGCGCGTCGATCGGCTGGCGGACACTGTCCCGACCGGTGCCGGGCCCGGCGAGCTGGGCGCCGGCACCGGCGGTGCCGACCTCGATCGAACCGGCGGTGGTGGAGCCGGAGTTGTTCTGGACGTCAGCCATGGCTGTTCGTTGTGCTCTCTTCCTCAAAAAAGTGTCGATGGACGGCGGGCGGCCGGCGGGTCAGCCGACGGAGCCCTCCATCTGCAGCTCGATCAGCCGGTTCAGCTCCAGCGCGTACTCCATCGGGAGCTCGCGCGCGATCGGCTCGACGAAGCCGCGGACGATCATCGCCATGGCCTCGAACTCGGTCATGCCGCGGCTCATCAGGTAGAAGAGCTGGTCCTCGCTGACCTTGGAGACGGTCGCCTCGTGGCCCATGGACACGTCGTCCTCGCGGACGTCCACGTAGGGGTAGGTGTCCGAGCGGGAGATCGTGTCGACCAGCAGCGCGTCGCAGAGCACGTTGGACTTGGCGCCCTTGGAGCCCTCGCCGATCTCGATCAGACCCCGGTAGGAGGTCCGGCCGCCGCCGCGCGCCACCGACTTGGAGACGATGTTGGAGGAGGTGTTCGGCGCCATGTGGACCATCTTGGCGCCGGCGTCCTGGTGCTGGCCCTCGCCCGCGAAGGCGATCGACAGGGTCTCGCCCTTGGCGTGCTCGCCCATCAGGTAGACGGCCGGGTACTTCATGGTGACCTTGGAGCCGATGTTGCCGTCGACCCACTCCATGGTCGCGCCCTCGTACGCCACGGCGCGCTTGGTGACCAGGTTGTAGACGTTGTTCGACCAGTTCTGGATGGTCGTGTAGCGGCAGCGGCCGCCCTTCTTGACGATGATCTCCACGACCGCGGAGTGCAGCGAGTCGGAGGAGTAGATCGGGGCGGTGCAGCCCTCGACGTAGTGGACGTAGGCGTCCTCGTCGACGATGATCAGCGTCCGCTCGAACTGGCCCATGTTCTCGGTGTTGATCCGGAAGTAGGCCTGGAGCGGGATGTCGACGTGGACACCCTTCGGCACGTAGATGAAGGAGCCGCCGGACCACACGGCCGTGTTCAGCGCGGCGAACTTGTTGTCGCCGACCGGGATGACGGTGCCGAAGTACTCCTGGAAGATCTCCGGGTGCTCGCGCAGCGCGGTGTCGGTGTCCAGGAAGATGACGCCCTGCTCCTCCAGGTCCTCGCGGATCTGGTGGTAGACGACCTCGGACTCGTACTGGGCGGCGACACCGGCGACCAGGCGCTGCTTCTCCGCCTCCGGGATGCCGAGCTTGTCGTAGGTGGCCTTGATGTCCGCGGGCAGGTCCTCCCACGACTCGGCCTGCTTCTCGGTGGAGCGGACGAAGTACTTGATGTTGTCGAAGTCGATGCCGGAGAGGTCGGAGCCCCAGGTCGGCATGGGCTTCTTTCCGAACAGCTTCAGGCCCTTGAGGCGCAGGTTCAGCATCCACTCGGACTCGTTCTTCTTCGCCGAGATGTCGCGGACCACGTCCTCGCTGAGCCCGCGCTTGGCCTCGGCGCCGGCCACGTCCGGGTCGGCCCAGCCGTACTCGTAGTTGCCCAGGCCCTCGAGCTCGGGGTGCGAAACGGTGTCAGTCATGCGAGCTTCCTAACGCGCGGACGCTGAATCTTCGGTGGACGTACCGGCAGTCGGCGCGGCATCGGTGTCCCGGCCCGCGGCGGTGCGCAGGGCGGGCGACGATGCGGCACCGGGTGCCGGCACATAGGTCGTGCAGACCCCGTCGCCGTGGGCGATGGTGGCCAGTCGTTGCACATGGGTGCCCAGCAACTGGGAGAAGACCTCGGTCTCCGCCTCGCAGAGCTGCGGGAACTGCTCGGCGATGTGCGCGACCGGGCAGTGGTGCTGGCAGAGCTGGGCGCCCGCCGGGGCCTGGGCCGCGGCAGACGGGACCCGCCGCACCGTGGCAGCGTACCCGTCGGCACTGAGCGCCTGGGCCAGTGCCTCGGTACGCTCGCCCGCTCCGGCGGAGCTGAGCGCCTCGACGTACTTCTCCGCCTGCCGGCCGAACCGGGCCCGGGCGAAGGCGGCGACCGCCTCCTCCCCGGCCTTGCCGCCGCCGACCGCGTCGGAGATCCAGCGCAGGGCGTCGGCGGCGAGCTGGTCGTACGCCTGGTAGAAGGCGTCGCGACCACCGTCGGTCAGGGCGAAGACCTTGGCCGGACGGCCCCGGCCGCGGCTGCCGTAGACCCGCTGCTCGCGGGACTCGACCAGGCCGGCGGCGGTCAGGCCGTCCAGGTGACGGCGGACGGCGGCGGTCGTGAGGCCGAGCCGGCTCGCCAGGTCGGCGGCAGAGGAGGGGCCGTGGTCCAGGATCGACCGGGCGACCCGGTCCCGGGTGGCCCGATGGCCCTCCAGCAGCACCTCTGCCGCCGTCGCGGGCACGGCGCAGCCGGGGGCCGACTCGGCCTCCTGCTGCGTGGAGTGCTCGCGCATGTTTTTCACAACACCAGTGTTGCGTAATTACTTCCGGCAGGACAAGCCGTGACCCAGGCCTCACCCGTGGCATCTGTCACGCAGGTTAGCCTTACCTGACCTGCGGAAATGATCACCAAACCCGGTGTCGGGGCCATCCGTTGGCCCCTCTTAGACTCACAGGCATGCAATCCGAACCCGCGGTCCAGATCACCGGGCTGGTCAAGCGCTACGGCGAGAAGACCGCGGTGGACGGTCTCGACCTGCGTATTTCCCGCGGCACCGTCACCGCCGTGCTCGGCCCGAACGGCGCCGGCAAGACCACCACCGTCGAGACCTGCGAGGGCTACCGCCGCCCCGACGCCGGCACCGTCCGGGTGCTCGGCCTCGACCCGGTCGCGCAGAACGCCGAGCTGCGCCCCCGGATCGGCGTGATGCTGCAGTCCGGCGGCGTGTACGCGGGCGCCCGCGCCGTCGAGATGCTCCGGCACACCGCGAAGCTGCACGCCCACCCGCTGGACGTCGACGCGCTGGTCGAACGGCTCGGCCTGGGCTCCTGCGGCCGCACCACCTACCGCCGGCTCTCCGGCGGCCAGCAGCAGCGGCTCGCCCTGGCGATGGCCGTGGTCGGCCGCCCCGAGCTGGTCTTCCTGGACGAGCCCACCGCGGGCCTCGACCCGCAGGCCCGCCGCGCCACCTGGGAGCTGGTCCGCGACCTGCGCCGGGACGGCGTCACCGTGGTCGTCACCACCCACCACATGGACGAGGCCGAGCAGCTCGCCGACCGGGTCGCGATCGTCGACCGGGGCCGGGTGATCGCCGGCGGCACCCCGGAGGAGCTGTGCCGCGGCGGCGCCGAGTCGAGCGTGCGCTTCGACGGCCCGCCCGGGCTCGACCTCACCACCCTGCTCAAGGAACTGCCCGAGGGCGCCACCGCCGCCGAGCCCACTCCCGGGAGCTACCGCATCGAGGCGCCGGTCGACCCGCAGCTGCTGGCCGCCGTCACCGCCTGGTGCGCGGCCACCGGCATCCTCCCGGAGCGGCTCGCGGTGCAGCGCCGCAGCCTCGAAGACGTCTTCCTCGACCTGACCGGACGGGACCTGCGCTCGTGACCGACTACTCCCCCCGTCCCGGAGCGGCGCCGGTCGGCCGGATGCTGCTCGCCCAGACGGCGTTCGAGACCCGGATGCTGCTGCGCAACGGCGAGCAGCTGCTGCTCACCGTGGTCATCCCGACGGTGCTGCTGGTGCTCTTCTCCGCGGTGGACATCGTCGCCGTCGAGGGGCCCGGCAAGCGGGTCGACTTCCTCGCGCCGGGACTGCTCGCGCTCGCCGTGATGTCGACGGCCTTCACCGGGCAGGCCATCGCCACCGGCTTCGAGCGCCGCTACGGCGTGCTGAAGCGGCTGGGCGCCAGCCCGCTGCCGCGCTGGGCGCTGCTGACCGCCAAGACCGGCTGCGTCCTGGTCACCGAGGCGCTCCAGGTGGCCCTGCTGTCGGTGATCGCGCTGGCCCTCGGCTGGTCGCCGCAGGGCAGCCCGCTCACCGTGGCCGCCCTGCTCGTGCTCGGCACCGCCGCCTTCTCCGGGCTCGGCCTGCTGATGGCCGGCACGCTCAAGGCGGAGGCGACGCTGGCGGCCGCCAACCTGGTCTTCGTCCTGCTGCTGCTCGCGGGCGGGGTGGTCGTGCCGCTGTCGAAGTTCCCGGCGGCGGCGCAGTCCGTGCTGGAGCTGCTGCCGATCGCCGCGCTGTCGGACGGTCTGCGCTCGGTGCTCCAGGGCGGCGCGGGGGTCCCGTGGGCCGACCTCGGCCTGCTGGGCGGCTGGGCCGTCCTCGGCCTCGCCGCCGCCGCGCGCTTCTTCCGCTGGGAGTAGACCCCGCTCGACCGCGTGACACGACGGCCCCCCGGTTCTCCGGAACCGGGGGGCCGTCGCCGTTCTCCGTGCGGCCGGGCCGGATGCGCCGGGCCGGATGCGCCGGGCCGGATGCGCCGGCCCGGCCCGGGCCGGATGTGCCGACCCTCCGACAGAACGGACCCCGCCCAACGGTTCCACCGACGGGTCAGCGGTCCCAGGGCGGAGCGCTCCGGCTGGTGCCGTGGTCCCGGGACACAACCAGGACCGGTGCCCCGTGCTCGAACTCCCGCCAATTCCTAACGTGGGAGCACGCGTTGAGCGCCCGACCGGGACACCGGACGGCGCCCGCGCGGCCCGGGCCGGGCACCCCGGCCCGTCTGTCGGGACGGCGCAGCACTGGAGGATCCCAGATGAGTTGGAACCGCTTCACACTCTCGTCGGCCGGCAGCGCGGCGCAGTCCAGCGCGCTCGCGGCCGTCTCCCGCATCGCGGGCAGCATGGAAGTCTGGTGGATCGGAGGCAACGGCTCCGTCCAGGGCGCGTACTGGTACGACGGCGCACCGTGGACCCGCTACGAGATCGCGCCCGCCGGGAGCGCCTCCACCAACGGCGGCATCACGGCCGTGTCGCGCATCCCGGGCAGCATGGAACTCTGGTGGATCGGAGGCAACGGCTCCGTCCAGGGCGCGTACTGGTACGACGGCGCACCGTGGACCCGCTACGAGATCGCCCCCGCCGGGAGCGCCTCCACCAACGGCGGCATCACGGCCGTGTCGCGCATCCCGGGCAGCATGGAACTCTGGTGGATCGGAGGCAACGGCTCCGTCCAGGGCGCGTACTGGTACGACGGCGCACCGTGGACCCGCTACGAGATCGCCCCCGCCGGAAACGCCTCCACCAACGGCGGCATCACCGCCGTCTCCCGCATCCCCGGCAGCATGGAACTCTGGTTCACCGGAGCCAACGGCTCCATTCAGGGCGCGTACTGGTACGACGGCGCACCGTGGACCCGCTACGAGATCGCCCCCGCCGGAAACGCCTCCACCAACGGCGGCATCACCGCCGTCTCCCGCATCCCCGGCAGCATGGAACTCTGGTTCACCGGAGCCAACGGCTCCATTCAGGGCGCGTACTGGTACGACGGCGCACCGTGGACCCGCTACGAGATCGCCCCCGCCGGAAACGCCTCCACCAACGGCGGCATCACCGCCGTCTCCCGCATCCCCGGCAGCATGGAACTCTGGTTCACCGGAGCCAACGGCTCCGTCCAGGGCGCGTACTGGTACGACGGCGCACCGTGGACCCGCTACGAGATCGCCCCCGCCGGAAACGCCTCCACCAACGGCGGCATCACCGCCGTCTCCCGCATCCCCGGCAGCATGGAACTCTGGTGGATCGGCGGTGACAGCTCGGTCCAGGACAGCTTCTGGTACGACACCTCGAGCAAGAACTTCGACCAGAACGTCACCACCGACATCGCCATCGGAGGCGCGGCGCACGTCGTGATGCGGCAGGACGGCTTCTTCTCGTTCAGCACCCACGCGCACGACAGCGGCTTCGACAACATCGACTACACGATCACCGCCGCCGTGATGACGCCGGACGGGACCGTGTTCACCTTCCAGCACTCCGGTCACACGGAGGGGACCGTCGCCGGTCTGCCCTTCGGCACCCCGGACCGCAACGACGACTTCACGTTCACCGGCAACAATCCGAAGATCACCGAGAAGTGGGACGGCATCCTCGCCGGCACCTTCAAGGCCGACCTGGACGCGACGGACACTCTCGCGGCGGGCGTCGCGGGCGCTCTCGGCGACCTCGTGCAGGCGATCGTGTCCGCGGCGGGGAAGGCGGCGGCGCAGGCGGTCGTCAAGCTGGTGTCCTGACCGTCACGCCCGGCGCGTCCCGCACCGCCCGCCCACGACGGCGGCCCCTCGCTCGGGTGAGCGGGGGGCCGCCATGAGCCGCCCGGTGCGGGACGCGCCGGGCCTCAGCCCTGCGCTGCGCCTCGGCCCTGCGCCGCGCCTCAGCCCTGGTCGCCGCCGCGGCGGCGGCGGGCGAGCAGGACGAGCGCGCCGCCGAGGAGCACGACACCACCGCCGACTGCCGCGATGACCGGGGTGGCGTCGCTGCTACCGGTCGCGGCCAGCGCCGGTCCGGCCGGGGTCGGCGCGGACGTCACGGGCGGGACGGGCGCGGCGGTCGACGGGGTGGACGTGGGCGTCGACGACCGGCTCGGCGTCACGGTCGGGGTGACCGGGGGCGGGGTCGGCGTCACCGTGGCGGTGGGCGACGTCGTCGGCGTCACCGTCGCGGTGGGCGACGGGGTGGGGGTCTGCGTCGCCGTGGGGTCGGCGTCGGCGTCGGGGTGACGGTCTGGCTGGGAGTCGGGGTGGGCGTCGGGGTCGCGCAGACCTCGATCGTCTTCGTCTCCGTCTTGTTCCAGTCGCCGTTTTTCGGGTCCTCGGTGGTGGTCACCACGAACGTCGCCTTGATCGGCGCACTGTGGGCCTTCACCGGGAAGGTCTGCTTGAAGCTCTTGCCGAACTCCTTCTGGTCCAGCAGCTTCTCGCCGTCGACGGTCAGGCTGACGGCGTTCTTGACGCCCGCCTTGTCGCTGTAGTTGGCGAGGTCGATCACGATCTTGTCGCAGGTGACCTGCCAGGTCGGGACGTGGGCCGAGGCACTGGTCGCCAGCGCCACCGGCAGCAGGACGGCCGCCACGGCCGTTCCCGCGATCGCCGCACTGCCGATGCCTATCTGCCGCCGCTGTCGCGCCATTTCGTAGTTCCCTCCGAACGGTCTTGTGCAGCAGGCGCATTGAGTGGAACAGCGGTGGGCCCGCTACGACTGTCCGGGGGACTCTACCGGCAGCCCCCTACCGCTCCACACCCCACTGCACGTCCGGATTTCGACTTTCCGGTGACATTCGGATGTGCTTCGGCGGCCTCGCGGGCCCGTCAGCTCGGGCAACACGGCTGCGGACGACCCGAATGGACACGGTCAGGGTGGCCGAAAGACTGCACCCCTGGTGATCATTTTCGATCACCAGGGGTGCCTGAAGGAGCAAAACGGGTCATGCTCCTTCAACCAGTACGGAGCGGTCCGTCACGGGTCAGACCCGGCCGGCCGCCTTGCGCCGACGCGCGACCAGGACCAGCGCGCCACCGGCGGCGAGGGCCACGCCACCGGCGATCGTCAGCGGCACGACCGGACCGGAGCCGGTGTGGGCGAGGCCACCCTCGGTGACGGCCCCGGCCGACGGGCTCGCCGAGGCGCCCGGCACGGCCGCCGAGGCGGACCCGCTCGCGGACGGGCTCGCCGACGCGCTCGCGGACGGCTTCGCGGTGGCCGGAACGGACGGGCTGCCCGAGGCGCCCGGGGTCACCGAGGGCACCGGGGTGCCGGTCGCGCCGGGGGTGGTCGGCGGCGTGCTCGGGGTCCCGGTGGAGCCCGGCGTGCTCGGGGTGACGCTCGCCGACGGCGTACCGGTCGGCGGCACCACCGGCGGCGTGGTGGCGGGCGGAGTGGTCGGCGGCGTGGTCGGGGGCGTGGTGGGCGGCGTGGTCGGCAGGCAGCCGGTGAAGGGGTAGTGGTGCGTCTCCGCACCGCCCTTGCCGGTCAGCGACTTGACGATGACCGAGCCGTTCACCGGGGCCGCCGAGCCGAGGTCGAACGCGGCGTTCGGCGCCAGCACGGTGCCGGACCAGGCGGCCTGGCTGCTCTTGACCACCTTGGTGGCGGTCGGGAAGTTCCAGAGCAGCTTGGAACGGACCGCACCGCCGTGCGCGCTCTGCAGCTTGTCGTCCAGGACGTAGGCCTTCTTGCCCTCGTCCCAGAGGTGGAAACCGGTGGTCCGCGCGGCCGCCATGTCGTAGGAGTCGCCGGTGACGGTGACCACGGTGACCGAGCCGGCCGGCACCTTCACGAAGATGTCGGTGGCGCCCTGGAGAGCGGCGGCCGAGACCGTGAAGCTGTTGAAGGCGGCGTCGCCGCTGGTGAGGTGGAGCTCCTTGCCCTTGGCCTCGACCTTGGCACCGGCGGTCTGCGGAGTACCGGCCAGGGCGGTGGAGACGGCGCGCACCCGGGCGAACTCGGCGGCGAAGTCGATCGGCGACCTGCCCTGGGCGACCGTGCCCTGGTGGGCCTGGACCACGGCGCCCTCGGCCTTCGAGCCGTAGACGCCGTTGCCCTTCATCACCTGGGTGTTGTTGCCGGTGAGCTTGCCGGCGACGACCAGGGCGTTGCCGCCCGGAAGCGCCTTCACCTGCTCGGGGGTCAGCTCCTGGCCGACCGAGAAGCCGCCGGTGAAGTCGGCGTTGCCGCCGACCGCCACCGCGCCCTCGGCGTCCGGCGTGTGGGTGTCGTCGCCCTCGACGAACTCCCCGTAGAGGTTGGCGACCCCGAGGCTCAGGCACTGGCCCGGCTCGGCGACGGCGTGGGCGGCGGCCGGGGCGACGAGCCCGGCCAGAACGAACGAGCCGCCGAGCGCGAGCGCGGCGGCGGGAACGGATATGCGCATGTGCAGGATCTCCGCTTGTGTGCGGGGGTGTGGGAGGGGTCCGGAAAAAGGTATGGACCAAACCGCACTCTTTCGGCCAGACCGGCAATTGGTCAAGACCACTGACCCCCTTGACCGAATGGTCCCTTTTGACCCGTCATGCCCATGGTGGTTTTACCGCCAAGTCGACATCGAAGCCCCCACGGCCTCCGCCCGCCCCCGCCCCAAGATCGGCTGTAAGGCCGCATACCATGGACGCCGTGCCTAACACCACCCCCTTCTCCCTGCTCGCCGAGCGCTGGCAGCCCTCCGCCGCCGTGGTCAAGCGCGCCGCGTTCGCCGCGCTGGTGATGAGCGTGGTGATCGTCGTCACCGGCGGTGCCGTCCGCCTCACCGCCTCCGGCCTCGGCTGCACCACCTGGCCGCGCTGCACCGACGAGAGCCTCACCCCGACCGCCGAGATGGGCTTCCACGGCGTCGTGGAGTTCACCAACCGGATGCTCACCTACGTGCTGAGCGCCGCCGTCGGCTGGGCGATCCTCGCCGCGCGCTGCGCCCGGCCCCGGCGGCGCGGCCTGACCAAGCTCGGCTGGGCCCAGTTCTGGCTGGTGATGAGCAACGCCGTGCTCGGCGGCATCACCGTGCTGACCGGCCTCAACCCCTACACGGTGGCACTGCACCTGATCGCGGCGATGGCCCTGGTGTGGGTGGCGACCCTGATGTGGGAGCGCTCCAAGGAGGGCGACGGTCCGGCCCGGCCGCTGGTGGCCGAGCCGATCAAGCGGCTCGCCCAGGTCCTGGTCGGCGTGATCGGCCTGCTGGTGGCCGCCGGCACCCTGGTCACCGGCGCCGGCCACCACCCCGGCACGCCCAAGGACAACAAGATGGTCCCGCGGATCCCGCTGGACTACGACCGGCTCGCCCAGGCCCACGCCGACCTGGCCTTCCTCTCGATCGGCCTCTCGATCGCGGTGGTCTTCGTGTTCGTGGCCGTGAAGGCCCCGCCGGCCGCCCGGGCCCGGTCCCGCGAGCTGCTGATCGGCCTGCTGCTCCAGGGCGTGATCGGCTTCGTCCAGTACTTCACCGACGTCCCGGAGCTGCTGGTCGGCCTGCACATGCTGGGCGCCACCCTGATCTGGATCGCCGCCCTGCGGATCCCGCTCGCCCTGCGCACCCGCGAGGACGCCCCGGCGACCGCCGACGCCCCCGCCCCCCGCACCCCCCAGGCCGCGGCCGCCTGACCCCGCGCGGACATGCCGAAGGGCCCCGGTCTCACGGAGACCGGGGCCCTTCGTCGTGCGCCGGGGCGGGGTCAGCCGCCGATCTGGATGCCGGCCATCCGCTTCCACTCGTACGCGCCGGTGCGCACCTTCAGACCGAGTTCGCCCTCGAAGTTCTCGTGCAGGGTGACCCCGGCCAGCTCGGCGGCCCGGCGGCCGACCGCGTAGCTGGGCGCGACCTGGTCGCCCCAGGCGCCGTCGGCGCCGACCACGACGATCCGGGTGGCGACCGCGCCGACGTACTCGACGACACCGTCGGCGCTGCCGCCGTGCGCCGCGGCGAAGGCGGTCAGGTTCTTGGCGATGCGCTTGGCGCGGCGCTCGGCACGGGCGTCCGGCGCGGCGGGGGTGGCGGTCTCTGCGCTGCTCATGCCCGCATGCTACCGAGCGGTAGTAGAGCTGGCGACGGGAGCGCCGTGTGCACCGGGCCACATACTGGTGGGGTGACCTTCGACGGCTGGCCGGCCGAGGCGCTCGACTTCTACGAGCACCTCGAGGCCGACAACTCCAAGACCTTCTGGCAGTCCCACAAGGACCGGTACGAGCAGGCCGTGCGGGAGCCGATGGAACGGCTGCTGGACGAGCTCGAGCCCGAGTTCGGGCCGGGAAAGATCTTCCGCCCCAACCGCGACGTGCGGTTCAGCGCGGACAAGTCCCCGTACAAGACGCACATCGGCGCCCACCTGGCGGCCGGCGGCTACGTCCAGCTCTCCGCCGACGGCCTGGCCTGCGGCAACGGGCTGTACCGGCTCGCCCCCGACCAGCTGGACCGCTACCGGAGCGCGGTCGCCGAGGACGTCTCCGGCGCCGAGCTGGAGCGGGTGGCCGACCGGGTCCGCCGGGCCGGGCCGGAGGTGGTCGGCCGGGACTCCCTGAAGTCCGCCCCGCGCGGCTACCCCAAGGACCACCCGCGGATCGGGCTGCTCCGCCACAAGGGGCTGATCGCCTGGCAGGAGTGGGCTCCCGAACCCTGGCTGGGCACCCGCGCCGCGTACGAGCGGATCACCGGGTTCCTGCGCGCCTCGCAGCCGCTCAAGGACTGGCTGGACGGCCACGTCGGCCCCTCCGAGCTGCCCGACCGCTAGGGGTTGTCTGACAATTCCCGCCGCGCCGCCCGCCGGCCCGGCCGGCACCGCCAGGAACGCGAAGGGCCCCGGTCGACTCGACCGGGGCCCTTCCTCACGCCTGCGTCACCGCGTCACTTCACGAACGGGTCCACCGCGATCACCACGAACAGCAGCGTCAGATAGGTGATCGACCAGTGGAACAGCCGCATCTCCTTCAGCTTGGCGCCGACCACACCGGCCTTCGCCCGCCCGTACAGCGCGTGCGCCTCCTTCAGCCAGAAGGCGCCCAGCACCACCGCGGCGGCCGGGTACAGCCAGCTGGTGTCGGCCAGCGGCCACAGCAGCAGCGAGACCGCCACCATCACCCAGGAGTAGGCGACGATCTGCTTGGCCACCGCCAGGTTGCCCTTGAGCACCGGCAGCATCGGCACCCCGGCCCGGGCGTAGTCCTCGCGGACCTTCATCGACAGCGGCCAGTAGTGCGGCGGCGTCCAGAAGAAGATCACCAGGAACAGCACCAGCGCCGACCAGGAGAGCGAGTTCGTGATCGCCGCCCAGCCGACGAAGACCGGCATGCAGCCGGCGATGCCGCCCCAGACGATGTTCTGCGCGGTGCGGCGCTTCAGCCCCAGCGTGTAGACGAACACATAGAAGAGGAGCGCGCCGAGCGCCAGCGCGGAGGACAGCCAGTTGACCAGGAGGCCCAGCCAGAGCGTCGACAGCACACCGAGCGCGATGCCGAACACCAGCGCCTCGCGCGGTGACACCATGCCGGTGACGATGGGCCGGCGCTCGGTGCGGGACATCACCGCGTCGATGTCCCGGTCGATGTACATGTTGAGGGCGTTGGCGCCGCCCGCCGAGAGGTAACCGCCGATGACCACCTCCAGCACCAGCAGGAGGTTCGGCACCCCGCGCTCCGCCAGGAACATCACCGGCACCGTGGTGATCAGCAGCAGCTCGATGATCCGCGGTTTGGTCAGTGCGACGAAGGCGCCGACACGGGCCCCGAACGGCCGGTGCGCAGGCGTCGCCCCGGTGACCCCGGCGGGACGGGATTCGACGGCGGTCACTAACACCCCAACTGAAGATGAATCCTCACAGGCGGCCACCGGAACGTTGTTCCCGAATCGTCCGCTCTGCGCGTACCACGCCACCTTAGACGCTCCATATCTCCCCACCGGCCCCGGGGTGCCCCGGCGGGGCGGAACGCACACCCCCGGGTGAACCCCCGCGGTCCCCACCAGGAACGTTGTCCGCGAAGCCGCTCCCGGGCCCGCCGGGACCACCGGTCCCCCGTCCCGCGCGCCGGAGAGGCGAACCGGACGGATCCGGGCGAGGGTGGACAAAGGGACCGGGCCCCCGGTCGCACGGTCGTCCACGAAATGTCCGGGGAATGACTGCCAACATGCCAGGGTTCTCCCACCACGGAGGGTGAGCCCCGGGCCGGACGGTAGGCTCGCCCACAGAAGCGGGATCTACCCTCCGTGACCGGCACCACCCAGCGTCCGGCCCCAGCGACGTGGCCGACCCGGTCCCTCACGGGGTCACTCTTCACAATGGAAGGAGCCCTGAGACAGGGTGAGCACGACGCCGAATGCATTCGAGTGGTCGGACCTCGACGACCGGACCGTCGACACGGCCCGGGTCCTGGCGATGGACGCGGTTCAGAAGGTCGGCAACGGACACCCGGGGACGGCCATGTCGCTGGCCCCCGCCGCCTACCTGATCTTCCAGCGCTTCCTGCGCCACGACCCGACCGACCCGGCCTGGGCCGGCCGTGACCGGTTCGTCCTCTCCCCCGGGCACACCAGCCTGACCCTCTACACCCAGCTCTACTTCTCCGGCTACGGCCTGGAGCTCGACGACCTCAAGGCCTTCCGGGTCGCCGGCAGCCGCACCCCCGGTCACCCGGAGCACGGCCACACCGCCGGCGTCGAGACCACCACCGGCCCGCTCGGCCAGGGCATCGCCAACGCCGTGGGCATGGCGATGGCGGCCCGCTTCGAGCGCGGCCTGTTCGACCCGGACGCCGCGGCCGGCGAGTCGCCGTTCGACCACACCGTCTGGGCCATCGTCTCCGACGGCGACCTGGAGGAGGGCATCTCCGCCGAGGCCTCCTCGCTCGCCGGCCACCAGAAGCTCGGCAACCTGGTCGCGCTCTACGACGACAACCACATCTCGATCGAGGGCGACACCGAGACGGCCTTCTCCGAGGACGTCCTCAAGCGCTACGAGGCGTACGGCTGGCACGTCCAGCGCGTCGCCCCGAAGTCGAACGGCGACATCGACGTCGCCGCGCTCGCCGACGCCCTCGCCGCCGCCAAGGCCGAGACCTCCCGCCCGTCGATGATCGCTATGCGCACGATCATCGCCTGGCCGGCCCCGGACGCCCAGAACACCGCCAAGGCGCACGGCTCCGCGCTCGGCGCCGCCGAGATCGCCGCCACCAAGAAGGTCCTGGGCTTCGACCCGGAGAAGACCTTCGAGGTCAGCGACCAGGTCATCGAGCACGCCCGGCTGGTCGTCAAGCGCGGCAAGGCCGCCCGCGGCGAGTGGGAGAAGTCCTTCGACGCCTGGCGCGCCGCCAACCCGCACCGCGCCGCCGAGTTCGAGCGCATCACGGCCGGCGAGCTGCCCGAGGGCTGGAAGAAGGCCGTCCCGGTCTTCGAGGCCGGCAAGGCCGTCGCCACCCGCAAGGCCAGCGGCGAGACCCTCAAGGCCCTCGGCCAGGTGATCCCGGAGCTGTGGGGCGGCTCGGCCGACCTCGCCGAGTCCAACCTCACCACCATCGACGAGGACAGCTCCTTCCTCCCCGAGGGCAACCCGCTGAAGTCCGCCAGCCCCTACGGCCGGACCATCCACTTCGGCATCCGCGAGCACGCCATGGGCTCCACCATGAACGGCATCGCGCTGCACGGGAAGACCCGCGTGTTCGGCGGCACCTTCCTGGTCTTCGCCGACTACATGCGCCCCGCCGTCCGCCTGGCCGCCCTGATGAAGCTGCCGGTCACCTACGTGTGGACGCACGACTCCATCGGCCTCGGCGAGGACGGCCCGACCCACCAGCCGGTCGAGCACCTGGCCTCGCTGCGCGCCATCCCGGGTCTGGCCATGGTCCGTCCGGCCGACGCCAACGAGACCGCCGTCGCCTGGCGCACCGTTCTGGAGCGCCAGACCACCCACCCCGGCCCGGTCGGCCTGGCCCTCACCCGCCAGAACGTCCCGACCTTCGACCGCACGGTGTACGGCTCCGCCGAGGGCACCGCGAAGGGCGGCTACATCCTGGCCGAGGCCTCCAGCGGCACCCCGCAGGTGATCCTGCTCGGCACCGGCTCCGAGGTCCAGCTGGCCGTCGACGCCCGCGAGGTGCTGGAGGCCGAGGGCATCGCCACCCGGGTCGTCTCGGTCCCGTCCTTCGAGTGGTTCCAGGAGCAGGACCAGGCCTACCGCGACAGCGTGCTGCCGCCGTCGGTCAAGGCCCGCGTCTCGGTCGAGGCCGGCATCGCCCAGGGCTGGCGCGAGCTGGTCGGCGACCACGGCCGGATCGTCTCGCTGGAGCACTTCGGCGCCTCCGCCGACTACCAGGTGCTGTTCGAGGAGTTCGGCATCACCGCCGAGCGCGTCGTGGCCGAGGCCCACAACGCGCTCCGCTCGCTCGAGGCCGTCAACCGCTAGCGGCCCCCGGGCCGGGGCGCCGACCGCACATCGGCGCCCCGGCCCGCCCCACACACCCCACAGCAGCAAAAGACGTAAGGACTGAAGCACCATGACCGACGCACTGAAGCGCCTCAGCGACGAAGGCGTGGCGATCTGGCTGGACGACCTCAGCCGCAAGCGGCTGAACAGCGGCAACCTCGCCGAGCTGGTGCAGCACAAGCACGTGGTGGGCGTGACCACCAACCCGACCATCTTCCAGAAGGCCATCGGCGGCGGCGACAGCTCCTACGACGGCCAGCTGAAGGACCTCGCCGTCCGCAAGGTCACCACGGACGAGGCCGTCCGCATGATCACCACCTCGGACGTCCGTGACGCCGCCGACGTGCTGCGCCCGGTCTACGACGCCTCCAACGGCCGCGACGGCCGGGTGTCGATCGAGGTCGACCCGCGGCTCGCCCACGAGACCGCCGCCACGGTGGCCGAGGCCAAGCAGCTGTGGTGGCTGGTCGACCGCCCGAACGTGTTCATCAAGATCCCCGCCACCAAGGCCGGTCTGCCCGCGATCGCCGAGGTCATCGGCAAGGGCATCAGCGTCAACGTCACGCTGATCTTCTCGCTGGAGCGCTACAAGGCCGTCATGGAGGCCTACCTGACCGGCCTGGAGGCCGCCAAGGCCAAGGGCCTGGACCTCTCCCAGATCGAGTCGGTCGCCTCCTTCTTCGTGTCCCGCGTGGACACCGAGATCGACAAGCGGCTGGAGAAGATCGGCGGCGACGCCAAGGACCTCCGCTCCAAGGCCGCGCTGGCCAACGCCCGCCTCGCCTACCAGGCGTACGAGGAGGTCTTCGGCAGCGTCGACGGCAAGAGCGCCGGCAGCGCCCGCTGGGCCGCCCTGGAGGCCGCCGGCGCCAAGCCGCAGCGTCCGCTCTGGGCCTCCACCGGCGTCAAGGACCCGGCCCTGCCGGACACCCTCTACGTCACCGAGCTGGTCGCCCCCGGCACCGTGAACACGATGCCCGAGGCCACCCTGGACGCCACCGACGACCACGGTGTGGTCACCGGCGGGACCATCGTCCCCAACTACGCCGACGCCAAGGCCGTGATGGACGCCATCGCCGCCGCGGGCGTCGACTACGACGACGTCGTCCAGGTGCTGGAGGACGAGGGCGTCGAGAAGTTCGAGCAGTCCTGGAACGAGCTGCTCGACACCGTCACCGCCTCGCTCGCCTCCTTCGCCGACGAGAAGTGACCCCCTGCGAACGGCGCACGAAAGCGGAGCCCATCAAGTGAGCACTGATTTCCCCGAGTTGACCCCGGTGCAGGACGCGGACGACCTCCCGTCGGCACCCGTCAACCCGCTTCGCGACCCCTCGGACCGGCGGCTCCCGCGCATCGCGGGGCCGTCCGGCCTGGTCATCTTCGGGGTCACCGGCGACCTCTCCCGCAAGAAGCTCATGCCGGCCATCTACGACCTGGCCAACCGCGGCCTGCTGCCGCCGGGCTTCTCGCTCGTCGGCTTCGCCCGCCGCGAGTGGGAGGACGAGGACTTCGCCAAGGAGGTCCACGACGCGGTCAAGGAGCACGCCCGCACCCCCTTCCGCGAGGAGGTCTGGCAGCAGCTCGCCAAGGGCATGCGTTTCGTCCAGGGCGACTTCGGCGACGACGAGGCCTTCGACAAGCTCCGCGAGACCATCGAGGAGCTGGACCAGGCCCAGGGCACCGGCGGCAACTTCGCCTTCTACCTGTCCGTGCCGCCGAAGTTCTTCCCGACCGTCGTCCAGCAGCTCAAGAAGCACGGGCTGGCCGACCCGCCGAGCGGATCCTGGCGCCGCGCCGTCATCGAGAAGCCCTTCGGCCACGACCTGGAGTCCGCCCAGGAGCTGAACCGGATCGTCCACGAGGTCTTCCCCCGGGACGAGGTCTTCCGGATCGACCACTACCTGGGCAAGGAGACCGTCCAGAACATCCTGGCGCTCCGCTTCGCCAACCAGATGTTCGAGCCGATCTGGAACCGGTCGTACGTCGACCACGTGCAGATCACCATGGCCGAGGACATCGGCATCGGCGGCCGGGCCGGCTACTACGACGGCATCGGCTCCGCCCGTGACGTCATCCAGAACCACCTGCTCCAGCTGATGGCGCTCACCGCCATCGAGGAGCCGGCGTCCTTCCACCCGAAGGCGCTGGTGGCCGAGAAGCTCAAGGTGCTCAGCGCCGTCAAGCTCCCGGCCGACCTGGGCGAGCACACCGTGCGCGCCCAGTACACGGCCGGCTGGCAGGGCGGCGAGGAGGTCGGCGGCTACCTCGACGAGGACGGCATCAACCCGGACTCCAAGACCGACACCTACGCGGCCATCAAGCTGGAGATCAACAACCGCCGCTGGGCCGGGGTGCCGTTCTACCTGCGCACCGGCAAGCGGCTGGGCCGCCGGGTCACCGAGATCGCGGTGGTCTTCCAGCGCGCCCCGTACCTGCCGTTCGACTCCTACGCGACCGAGGAGCTGGGGCAGAACGCCCTGGTCATCCGGGTGCAGCCGGACGAGGGCGTCACCGTGCGGTTCGGCTCCAAGGTGCCGGGCACCTCCTTCGAGGTCCGGGACGTCACGATGGACTTCGCCTACGGCGAGTCCTTCACCGAGTCCTCCCCGGAGGCGTACGAGCGGCTCATCCTCGATGTGCTGCTCGGCGACGCCAACCTCTTCCCGCGCCACCAGGAGGTCGAGCTCTCCTGGCAGATCCTCGACCCGATCGAGAAGTACTGGGACGCCCACGGCAAGCCCGCGGAGTACGCGGCCGGCACCTGGGGCCCGGCCGAGGCGGACGAGATGCTCGCACGAGACGGCAGGAGCTGGCGCCGGCCATGAAGACCGACCTCACGGACACCACGTCCAGCAAGATCAACGCAGCGCTCATGGAGGCGCGCCGGGCCAGCGGCTCGACGGCCGCCGGCATGGTGCTCACCCTGGTGATCGTGACCGACGAGGGCAGCGCGTACGACGCCCTCAGGGCCGCCAACGACGCCTCCCGCGAGCACCCCTCGCGCACCCTGGCGGTCATCAAGCGTGCCGGGCGCTCGCCCCGGGCCCGCGCCGAGACCCGCCTGGACGCCGAGATCCTGGTCGGCTCCGACGCCGGCTCCGGCGAAACGGTCGTCCTGCGCATGCACGGCGAACTCGCCGCGCACGCCCAGTCGGTCGTCCTGCCGCTGCTGCTGCCGGACGCCCCGGTCGTGGTCTGGTGGCCGGAGAACGCGCCGCTGCACCCGGCGCAGGACCCGCTCGGCGCGCTCGCCCAGCGCCGGATCACCGACGCGGTCACCGCCGAGTCCCCGGTCGGCCAGCTCGCCCAGCGGGCCCAGAGCTACACCCCGGGCGACACCGACCTGGCCTGGACCCGGATCACCGGCTGGCGCTCGATGCTGGCCGCCGCGCTGGACCAGCGGCCGTCCACGATCACCTCCGCGGTGGTCGAGGGCGAGTCCTACAACCCCAGCGTCGAACTGCTCGGCCTGTGGCTGCACAACCGGCTGCACGTGCCCGTCGAGCGGGTCGTCACCAACGGCCCGGGCATCACCGCGGTGCACCTGCGCACCACGGACGGGGACATCACCCTGGACCGCCCGGACGGCCTGCTGGGCACCCTCTCGATGCCCCGCTCGCCGGACCGCCAGGTGGCGCTCAAGCGGCGCGAGACCTCGGAGCTGATCGCCGAGGAGCTGCGCCGGCTCGACCCGGACGACATCTACGCGGTGGCCGTCCGCACCCCGGTGGAGCGGCTCAAGGAGCCGGACACCACCGAGCCGGCGGCCGCGGCGAAGGCCGCCGGCGCGGCCGTCGAGCAGGCCGCCGAGGAGGCCGTGGCCGAGGAGACGGCCGCCGCCACCGCCCCGGAGGGCGGGGCCCGCAAGGGCGCCGCCAAGCGCGCCGCCAAGAAGGCGGGCGCATGACCGCGGCCACCCCGCAGCTGGTCGTCCACCGGGACAAGGAGCTGATGGCCCAGGCGGCCGCGGCCCGGCTGATCACCCGGATCGTGGACGCCCAGGCCGCCCGCGGCACCGCCTCGGTGGTGCTCACCGGCGGACGCAACGGCAACGCCCTGCTGGCCGCGATCGCCGCCTCCCCGGCGCGCGACGCGATCGACTGGGCGCGGCTGGACCTCTGGTGGGGCGACGAGCGCTTCCTGCCCTCCGCCGACCCGGAGCGCAACGCCGTCCAGGCCCGCGCCGAGCTGCTGGACGCCGTCCCGCTCGACCCGGCGCGGGTGCACGAGATGCCCGCCTCGGACGGCGTCGACGGCTCGGACGTGGACGCCGCGGCCGCCCGCTACGCGGAGGAGCTCGCGAAGGCGGCCGGCCCCGCCGACCGGCTCCGGGTGCCCGCCTTCGACGTGCTGCTGCTCGGCGTCGGCCCGGACACCCATGTCGCCTCGCTGTTCCCGGAGCACCCCGGGGTGCGGGAGACCGAGCTGACGGTGGTCGGCGTGCGCGGCGCGCCGAAGCCTCCGCCGACCCGGATCTCGCTCACCCTGCCGGCGATCCGGGCCGCCCGCGAGGTCTGGCTGCTGGCGGCCGGCGAGGACAAGGCGGACGCGGTCGCGCTGGCCCTGTCCGGCCCCGGCGAGCTCCAGGCACCCGCCTCCGGCGCGCACGGCACCGGCCGCACCCTGTGGCTGCTGGACCGCGCCGCCGCGGACCGGCTGCCGCCCCAGCTGTACCCCCCGGCCTCGGCCTGAGGCTCGGGAACACCGAAGGGCGCCACCCGTCACGGGTGGCGCCCTTCGGTGTTCGCCTGCTGCTCAGATCTCGCCGCGGAGCTTGGCCAGCGCCTCGGCGAGGATCGCCTCGCCGTCGGCGTCGGTGCGCCGCTCGCGGACGTAGGCCAGGTGGGTCTTGTACGGCTCGTTGCGGGAGGGCGCGGGCGGGTTGTGCTCGTCCTGCCCGGCCGGGAAGCCGCAGCGCGGGCAGTCCCAGGTGTCCGGGATGACCGCCTCGGCCGCGAAGCTCGGCCGGGTCTCGTGCTTGTTGGCACACCAGAAGGAGATCCGGTTGCGGGGGGCGGATTCGCCGCGCTCCGCCTCACCCATCGGGCCGGCTCCGACCCTGCTGCCACGGATGGCGTTGCCACTTGCCACGGTCTGACTCCCTGCGTGCTGGTGCGCCGACGCGCCGCGATGCGCGTCGGTGGCGAAAGTCGTCCTAGTGTAAGCAGGAGTTAAGGATGCGCCACCACCGGCTCCGCCCCGGACCCTTCCAGGATAGGCCGCGGGGCGACGGGGCGTCAGAGGTATGTCAGCTCTTGTACTTCAGGACCATGCTGAGCACGAACAGCGAGGCGAACCAGGCCAGACCGACCACGATCGTGATGCGGTCCAGGTTGCGCTCGGCGACCGCGGAGCCACCGCCGGTGGACATCGCGCCACCACCGAACATGTCCGACAGGCCGCCGCCCTTCCCCTTGTGCAGCAGCACCAGGAGGATCATCAGCAGGCTGAAGACGATCAGGGCAATCGAGAACCCGATAACCACGACGGGACCAACTCTCTCGTATCTTCGGCGAAGGGGCCGGACCACGTCGGGTGGTCCGGCCCCAAAGCCTACGTTGCTGCGGCGGCGTTAGCCTACTGCCTGCTCACGGTACCGCACGATCTTGACGAACTCCTCGGCGTCCAGCGAGGCACCGCCGACCAGGCCGCCGTCGATGTCCGGCTTGGCCATCAGGCCGGCCGCGCTCGACGACTTGACCGAACCGCCGTACAGCACCCGGACCTTGTCCGCGAGCTCGGCGGAGTACAGCTCGGCGATCCGGGCGCGGATCGCGGCGCAGACCTCCTGGGCGTCCTCGGGGGTCGCCACCTCGCCGGTGCCGATCGCCCAGACCGGCTCGTAGGCGACGACGACCGACTCGGCCTGGTCGGCCGGGACGTCCTTCAGGCCGCCGTCGAGCTGGGCCAGGGTGTACTCGACGTGGGTGCCGGCCTTGCGGATCTCCAGCGGCTCGCCGATGCACAGGATCGGGGTGATCCCGTTCCGGTAGGCGGCCTTGACCTTGGCGTTGACCAGCTCGTCGGTCTCGTTGTGGTACTCGCGGCGCTCGGAGTGGCCGATCACCGCGTAGGTGCACTTCAGCTTGGACAGCATCGGGCCGGAGATCTCGCCGGTGTAGGCGCCGCCGTCGTGCTGCGAGATGTCCTGCGAGCCGAACTTGATCTTCAGCTTGTCGCCGTCGACCAGGGTCTGCACCGACCGCAGGTCGGTGAACGGCACGAGGACGGCGACCTCGACCGCCTCGTAGTCCTTGTCGGCCAGCGCGAAGGCCAGCTTCTGGGTGTGCTGGATGGCCTCGAGGTGGTTGAGGTTCATCTTCCAGTTGCCCGCCATCAGCGGGAGACGCTCAGTCATGCGTGATTCAGCCTTCCAGTGCGGCGAGACCGGGGAGGGTCTTGCCCTCCAGGTACTCGAGGCTCGCGCCACCGCCGGTCGAGATGTGCCCGAACTTCGTCTCGTCGAAGCCCAGGATGCGGACGGCGGCGGCGGAGTCGCCGCCACCGACCACGGTGAACGCGTCGCTGTCGACCAGGGCCTGCGCGACCGCCCTGGTGCCCTCGGCGAAGGCCGGGTGCTCGAAGACGCCCACCGGGCCGTTCCAGAACACCGTCTTCGCGTCGGCCAGCTTCGCCGCGAACAGCTCCCGGGTCTTCGGGCCGATGTCGAGGCCCTCCTTGTCCGCCGGGATGCCGTCGGCGTCGACGACCTCGAAGTCCTCGACCGGAGCGTGCGTCTTCGTGTCCGGGAACTTCGCGGAGATCGCGACGTCCACCGGCAGCACGAACTCGACGCCGCTCTCCTCGCCGCGCTTCAGGTAGTCCAGCACCGTCGGGATCTGGTCCTCCTGCAGCAGCGAGATGCCGACCTCGTGGCCCTTGGCCTTGAGGAAGGTGTACGCCATGCCGCCGCCGATCAGGATGCGGTCGGCCTTGCCGAGCAGGTTGTCGATCACGCCGACCTTGTCCGAGACCTTGGAACCGCCGAGCACCACCACGTACGGGCGCTCGACCTCCTCGGTGAGGCGCTTGAGGACACCGACCTCGGTGGCGATCAGGTCGCCGACCGCGTGCGGCAGCAGGGCCGGCAGGTCGAACACCGACGCGTGCTTGCGGTGCACCGCGCCGAAGCCGTCGCCCACGTACAGGTCGGCCAGCGCGGCGAGCTGCTCGGCGAAGGCCTTGCGCTCGGCGTCGTCCTTGCTGGTCTCACCGGCGTTGAAGCGCAGGTTCTCGAGCAGCGTGACCTCGCCGTCGGCCAGGGCGGCGACGGTGGCCTTCGCGCTCTCGCCCACGGTGTCGGTCGCGAACGCGACCGGACGGCCGAGGATCTCGCCGAGGCGGGCGGCCACCGGCGCGAGGGAGAACTGCGGGTCCGGCGCGCCCTTGGGACGGCCGAGGTGGGAGGCGACGACGACCTTCGCGCCGCGTTCGACGAGCTTGGCGATGGTCGGGGCGACGGCGCGGATCCGGCCGTCGTCGGTGATCGTGCCGTCGGAAAGCGGGACGTTCAGGTCCGCACGCACGAACACGCGCCTACCGGCGACGTCCAGATCTTCGATGGTCTTCACGGTCTTCGGTCTCCTGGCGAGATGGTGGAGCAGGGGACGGCACAACGCTGTGCCGTCCATGGGGAGTTGAGGGTGCGCAGACGGAGGGCCCGGTCGGCTTCGCACATGCCTTCCGGGCCCTCCCCCCTACTTCACGTCAGCTCCCGCTGCGTCAGAGCCCGGCACCGACGAGGGTGGTCAGGTTGACGAGGCGGTTCGAGTAGCCCCACTCGTTGTCGTACCAGCCGAAGACCTTGACCTGGTTGCCCTGGACCATGGTCATCAGCGAGTCGAAGATCGTGGAGAACGGCGAGTTCACGATGTCGGAGGAGACGATCGGGTCCTCGGTGTACTGCAGGATGCCCTTGAGGGTGGTCTCGGAGGCCTTCTGGAAAGCCTCGTTGACCTCCGCGACGGTGACGTCGCGCTCCAGGGTGACCACCAGGTCGGTGATCGAGCCGGTCGGGACCGGGACGCGCAGCGAGGTGCCGTCCAGCTTGCCCTTGAGCTCCGGGAGGACCAGGGCGGTGGCCTTGGCGGCACCCGTCGAGGTCGGGATGATGTTGAGGGCCGCGGCGCGGGCGCGACGCAGGTCCTTGTGCGGGAAGTCCAGGGTGACCTGGTCGTTGGTGTACGCGTGCACCGTGGTCATCAGACCCTTGACGATGCCGAAGTTCTCGTTCAGCACCTTGGCCAGCGGCGCCACGCAGTTGGTGGTGCAGGAGGCGTTGGAGATGACGGTGTGCTTGGCGCCGTCGTACTTCTCGTCGTTGACGCCCATGACGATGGTGATGTCCTCGTCGGTGGCGGGCGCCGAGATGATGACCTTCTTCGCGCCGGCCGTGACGTGCTTCTTCGCCGCCTCGGCCTTGGTGAAGATGCCGGTCGACTCGATGACGATGTCGACGCCCAGCTCGCCCCAGGGGAGGTTCGCCGGGTCGCGCTCGGCGATGACCTTGAAGGTCGTGCCGTCGACGGTGATGCTGTCCGCGGTGTGGGACACCTCGCCCGGGAAGGTGCCCAGGATCGAGTCGTACTTGAGCAGGTGCGCCAGGGTCTTGGTGTCGGTCAGGTCATTGACGCCGACGATCTCGATGTCCGCGCCCTGGGACTTAACCGCACGGAAGAAGTTGCGGCCGATGCGGCCGAATCCGTTGATGCCTACCCGGATCGTCACGAACCGATCTCCTCGTTAGGTACGCCGGACGCTATGCCGACGGGGTGGAATTTTGGGATGTCCCCGACCGCCTATGACCCTACCCCTCCGAGGCCGGATGGAGCACATCAGGCGTTTGCGCAACCCCTGGCGTGGCGCGTGTTCCCACCGTTTTCGGGCCGTCCGGCCGTGCCCGTCCGGGCAGTTGGTCCCGACCCGCGCGAGGCCCGCGGCAGCGGCCCGTCCCAGCACCCGGACACGACCGCGCCGGTGCCCGCGTTGGCGGGCACCGGCGCGTGGATCATCTCCGGGTCCGATCGTCAAGACCCCGGCCGGATCCGGTCGGGGAGCGGCGTCAGCTGAGCGCCATCTCGTCGGTGAGGTTGGCCTCGGTGCTCGGCAGTCCGAGCTCGGAGGCGCGCTTGTCGGCCATCGCCAGCAGCCGGCGGATCCGGCCGGCCACCGCGTCCTTGGTGAGCGGCGGGTCGGCGAGCGCGCCCAGCTCCTCCAGCGAGGCCTGCTTGTGCTGCATCCGCAGCTGGCCGGCGGCGGCCAGGTGCTCGGGCACCTCCTCGCCGAGGATCTCCAGCGCGCGGGCCACCCGGGCGCCGGCCGCGACCGCGGCCCGGGCCGAGCGGCGCAGGTTGGCGTCGTCGAAGTTGGCCAGCCGGTTGGCGGTGGCCCGCACCTCGCGCCGCATCCGGCGCTCCTCCCAGGCCAGCACCGACTCGTGCGCGCCGAGCCGGGTGAGCAGTGCGCCGATGGCGTCCCCGTCGCGGATCACCACCCGGTCCACGCCGCGCACCTCGCGGGCCTTGGCGGGGATGCCGAGCCGGCGGGCGGCGCCGACCAGGGCGAGGGCGGCCTCCGAACCGGGGCAGGTGATCTCCAGCGAGGACGAGCGGCCGGGCTCGGTGAGCGAGCCGTGGGCCAGGAAGGCGCCGCGCCAGGCCGCCTCGGCGTCACAGGTGGCGCCGGAGACCACGGCCGGGGGCAGACCCCGGATCGGACGGCCGCGGCCGTCCACCAGGCCGGTCTGGCGCGCGAGCAGCTCGCCGTCCTTGACCACCCGGACCACGTAGCGGCTGCCGCGCCGCAGGCCGCCGGGGGCCATCACGACCAGGTCCGAGGAGTGTCCGAAGATCTCCAGCAGGTCCTTGCGCAGGCGCCGGGCGGCGGCTCCGGTGTCGAGCTCCGCCTCGATCACGATGCGGCCGCTCACGATGTGCAGCCCGCCCGCGAAACGCAGGATCGCCGACACCTCCGCCTTGCGGCAGCAGGCCCGGGTGACCGGGAGCCGGCTGATTTCGTCCTTCACCGCTGGAGTCATCGCCATGGCCCGATCCTTCCATGTGTCCGGAAAATCCGGTCGTACGCGGCCGCCAAGAGCTCCGGGTCGTGTCGCGGCGTGCCGTCGGTACGGGCGACCCGGCCGAGCACCAGTGCGGCGCCCATCCGCTCGGCGGCCTTCTCCAGACCGGCCAGGTCGGCCTGGCCGAAGGCGCCGCCGGTGACGGCGCGCTCGTCCACCAGGATCGCATCCACCGCGAGCGCGGGGGCGTGGTCGGCGATGACGTCCAGATGACGCTGCGGGGTGAAGCCCTCGGTCTCGCCGGGCTGCGGGGCGAGGTTCAGCGTGAGCAGGCGGCGGGCGCGGGTCTCCACCAGGGCCTTCACCAGCTCGGGCACCAGCAGGTGCGGCAGCACGCTGGTGAACCAGGACCCGGGGCCCAGCACGACCCAGTCCGCCTCCCGCACCGCGGTGACCGCCTCCGGCACGGCGGGCGGCTCGTCCGGAACGAGCCGGACGGACTGCACGGTGCCGGGAGTGACCGCCACGCTGGCCTGGCCGCGGACGGCGCCCAGCTCGGTGGGGAAGGCCGGGTCGTGCCCCCGGACTATCGCCTCGATGTCCAGCGGGACCGCCGACATCGGCAGCACCCGGCCCTGGACGTTGAGCAGCCGGCCGACCCAGTCCAGCGCCGCCACCGGGTCCCCGAGCTTCTCCCAGAGCGCGACGATCAGCAGGTTGCCGACCGCGTGGCCGCCGAGCTCACCGGTGCCGGTGAAACGCTGCTGAATCACCTCGGACCAGGTGCGGCCCCAGTCGTCGTCGCCGCAGAGCGCGGCGAGCGCCTTGCGGAGGTCGCCGGGGGGCAGCACCCCGAGCTCCTCGCGGAGCCGGCCGCTGGAGCCGCCGTCGTCGGCGACGGTCACCACGGCGGTGAGGTCGGTGGTGAGCCGGCGCAGCGCGGAGAGCGAGGCCGACAGGCCCTGACCGCCGCCGAGTGCGGTGATCCGCGGAGCCTGATTGCTCCTGGGCGCCTGATGGGGACGGGCCGGGCCGGTGCGGGCCGCCCCGGTGCGGGACCGGCCGGTCAGGATCGACCTGACCGTGCTCCCGCTCCGGTCGGCGGTCTTGTTCTGCAGCTGCCGCCCGGGCACGTATCCCGTCACACCTACCTCGCGTTCCTCTTGCCGGGCCGCCGACCTCCGCCGGCGGCCCGGCAGGGGGTACGGCGGCTACTCCCGTCCCATGTCACGGTGGACGAGCACCGTTTCCACGCCGTCCGCGATCAGACGCTTCGTCAGCCGCTCGGACATCGCGACGCTGCGGTGCTTGCCACCGGTGCAGCCTACGGCAAGGGTCATGTAACGCTTCCCCTCGCGGCGATAGCCCTCGGTGACAATGCGCAGCAGCTCGGCGTAGCCGTTGAGGAACTCGTTGGCCCCGGGCTGCTGGAACACGTAGTCGGCGACGTCCGCGTCGGTGCCCGTCCTGGCCCGCAGCTCGGGCACCCAGTGCGGGTTCGGCAGGAAGCGGCAGTCGACCACGAGGTCGGCGTCGACCGGCAGGCCGTACTTGAAGCCGAAGGACATCACGGTGGCGCGCAGCTCGGGCTCGTCGTGGTCGGCGAACTGGGCGTCGAGCTTGGCCCGCAGCTGGTGGACGTTGAGGTTGGAGGTGTCGATCACCAGATCGGCCTCGCCGCGGAGCTCGCGCAGCAGCTCGCGCTCCTGGGCGATGCCGTCGACGATCCGGCCGTCGCCCTGGAGCGGGTGCGGGCGGCGCACGCTCTCGAAGCGGCGGACCAGGGCGTCGTCGGAGGAGTCGAGGAAGACGACGCGCAGCCGCACGCCGCGCTTCTCCAGCTCGTCCAGCGAGGTCAGCAGGTCGTCGAAGAACTGCCGGCCGCGGACGTCCACGACGGCGCCGATCCGGGCGACGTTGCCCTGGGAGCGGGCTCCGAGGTCGACCATGGTCGGGATGAGGGCCGGCGGCAGGTTGTCCACCACGAACCAGCCCAGGTCCTCCAGGCACTTGGCGGCGGTGGAGCGGCCCGCCCCGGACATGCCGGAGATGATCACCAGCTCCGGGGTGTTCTCGCCGCCGGCCTCCGGCCGGGCGGTGCCCCCGTAATCGGACACGGTCACTTCGGTTCCCCGCTCTCGGTGGTTCTGCTGTGGAGAACGCGCGTCGCGCGGGCATGCTTCCCGGCGCCACTCGGACGAGTGGGCGCGGGGCACGCCGGCTGACGGGCGGCGTCGGCCGTCATGGCGTCTCCTGAATGGGTACGGTCTCGGGCGCCGCGGGCGCCGGCTCGTCGGCGCCGTCCTCGATGATCTCGCCCGTGGCGGTGTTCACGGCTGGTGCGGCAGGTGTACGGGACGACAACGCCGCCGCAACGGTCTCCGCCGTCCGCCGGCCGATGCCGGGGACCGCGCAGAGTTCGTCGACGGTGGCAACCCGAAGCTTCTTGAGCGAGCCGAAGTGCTTGAGCAGCGCCTGACGGCGAGTCTCGCCGAGGCCGGGGACGGAGTCCAGTTCTCCGGCGGTGAGTCGCTTGGAACGCTTGCCGCGCTGGTAGCCGATGGCGAAGCGGTGGGCCTCGTCGCGGACCCGCTGGAGCAGGTAGAGGCCCTCGCTGCTGCGCGGGAGCACCACCGGGTCGTCCTCGCCGGGCAGCCAGACCTCCTCGAGGCGCTTGGCCAGGCCGCACAGTGCGATGTCGTCGATGCCGAGTTCGTCCAGGGCCCGCTGGGCGGCGGCGACCTGGGGCTGCCCGCCGTCGACGACCAGCAGTTGCGGCGGGTAGGCGAAGCGGCGGGGGCGGCCGTCCTCGGCGCGGGTGGCGGTGCCGTCGGCGGCGGCGTCCGCGGCGTCCTCCGGGCCCTCCTCGGGGACGGCCCACTCGCCGGTGCGCTCGCGCTCCTGGAGGTAGCGGCGGAACCTGCGGCTGATCACCTCGTGCATCGAGCGGACGTCGTCCTGACCCTCGAAACCCTTGATCTCGAAGCGGCGGTACTCGCTCTTGCGGGCCAGGCCGTCCTCGAAGACCACCATCGAGGCGACCACGTCCTCGCCCTGGAGGTGGGAGATGTCGAAGCACTCGATCCGCAGCGGGACGCTGTCCAGCTCCAGCGCGTCGGTGATCTCCTGCAGGGCGCGGCTGCGGGTGGTGAGGTCGGAGGCGCGCTTGGTCTTGTGCAGCGCCAGCGCCTGCTGGGCGTTGCGCTGCACGGTGGCCATGAGGTCCTTCTTGTCGCCGCGCTGCGGGATGCGCAGGTCCACCTGGGCTCCGCGCAGCCCGCCCAGCCACTCCCGGACCGGCTCGACCGGGTCGGGCAGCGCGGGTACCAGCACCTCGCGCGGCACGCCCTCGCCGCGCTCCTCGGCGCCGACGCCGCCGTAGAGCTGCTGGAGGGCGTGCTCGACCAGTCCCGCGGTGTCGACGTCCTCGACCTTGTCGGTGACCCAGCCGCGCTGGCCCCGGACCCGGCCGCCGCGGACGTGGAAGATCTGGACGGCGGCCTCGAGTTCGTCCTCGGCGACGGCCAGCAGGTCGGCGTCGGTGGCGTCGGCGAGGACGATGGCGTTCTTCTCCATGGCCCGCTTGAGGGCGCCGATGTCGTCGCGCAGCCGGGCCGCCTTCTCGTACTCCAGGTCGGCGGCGGCCTCCTGCATCTCGGTCTCCAGCCGGCGCAGGTAGTTGCCGGTGCGGCCGGCCATGAAGTCGCAGAAGTCCTCGGCCAGCGCCCGGTGGTCCTCCGGCGTGATCCGGCCCACGCAGGGCGCGGCGCACTTGCCGATGTAGCCGAGCAGACAGGGGCGGCCGACCTGGGCGGCGCGCTTGAAGACGCCGTTGGAGCAGGTGCGGACCGGGAAGACCCGCAGCAGCAGGTCGACGGTCTCGCGGATCGCCCAGGCGTGGCCGTAGGGCCCGAAGTAGCGCACGCCCTTGCGGTGCGCGCCGCGCATCACCTGGACCCGCGGGAACTCCTCGTTGAGGGTGACAGCGAGTTCCGGATAGCTCTTGTCGTCCCGGTACTTGACGTTGAACCGGGGGTCGAACTCCTTGATCCAGGAGTACTCCAGCTGGAGCGCCTCGACCTCGGTGGCGACCACGGTCCACTCCACCGAGGCGGCGGTGGTGACCATGGTCGCGGTGCGCGGGTGCAGTCCGGCGAGGTCCTGGAAGTAGGAGGACAGCCGGGGCCGGAGGCTCTTGGCCTTGCCCACGTAGATGACCCGCCCGTGGGCGTCGCGGAACTTGTAGACACCGGGCGAGGTCGGGATCGCCCCCGGCGCCGGACGGTAGGTGGACGGGTCAGCCATGGGTCCACCGTACCGACTCGGGCCGGGGGCGCGTGCGGGAGATCAACTGCTTCAGCGCGGGGTCACCTTGAGGTTGCCGCCCTCGACCGCCACGTCGTACGCGGGCAGCGGGGTCGGGGCCGGGCCGTCCAGCACGGCGCCGTCGGTGATGCCGAACAGGCTGCCGTGACAGGGGCATTGGATCTTCTGGTTCTTGACCTGGTCGACGATGCAGCCGGCGTGGGTGCACTTGGCGCTGAACGCCTTGTACTGGCCCTCGGCGGGCTGGGTGACGACGATCTTCTTCTCGCGGAAGACGGTGCCGCCGCCGACCGGGACGCCGGAGGCCGGGCCGAGGTCGACCGGGGTCTTGGCGGCGGAGTCGGAGCCGGAGGAGGCCGAGGAGCAGCCGGTGACGGCGACGGTGCCGCCGGCGGCGAGAACGGCCGCGGCTCCGCAGAGCAGGGTGCGGCGGGAGGGGGCGGGGCTCTCGGGGGCCTCGGACATGAGGGTGCTCCTGGTTTCGGCGGCGGCGTTCGGCGGCGGCTTCGCGGCTGCGGGCCGCCCGGAATTCTATGCGGCCCGCCTCCGCCCGCCCCCGGGGTGCCGGGGGCGGGCGGAGGCGGGCGGCGACGCCCGTCCGCTACTTGCGCGCCGCCGCGGCGCGCTTGCGGGGGGCCTTGGCCTTGGCCGGCGCGGCCGGGGCCTCCTCGAGGCCGCCCGGCAGGATGTCCCGGAGGAACTTGCCGGTGTGGCTCTCGGAGACGGCCGCGATCTCCTCGGGGGTGCCCTCGGCGACCACGGAACCGCCGCCGGAGCCGCCCTCGGGGCCCATGTCGACGATCCAGTCCGCGGTCTTGATGACGTCGAGGTTGTGCTCGATCACGATGACCGTGTTGCCCTTGTCCACCAGACCGGAGAGCACCTTGATCAGCTTGCTGATGTCCTCGAAGTGGAGTCCGGTGGTGGGTTCGTCCAGCACGTAGACCGTCCGGCCGGTGGAGCGCTTCTGCAGCTCGGAGGCGAGCTTCACACGCTGGGCCTCGCCGCCGGAGAGCGTCGGCGCGGACTGGCCGAGCCGGACGTAGCCGAGGCCGACGTCGTTGAGCGTGCGCAGGTGCCGGGCGATCGCCGGCACAGCCTCGAAGAAGCCGAGCGCCTCCTCGATCGGCATGTCCAGCACCTCGGCGATGGACCGGCCCTTGTAGTGGACCTCCAGCGTCTCCCGGTTGTAGCGGGCGCCGTGGCAGACCTCGCAGGGCACGTAGACGTCCGGCAGGAAGTTCATCTCGATCTTGATGGTGCCGTCGCCGGAGCAGTTCTCGCAGCGGCCGCCCTTGACGTTGAACGAGAAGCGGCCGGGCAGGTAGCCGCGGACCTTGGCCTCCTGGGTCTCCGCGAACAGCCGCCGGACGTGGTCGAAGACGCCGGTGTAAGTGGCCGGGTTGGAGCGCGGGGTGCGGCCGATCGGCGACTGGTCCACGTGCACCACCTTGTCCACCAGGTCGGTGCCGGTGATCCGGGTGTGCCGGCCGGGCACCGTGCGGGCTCCGTTCAGTTCCCGGGCGAGGTGGGTGTAGAGGATGTCGTTGACCAGGGTGGACTTGCCCGAGCCGGAGACACCGGTGATCGCGGTGAAGGTGCCGAGCGGGAAGCCGACCGTGACGTCCTTGAGGTTGTGCTCGCGGGCGCCGTGCACGGTGAGCTGGCGCTTCTTGTCCCGGGCGCGGCGGGCGGCCGGGATCGGGATGCTCCGCTTGCCGGACAGGTACTGGCCGGTGAGGGACTCCTTGTTGGCGAGCAGCTGCTTCAGCGAGCCGGAGTGCACCACCTTGCCGCCGTGCTCGCCGGCGCCGGGGCCGATGTCGACCACCCAGTCGGCCATCTTGATGGTGTCCTCGTCGTGCTCGACGACGATCAGGGTGTTCCCGATGTCGCGCAGCCGGACCAGGGTCTCGATCAGCCGGTGGTTGTCGCGCTGGTGCAGGCCGATGGACGGCTCGTCCAGCACGTAGAGCACGCCGACCAGGCCGGAGCCGATCTGGGTGGCGAGCCGGATCCGCTGGGCCTCGCCGCCGGAGAGGGTGCCGGCCGCGCGGTCCAGCGAGAGGTAGTCCAGGCCGACGTCGACCAGGAAGCGCAGCCGCTCGTTGACCTCCTTGAGGACCCGCTCGGCGATCTGCTTGTCCCGGGCGTTGAGCTTCATCGCGCCGAGGAAGTCGGAGCAGTCGCTGATCGACATCGAGGAGACGTCGGCGATCGAGCGGCCCTCGACGGTGACCGCCAGCACGACCGGCTTGAGCCGGCTGCCCCGGCAGGTCGGGCAGGGCACCTCGCGCATGTAGCCCTCGAAGCGCTCACGGCTGGAGTCGCTCTCGGCCTCCTGGTGCCGGCGCTGGATGAAGGGCACCGCGCCCTCGAAGCCGGTGGTGTAGGAGCGGTCGCGCCCGTAGCGGTTGCGGTAGCGGACCTCGACCTGGTGCTTGTGGCCGTACAGCAGCGCCTTCTTGGCGCGGGCCGGGAGCCCGGCCCAGGGGATGTCGGTGCGGAAGCCCAGCTCGCCGGAGAGGGCGTCGATCAGCCGCTGGAAGTACTCCTTGGTGTGGCCGCCGGACCAGGGGTGGATGGCGCCCTCGTCCAGCGAGCGCTCGTCGTCGGGCACCACCAGCTCCGGGTCCACCTCCATCCGGTTGCCGAGGCCGGAGCAGTCCGGGCAGGCGCCGAACGGCGAGTTGAAGGAGAACGAGCGCGGCTCCAGCTCCTCGAACGACACGTCGTCGTACGGGCAGTAGAGGTGCTCGGAGTACATCCGCTCGCGCTCGGGGTCGCCCTCGGGGAGGTCGACGAAGTCGAGCACGACCATGCCGCCGCTCAGCCGCAGGGCCGTCTCCACCGAGTCGGTCAGCCGGCGCTTGGCGCTGTCCTTGACGGTGAGGCGGTCGACCACCACCTCGACGGTGTGCTTCTCCTGCTTCTTCAGCTTGGGCGGCTCGGCGAGCTGGACCGTCTCGCCGTCCACCCGGGCCCGGGCGTAGCCCTTGGACTGGAGGTCGGCGAAGAGGTCGGCGAACTCGCCCTTGCGCTCGCGCACCACCGGGCTGAGGACCTGGAAGCGGGTGCCCTCGGCGAGCTCCAGCACCTTGTCGACGATGGCCTGCGGGGACTGCTTGGCGATCGGGCGGGAGCAGTGCGGGCAGTGCGGCTTGCCGATGCGCGCGAACAGCAGCCGCAGGTAGTCGTAGACCTCGGTGATGGTGCCGACGGTCGAGCGGGGGTTGCGGTTGGTGGACTTCTGGTCGATCGAGACGGCCGGGGAGAGGCCCTCGATGAAGTCGACGTCCGGCTTGTCCATCTGGCCCAGGAACTGCCGGGCGTAGGAGGACAGCGACTCGACGTAGCGGCGCTGGCCCTCCGCGAAGATGGTGTCGAAGGCCAGCGAGGACTTGCCGGAGCCGGAGAGGCCCGTGAAGACGATGAGGGAGTCGCGGGGCAGGTCGAGCGAGACGTTCTTGAGGTTGTGCTCGCGAGCACCGCGCACGATGAGGCGGTCGGCCACTGCTTCTGGCGCCTTTCTCCGGGACGAGAGGGCTGGGTGACGAGGGGTGTACTTCTTCCAGGATGCGGCAGCCAGCCTACTAGCTCACGCGTTCGATTATCGAGCTCGTCCAGCCGGGTCCACCCGAACGAGTGAGGACGATGCGCGGAGTCTTGACGCGGGGGCCGAAAAGTCCCTGCTCGGCGGCGGGCGACGGCGGTAGCGTCGCCTGGTCAACGAGCGAAGCCCCCTCGGGGCAACGCCCCGCCCCGCACCGAAGGCCGAATCGATGACCGACGCACAGACCGACCCGCGGACCGAGCCCGCCGCTTCCCCCTCCTCCGTCGCTGCCCGGCACCTGGCCGAGGTCGAGGAGAGCACCCGCCGACTGCTGCGGACCGTCGCCGGGATCGCGGCGGAGGCCGTCGCCGGGCCCTCCGCGCTGCCCGGCTGGACCCGCGGCCACGTGCTCGCCCACCTCGCCCGCAACGCCGACTCGCTGGTCAACCTGCTGGACGGCGCCCGCACCGGCACCGACATCCCGCAGTACCCGAGCGAGGAGGCCCGGGACCGGGGCATCGAGGACGGCGCACCCCGCCCGGTCGACGAGCAGCTCGCCGACCTGCGCGCCTCCGACGCCCGTTTCGGAGCGGCGGCCGCGCTGCTGCCGGACGAGGCCTGGGCCGCCGAGGTCCGGCACCGCAGCGGCGCCGTCTTCCCGGCCGCGGAGATCCCCTGGAAGCGGCTCGCGGAGGTCGAGTACCACCACGTCGACCTGGACGCCGGCTACACCCCCGAGCACTGGCCGGAGGAGTTCGCCACCGCCGAGTACCGCCGGCTCGCCGAGAAGCTGGCCGGGCCGGCCGGCGCCGGGCTGCCCGCCGTCGAGCTGCTGGCCGAGGACACCGCCGAATGCTCCGTGATCGGCGCCGGCGCCCCCGCACTGACCGTCGAGGGCCCCGTCCGCGCCCTGCTCGCCTGGCTCTCCGGCCGGGCCGACGGCGCCGGCCTGCGCCGCACCCCCGGCACCGACCTGCCGGTCCTCCCCCCGTTGGGCTGAGCCCCCTCGCAGGCGCGAGGATGGCCCTGACCCTGTAGCCCGACAAGGAGCGGACGGATGACGTACCACGGAGCGGTCAAGGTCGGCGGGCCGCCGGACGTGCGCGAGCTGGCGCACCTGATCATCACCAAGGTGGCGGTCGGCCCCCACGACAACAACGCCTACCTGCTGCGCTGCCGCGACACCGACGAGCAGCTGCTGATCGACGCGGCGGCCGAGGCGCCGGTGCTGCTGGAGACGGTCGGCGAGCGGCTGGCCACCGTGGTCACCACCCACCGCCACCACGACCACTGGGGTGCGCTGGCCGAGGTGGTCGCCGCCACCGGCGCGCGCACCGCGGCGGGCGAGCACGACGCCGAGGGCATCGACGTCCCGACCGCGCTGCCGCTGGCGGACGGCGACACCCTCGCGGTGGGCCGCTGCGAGCTCACCGTCCGGCACCTGGTCGGCCACACCCCCGGCGCGATCGTGCTGGTCTACGACGACCCGGTGGGCCACCAGCACGTGTTCACCGGCGACTGCCTCTTCCCCGGCGGCATCGGCAACACCTGGGGCGACAAGGACGCCTTCGCGAGCCTGTTCCGGGACGTCACCGGGAAGATCTTCGACGTGCTGCCGGACGAGGCCTGGGTCTACCCCGGCCACGGCGACGACACCACGCTCGGCGCGGAGCGCCCGCACCTCGCGGAGTGGCGCGAGCGCGGCTGGTAGACCCCGGCCACGAACAGGGGCGGGCCCGCGACCACTGCTCGGTCGCGGGCCCGCCCGGTTCACGGAGAGGTGCGTCAGGCGTCCAGCTTCTCCGGCTCGCCCCGGCCGCCCTGCTCCGCCTGCTCGGCCAGGGCCGCCTTCTTGGAGGCCATCAGGCTGGTCACGGTGGTCACGGCGAGCACCACCACGATGAAGCCCAGCGAGAACGGGATGCCGATCTCCGGCACGTGCACACCCTGCTCGTGCAGCGCGTGCAGCACCAGCTTCACGCCGATGAAGCCCAGGATGACCGACAGGCCGTACGACAGGTGGACCAGCTTCTTCAGCAGGCCGCCGATCAGGAAGTACAGCTGGCGCAGGCCCATCAGGGCGAAGGCGTTGGCGGTGAAGACGATGTACGGGTCCTGGGTCAGGCCGAAGATCGCCGGGATCGAGTCCAGCGCGAACAGGACGTCGGTGGTGCCGATCGCCAGCATGACGATCAGCATCGGGGTCATCAGCCGGCGGCCGTTCTCCCTGATGAAGAGCTTGGTGCCGTGGTACTTGTCGGTCGACGGGAAGCGCTGCTCGATCGACTTGAGCAGGCGGTTCTCCTCGAACTCCTCGTCCTCCTCGTCGGCCCGCGCCTCCTTGATCAGCTTCCAGGCCGTCCAGATCAGGAAGCCGCCGAAGATGAAGAAGACCCAGGAGAACTGGGCGACCAGCGCGGCACCGCCGGCGATGAAGACCGCCCGCAGCACCAGGGCGATGATCACACCGAACATCAGCACACGCTGCTGGTAGATCCTGGGCACCGCGAACTTGCCCATGATCAGGATGAAGACGAACAGGTTGTCGACACTGAGCGACTTCTCGGTGATGTAGCCGGCGAAGAACTCACCGGCCGGCGTCGCGCCGGAGTGCCACCAGAGGAAACCGCCGAAGATCACCGCCAGCACGACCCAGACCGTGGTCCAGATGCCGGCTTCCTTGATCGAGACCTCGTGCGGCTTGCGCCCGCCGATGAAGAAATCGGCCACGACCAGTGCCAACAGCACCACGATCGTGCCGACCCACAAACTTACGGAAACGTCCACTACTGCTCCTCCGGCAGGTAGGCGAGACAGTCATCGTCACTGCCGGAGGTCTCTTCCGCCCGTCGGACGCGCGACCGCGCACCCGTGGACCAGCGCCCCGGGATGCCGTGACAGGCATCCGTGATGACGGGGACGACTGCGAGGGAATACTCCCCTCCGCTGCAAGAAGGGTAACAGCACTCCCAAAGAAAGGTAAAGAAGGTAAAGAACCGTCAGAGGAACGGCTCGATGGCCGGCAGCAGGTCCTGGAAGGAACGGCCCTTCGCCGGGGCGCCGATCGCCTGCATCTCCCAGCCTCCGGAGCCGTCCCGGAACACCTTCGCCATGATCTGCCCGGTGTGCGGACCGCCGCCGGTCAGGTCGTAGCGGGCCAGCTCCAGCCCGGTCGCCTCGTCCACCAGCCGGCAGTGCGCGTTCTGCACCTCGGCGAAGGTCTGTCCGGTGTAGGAGCTGACCGTGAACACCACCTGGGTGATGTGCGGCGGCACGTGCGCCAGGTCCACCAGGATCGCCTCGTCGTCCTCCCCCACCCCGGAGCCGCCGACCAGGTTGTCCCCGGTGTGCCGGACCGAGCCGTCGGAACTCTCCAGGTGCTGGAAGAAGACCACGTCCGACGGGGTCCGCTCGGCGTACAGCAGCGCCGAGGCGTCCAGGTCGATCTGCCGCGTCCGGCTGCCGAACAGCCCCCGCCGGGGCGCCGCCCGCCAGCCCAGGCCCATCCGGACCACGGTGAGCGTCTCCCCCGGGCCCTTCTGCAGACTGACCCGCTGCCCCTTGGCCAGGTTCACCGACACGGCGGTTGTCCTCTCTGCCCAGCCGCACGGGATCCCCGCGCCGGCTCCACGGTGGAACACCCCGTTGCCGTCCCCCGGCTGAGGCCCCCTCTTACCGGCCGCCCGACAAGGGCCGCACCGCGGACCAGCCTAGGCCCTTTCGTCCACGCCTTTTCCGCCGTGTACCCCCTCACCGGGGCGACGACGCACCGGCGGGCGCGGCCGGGCGGAGAACCGGCCACGCCCCGCGGTCGGCCGCTACGCGATACCGGCCTCCCGCATCTGCCGCAGCTCCCGCTTCAGCTCCTTGACCTCGTCGCGCAGCCGGGCCGCGACCTCGAACTGCAGGTCGGTCGCGGCGGCGTGCATCCGCTCGGTCATCGACTGGATCAGCTCGGCCAGCTCCGCGGCCGGCATCGACTTCGCCGGCTTGCGGTCGGCACCCAGGGCCGGCACCGGCGCCTTGCCCTTGGCGCCCTTGCCGCCGGGCGCGCGGTACCCGGTGGACAGCAGTTCGTCGGTGTCGACGTCCTCGCGGGCGAGGGTGTCCAGGATGTCGCCGATCTTCTTGCGCAGCGGCTGCGGGTCGATCCCGTGCTTCTTGTTGTACGCCTGCTGGACCTCCCGGCGGCGGTTGGTCTCGTCGATGGCCTTCTCCATCGCCGGGGTGATCCGGTCCGCGTACATGTGGACCTGGCCGGAGACGTTGCGGGCTGCGCGGCCGATGGTCTGGATCAGCGAGGTGCCGGAGCGCAGGAAGCCCTCCTTGTCCGCGTCCAGGATCGCCACCAGCGACACCTCGGGCAGGTCCAGCCCCTCGCGGAGCAGGTTGATGCCCACCAGCACGTCGTACTCGCCGGCCCGCAGCTCCCGCAGCAGCTCGACCCGGCGCAGCGTGTCGATGTCGCTGTGCAGGTAACGGACCCGGATGTCCAGGCCGAGCATGTAGTCGGTGAGGTCCTCGGACATCTTCTTGGTGAGCGTGGTGACCAGGACCCGCTCGTCCTTCTCCACCCGCTTGCGGACCTCGTGCACCAGGTCGTCGATCTGGCCCTCGGTCGGCTTGACGATCACCTCGGGGTCGATCAGGCCGGTCGGGCGGATGATCTGCTCGACCTGGCCGTCGCCCCGGGAGAGCTCGAACTTGCCCGGGGTCGCCGACAGGTAGACGGTCTGGCCGATCCGCTCCAGGAACTCCTCCCACTTCAGCGGGCGGTTGTCCATCGCCGAGGGCAGCCGGAAACCGTGCTCCACCAGGGTCCGCTTGCGCGAGGCGTCACCCTCGTACATGGCGCCGATCTGCGGCACGGTGACGTGGGACTCGTCGATGACCAGGAGGAAGTCCTCCGGGAAGTAGTCCAGCAGGGTGTTCGGCGGGGAGCCCGGCTCGCGGCCGTCGAAGTGCATCGAGTAGTTCTCGACCCCGGAGCAGGTGCCGATCTGGCGCAGCATCTCGATGTCGTAGGTGGTGCGCATGCGCAGCCGCTGGGCCTCCAGCAGCTTGCCCTGCTTCTCCATCCTGGCGAGGGTCTGCTCCAGCTCCTTCTCGATGTCGGTGACCGCGCGCTCCATCCGCTCCGGACCCGCCACGTAGTGCGAGGCCGGGAAGACGTACACGGAGTCGTCCTGGCTGATGATCTCGCCGGTGAGCGGGTGCAGCGTGTACAGCGCCTCGATCTCGTCGCCGAACATCTCGATCCGGACGGCCAGCTCCTCGTACACCGGGAAGATCTCGATGGTGTCGCCGCGGACCCGGAAGGTGCCGCGGCTGAAGGCCAGGTCGTTGCGGGTGTACTGGATGTCGACGAAGCGGCGCAGCAGCACGTCCCGGTCGATCTCCTCGCCGACCTTCAGCCGCACCATCCGGTCCACGTACTCCTGCGGGGTGCCGAGGCCGTAGATGCAGGAGACGGACGCGACCACGACCACGTCCCGGCGGGTGAGCAGCGAGTTGGTCGCCGAGTGGCGCAGCCGCTCGACCTCCTCGTTGATCGAGGAGTCCTTCTCGATGTAGGTGTCCGTCTGCGGGACGTACGCCTCGGGCTGGTAGTAGTCGTAGTACGAGACGAAGTACTCGACCGCGTTGTTGGGCAGCAGCTCGCGGAACTCGTTCGCCAGCTGGGCCGCCAGCGTCTTGTTCGGCGCCATCACCAGGGTGGGCCGCTGCAGCTTCTCGATCATCCAGGCCGTGGTGGCCGACTTGCCGGTACCGGTGGCACCGAGCAGGACGACGTCCTTCTCCCCGCCGCGGATCCGCCGCTCCAGCTCGGCGATCGCCGCCGGCTGGTCACCGTTGGGCTGGTAGGGACTGACGACCTCGAAGGGCGCCACTGACCGCTCAATACTCGTGATGGGTCGCACGCCACCACCGTACGACCCACCACCGACAAGCGGAGACCGTTCACTCAGGCCGCGTGGGCCTCGAACCTGATGGCGGGGTCTCCGGAAGGGTCGATGCGGACTGCGGAGTCGAAGGCGGCGGCCAGTCGTTCGATCAACGGCAGGGTGGGATCCACCCCGCTCTCCTCGATGCTCTCGACGATCGCTTCGTCCAGTCCGGCCCGCTCGGCGAGCTCGGCGGCGGTCCACCCGAGCACCGACCGGCGGGTGTGCACGGCCTCGGCCAGTGCCATTCGCCGCCCGGCCGCCCGGTATTCCTCGGTCTCCCGGTGCTCCGGCGGCACGACCCAGCGGGTGTGGTAGCCGCTGCTCATCGCTCCTCCTCGTCCCTGTCGTAGACCTGGTGGTCGCCCGCGGGGCGATGCTCGGCCTCGCACAGCTTCTGGGCCCGGTGCGCCCGTCCCACCTCGTCGCTCTCGCGGTTCCTAGTCTTGCGGAAGACGGTCAGAAGCACAGCCCGCCGGGCTGGGGCGAGCCAGTAGGTGATCCGCATCGGCCCGATCCGCAGTTCCCGCACCGGGCCGCCGAGGTGGCTGGCCAGCGGGAACGGCAGCAGCTCCCCGTCGTCGGCCAGTCGGTCGGCAGCGCGTTCCGCTGCCCGGTACTCCGCGATCGAGCAGGTGCGCAGCCAAGCGCGCACCTCGGGCTCGATCTCGATCGTCCAGGCCTGCCGGTCGCCGGTCACTTGCTCCCCCTCCGCTCCGCAGGGAGCAACGCCCGACCGGCGCGGAGGTCACGCTGTCAGCTCTTCGCGCTGTCCCGGGCGAGGGCGACCAGGCGGGAGACGGCGCGGAGGTACTTCTTGCGGTAGCCGCCGCGCAGCATCTCCTCGGGGAAGACCTGGTCGAAGGGGAGGCCGGAGGCGGTGATGGGGAGTTCGCGGTCGTACATGCGGTCGGCGAGGACGACCAGGCGCAGGGCGGTGGACTGGTCGTCGACCTGGCGGACGCCGCGCAGGCAGACGGCGGTCACGTCGTCCAGCAGGGCGCCGTAGCGGCTGGGGTGGACGGCGGGGAGGTGGGCGAGCAGGGTGTCGAAGTCGTCCAGCGAGGCGCCCGGGGTGCGGGCGGCGACGGCGTCGACCTCGGTGTCCCGGTACGGCGGCGGGGCGTCCGGCAGGCCGCGGTGGCGGTAGTCCTGGCCGTCGATCCGCATCGGGCGGAAGTGCGCCGACAGGCCCTGGATCTCGCGCAGGAAGTCGGCGGCGGCGAACCGGCCCTCGCCGAGCTTCTCCGGCAGGGTGTTCGAGGTGGCGCAGAGCTTGACGCCGTTCTCGACCAGGCGGCCGAGCAGGGTGGAGACCAGGACGGTGTCGCCCGGGTCGTCCAGCTCGAACTCGTCGATGCACAGCAGGCGGTGGTCGGACAGGGTCCGCACGGCCTGCTGGAAGCCGAGCGCGCCGACCAGGTTGGTGAGCTCGACGAAGGTGCCGAAGGCCTTGGGGCCGGGGACGGCGTGCCAGAGCGAGGCGAGCAGGTGGGTCTTGCCGACGCCGTAGCCGCCGTCGAGGTAGATGCCGGCCGGGCCGACCGGGGCCGGGGCACCGCGGCGGAACCAGCCCCGCTTGGGCGCGGCGCCGTTGCCGCCGTTGAGCGCGCCCGCGAACTGCTCCAGCACCTGCACGGCCTCGTACTGGCTGGGCTGGCCCGGGTCCGGGAGGTACGTCCCGAAGCTCACGTCGGAGAAGCGCGGCGGCGGCACCATCTCGGCGACCAGGCGCTCGGCGGGCACGACCGGACGGCGGTCGGTGAGGGCGATCGGCGAACCGGTGACGCCGGCTATCGGCTCGGTCGCGGTGTCGGGGCGGGAGGCTGCGGGCACGGTGGTCAAGGGTACGCCCGCTCGGCGCGGACTCCGACCCCGGCCGCTGCGAGACTGGAGGCATGCAGCAGCTGATCAGTCCGCCGGACGCGGTGTTCCAGGATCCGGAGTCGCCGGAGGCGCTCGCCGCCGTGTACGCGTACCCCGGGCAGGTGAATCGCGGCCGCCCGTGGCTGCGCGCCAACATGGTGGCCGGCCTGGACGGCGCCGCCCGGCTGGACGGGCTCTCGGACGGCCTGTCGAGCCCGGCCGACAAGAAGATCTTCGGGGTGCTGCGGGCCCTGTCGGACGTGGTGCTGGTGGGCGCCGAGACGGTGCGGGCGGAGGGGTACGGGCCGGCCGCGGCGCCGGCCTGGTCCGCCGCGGCGCGCCGGGCGGCCGGGCAGGCACCCGCCCCGGTGATCGCGGTGGTCAGCCGCTCGCTGGGCCTGGACCTCGCGGCGCCGCTGTTCACCGAACCGCCGGTGCGCACCGTGGTGATCACCACCGAGGACGCGCCGGCGCGCAGCCTGGACGCGGTGGCCGAGGTGGCCGACGTGATCGCGGTCGGACGGGGTTCGGTGGACCTGCGGGCGGCGGTCGCGGCACTGGCGGACCGGGGCTGGACCCGGATGCTGACCGAGGGCGGCCCCCGGCTGCTCGGGCAGCTGGCCGCCGCGGACCTGCTGGACGAGCTGTGCCTGACGCTGGCCCCGCTGATCACCGGCGGCGACGCGCCGCGCATCATCCACGATGCGGAAATGCCTGACGTGCGGCGGATGCGGCTGGTCTCATTGATCGAGCAGAAAGGATTCCTCTTCACCCGTTACCTGCGTCCGCCGACCCCGTGACCCCCGGACCGTGATCCCGCTCCCTTCTGGGACTTCCTCCGCGTGGCCCGTGTGCCGGGTGAGCAGCGTGCGGAAAGCTTCCGCCGGGCAGTATGGGATGCGAAGCCGGGGCCCGGGGGCCGGTGTCTGGAAGGGACTCACGTGTTCAAGACGGTACTGATGATCGAAAAGGCGCTCTCCGACGCCGACGTGGAACTCGTCACCACGCTGCACAGCGAGGAGAAGGTGTCCTTCGTCGTCCTGATGCAGCCGCGCGGCAAGCAGGACGAGCTGCTGCGGGCGCTGGACGACGTGGCCCTGGGCCACCTCGACAAGGTGGTGCGCGAGCACGACGAGTCCGAGAGCGGGCCCACGGTGGCCACCGAGTCGCTCGAGCACAGCCTGCGCCACCTGCGCGACGCCGGCGCCGAGGCGGTCGGCGAACTCGTCGAGGAGAAGCCGCTGGACCGGCTGCGCGCCGTGGTGGAGGAGCACCGGGCCGACGAGGTGGTGGTGCTCACGTCCCCGCACTTCGTGGAGGAGTTCTTCCACCGCGACTGGGCCTCCCAGGCCCGCCACAAGGTGGGCGTCCCGGTGCTGCGGCTGTTCGCCAGCGACTCCTGACCCCGGCCCTCCCCGCGTCGGGCGGGGCGGGGTCCGGACGCCGTCGTGGTGCAGAATCGTCCTTGCGGTCCGGCGCGCCCCGGCCGCGAGGACGACCCGACCGTCGTCCGCACCTCCCCCGTCCCCGCCCCGTACGGAGCCCCGCCTTGAACGACGCCGCGCACGACCTGCACGCCCCGCACTTCATCGGCATCGGCGGCGCCGGCATGTCCGGCCTGGCGAAGATCCTCGCGGTGCGCGGGGCCAGCGTCTCCGGCAGCGACTCCAAGGAGTCCGAGACCGTCCTCGCGCTGCGCGCCCTCGGCGCGGCCGTCCACATCGGCCACGCCGCCGAGCACGTGCCGGACGGCGCGAGCAGCATCGTGGTCTCCAGCGCCATCCGCGCCGACAACCCGGAGCTGGCCGAGGCCCGCGAGCGCGGCATCCCGGTGGTGCACCGCTCCGACGCGCTCGCCGCGCTGATGGGCGGCCGCCGGGCGCTGGCGGTGGCCGGCACCCACGGCAAGACCACCACCACCAGCATGCTCGCGGTCGCCCTCGGCGAACTGGGCCTGGACCCGTCCTACGCGATCGGCGGCGACCTCGACGCCCCCGGTTCCAACGCCCACCACGGCACCGGCGAGATCTTCGTCGCCGAGGCCGACGAGAGCGACCGCAGCTTCCACAAGTACGCGCCCGAGGTGGCGATCGTGCTGAACGTGGAGCTGGACCACCACGCCAACTACGCCTCGATCGACGAGATCCACGAGTCCTTCGAGACCTTCGTCGCCCGGATCACCCCCGGCGGCACCCTGGTGGTCTCCGCCGACCACGACGGCGCCCGCGAGCTGACCGCCCGGGTGGCCGGCCGCGAGGGCCTGAACGTGGTCACCGTCGGCGCCGCCGAGGACGCCGACCTGCGGGTGCTGTCGGTCGTCGCGCGCGGCATGACCAGCGAGGTCACCGTGCTGCTGGACGGCGAGGAGCTGCACTTCACCGTCTCGGTGCCCGGCCGCCACTACGCCCACAACGCGGTCGCCGCGCTGGCCGCCGGTGTCGCGCTGGGCGTCCCGGCCGCGGACCTGGCGAAGGCCCTCGGCGCCTACACCGGTGTGCGCCGCCGGCTCCAGCTCAAGGGCGAGGCGGGCGGTGTCCAGGTGATCGACTCCTACGCCCACCACCCGACCGAGATGACCGCCGACCTGGAGGCGATCCGGGAGGCCACCGAGGGCCGGGTGCTGGTGGTGTTCCAGCCGCACCTGTTCAGCCGCACCCAGCAGCTCGCCGAGGAGATGGGCGCCGCGCTGGCGCTCGCCGACGCCTCCGTGGTGCTGGACATCTACCCGGCCCGCGAGGACCCGATCCCCGGTGTCACCAGCGAGCTGATCCTCGACGCCGCCCGCCGCGCCGGCGCCGAGGTCACCGCCGAGCACGACTTCGCCGCCGCCCCCGCCCTGCTGGCCGGCCTGGCCCGCCCGGGCGACCTGCTGCTCACCATGGGCGCCGGCGACGTCACCAATCTGGGTCCGGAAATCCTCGGGCACCTCGCGAACGTTTCCACCAACGTCTGAGTCCCCCCGACCTGGAGCCGTCATGAGCTACGAGATCGAGAAGACCGACGCCGAGTGGCGTGCCGAGCTGTCCCCGGAGGAGTACCACGTGCTCCGGGAGGCCGGCACCGAGCGCCCGTTCACCGGCAAGTACACCGACACCAAGACCGTCGGCGTGTACGGCTGCCGGGCCTGCGGGGCCGAGCTGTTCAGCTCGGAGACCAAGTTCGACAGCCACTGCGGCTGGCCGTCCTACTACGCGCCGCTGGCCGGCGACCGTGTCCAGTACATCGAGGACACCACGCTCGGCATGCGCCGGGTGGAGGTCCGCTGCGCGCGCTGCGGCGGCCACCTGGGCCATGTCTTCGAGGGCGAGGGCTACGGCACGCCGACGGACCAGCGGTACTGCATCAACAGCGTCTCGCTGACGCTGAAGCCGGCCGAGTAGCGGCGAACGGCGGCAGGTGGGCCCGGTACCCCGGCGGGGTGCCGGGCCCACCTGCCGTCCGGCCCACCTGCCGTCCGGCCCACCTGCCGTCCGGCCCGGCGCTACCCGGCCACCGGGGTGAAGCGGACCGGGAGGCGGACCAGGGCGCGGTGGAAGGGGCCGGGGCGCCAGCGCAGGGTGTCGGCGGGTTCGGCGAGTTCGAGGTCGCCGATCCGGCTGGTCAGCTGCTCGACCGCGGTGATCGCGATCAGCAGGGCCGGGTCGCGGGCCGGGCAGGCGTGCGGGCCGGCCGCCCAGGCCAGGTGGGCCGACTCGCCGCTGCGCAGCCCGGCGGTGTCCGGGCTGTCGGCCGGCGGCGCGGCCTCGGAGTTGGCGGCGGCGTAGGAGACCAGGACCAGCGAGCCGGCCGGGATCGCCCGGCCGGCCAGGACGGTGTCGCAGCGCGGGTAGTGGGCCGAGAGGTTGGCCAGCGGCGGCTCGTGCCAGAGCACCTCGTCGATCGCCTGGTGGGCGGTCATCGCGCCGCCGAACAGCGAACCGGCGTAGCGGGCGTCGGTGAGCAGCCGGCGCAGGGCGTTGCCGATGAGGTTGGTGGTCGGCTCGTTCCCGGCGATCATGGTCAGGGTGATCTGCCGGACCACCTCGTCGTTGTCGAGGCCCGCCGGGTGGGTGAGGAACCACGAGGTCAGGTCGTGCCGGGGGCGCTCGCGGCGCTCGGCGACCATCGCGGTGACCACGGCGACGAGGTCCGCGTACGCGGTCACCGCCTGCCGGGTGGACTCGATCATGCCGACGATGCCGGCCACCAGCCGTTCCCGGTGCTCGTCGGGCACGCCGAACCAGGTGGTCACCACGTGGACGGGCAGCCGGCGGGCGTAGTCGGCGATGAGGTCGGCGGAGCCGGTGGCCCCGAAGGTGCCGATCAGCCGGTGGGCGACCTCGGCCACCCGGCGCTGCAGCAGGTGCGGTTCCAGCAGCGCGAGGCCGTCGGTGATCACCTGCCGGTAGCGGGCGTGCGTCTCCCCGTCGCTGAACAGCGCGGTCGGCCGGTAGCCGAGCACCGGGAGCAGCGGGGAGTCCGGGGGGACGGTCTGCTGCCAGGCCCGGGAGTCCTTGGAGTAGGTGTCGGTGTCGCGCAGCAGGTCCAGCGCGGCCTGGTAGTCGGTGACCAGCAGGGCCCCGACGCCGGGCGCGATCTCCACCGGGGCGACCGGGCCCTGTCGGCGCAGCCGCTCGTAGACGGTCTGCGGGTCGGCGGCGAAGGCCGGGCCGTGGAGGGCGGTCGGGGCGGGCGCGGCGGGGGGCTGTGCTGCAGGGGACTGTGCGGCAGGGGGCTGTGCGGTGGGGGGCTGTGCGGTGGGGGTGGTCATGACTGCTCCGGTGCGGAGGGCGGCAGGCCGTGCAGGACGTGTTCGGTGAGGGCGATCAGGGCGTCCAGGCTGGAGCCGCGCTCGCGGGCGTCGCAGAGCACCAGCGGGGTGGCCGGATGCAGGTCGAGGTGGGTGCGGAGCACCTCGGGCGGGTGCGCCGGCGATTCGGGGAAGCGGTTGACGGCGACCGCGTACGGCAGGCCCTGTTCCTCGACCATGTCCATGATCTCGAAGGAGTCGGCCAGCCGGCGGGTGTCCGCCAGGACCAGGGCGCCGAGGGCGCCGCGCGCGATGTCCTGCCAGAGCGGGAAGAACCGCCGCTGGCCGGGGGTGCCGAACATGTACAGCACCACCTCGCCGGGCAGCGTGAGCCGGCCGAAGTCGACCGCGACCGTGGTGGTGGACTTGCCGGGGAGGCCGGCCAGGTCGTCGACGGGGGCGCCGGTCTCGGTCATCGCCTCCTCGGTGTGCAGGGTGGGGATCTCCGAGAGGGTGCGGATGAAGGTCGTCTTGCCGACGCCGAAGGGGCCGGCGACCACCAGCTTCATCAGCGTCTGTTCGGGGTCGGGCAGGTAGCCCACCCGGTCCGGGCGCCCCGGAGCGGGCGGCCTACCGGAGAGTGCGGAGTCCAACGAGGAGCCTCTCGACGAGGGAGCGGTCGGTCTGCTGGGCGCGGGGGATCGGCGCGCGGGCGTGCAGGCAGCCCGCCTCGACCAGATCGGCCGCGAGGAAGACGGTCGCGCTGACCGGGAGCCGCAGATGTGCGGCGGCCTCGACGACGGTGAGCGCGCCGGGCCGCAGCAGTTCCCAGAGCCGCCGGTGCTCGGCCTCCAGCTCGGTGAGCGCCTCCGGCTGCCCGGCGCCGGTCGCGAACAGCACGGTGAGCCGTTCGAACCCGTCGGTGCCGGCGCGGGCCCGGCCGCCGGTGGCCAGGTAGGCGGGCACCATCCGCCTGCGGGGGACGGCGGTCATGACCGCGGGGCGTCCTGCCGCCTGGCCGGGCTGGCCAGGGCTCGGCCGAGGGCGGCCACCTGGACCTGCATCTGGTAGGCGACGTTGCCGAGTTGGGCCTCGGGTGTGGTGAACACCGCGAGCGAGGTGTTCTCCCCGGCCGGGACGACGACGGCGAAGCCCAGCTCGGACTCGACCACGGTCTGCGCCAGCCGGGGCTGCTCGGTGTCGGTGAAGGCGGTGGTGAACGCGCGGGCGGCCGCGTGGACGGTGGCGGTCATCGCGGCGACCCGCTCGGCGGAGGCGCGGCCGAGGCCGGACGAGGCGGCCTCGACCAGGCCGTCACCGGTGGCGATCACCGCGTGGACGACGCCCGGCAGTTCCAGGAGCGGGCTCAGCACCCACCCGATCCCTTCGGCGGCGGCCGGGGCGCCGGTGGGCGAACCGGCCGGTGCGGGGGTGGCGGTGGCGGTGCTGGGGCTGGACGTGCTGCTCACGGCGCGGCTCCTCAGGAGGTCTGGGTGCTCCGGCGGCCGGACGCCGCCGCGGGACCGGCGCCGGTGCGGGCGGCGTCGGGGCGGGGCGGGGCCGCCCGGTCGGCGCCGGCGGGGCCGGTCGCCTCGGGGGACGGGGAGTGGGGGCTCTGGGGGGTGCCGGCCTCGGCGCCGGCGGCCTCGGGGACGGTCACGGGGACGGCCTCGGCGGCTTCCTCGGTGACGACCTCCGTGACGGACCCGGTCACGGCCTCGGTGACGGACCCGGTCACGGCCTCGGTGGCGGACCCGGTCACGGCCTCGGTGGCGGCGGCGTCGACGGTCGCGAGGACGGTCTCGGCGGCAGCGGCCCCGACGGCCTCCGCGGTGACGGCCTCCGCGACGGCGGCGCGGCCGGAGCCGGTGCCGTGCTGGAGCGCCTGCCAGCGGGCGGCCGCCTGCTCGGGCGTCCGCACCGGGCGGACGGCGCCGGGCCCGGGTGCCGCGGCACCCTCGGCCGGCGAGGGCGGCGCGGACACCGGCCGCCTCCGGCGGCGGCTGGGCAGCCCGGTGCCGTCGTCGGGCGCGGCGGGCTCGTCCGGCACCGCCCGCACCGGCGGGACGGCCTGCACCGGCGGTCCGTCGGACGGGCGCGGCAGCCCGGACGGCACCGGCAGGTCCGGCGGGTCCGGTACCGGGGGGACGACGTGGATCGCCGGGACACCCTCGCGGGCGCGTCCGCCCGCGGTGGGAGCCGGTCCGGCCGGGCCGGCTCCGGCCCGCAGCGGCAACGGGGTCAGCACCGACAGCGGCTGCTCCTCGTCCACCACCGTCAGCAGCCCGGCCGGGATCCGGAGCAGGGCCCGCATCCCCCCGTACGGGGAGGGCTCGACGTGGCAGGAGAAGCCGTACTGCCGGGCCAGCTTGCCGACCACCGCGAACCCGGTCCGCGGCGGGTTGCCGAGCTCGGTGAGCAGTACCTCGGACGGGCCAGCCAGCAGCCGGCGGGCCCGGCGGAGCTGGTCCTCCTCCATGCCGATGCCGCTGTCGTCGACGATCACCAGCGCACCCCGGCCGCCCTGCTGGAGGGTGACCGGGACGTCCGTCTCGGGGTGCGAGTAGGCGGTGGCGTTGGCGAGCAGTTCGGCGACCGCGATGGCCACCGGCTCGGCGGCCCGGGCCACCACGGCCAGCCGGCCCTCGCGCAGGTGGTTGGCCACCTTGATGCGGGCGTAGCCGGGCACCCGGGAGAGCGCGCCGACCACCACCTCGGCGAGCGGCGAGTCGGTGCGGGCCAGGCCCGGCCAGGCCTCGCAGAGCACGGCCACGGTCTGGATCCGGCGCAGCGCGACCTCGTTGCGGAAGTCGACCTCCAGCAGCCGGGGGTCGTCGTTGTCGTCCTGGAGCTGCTGGACCAGGCTCTGGATCTGGTAGAGCAGGGTCTGGATCTTCGAGGTGGCGCCGCGCATGGCGGAGCGGGCGGCGGCGTCGACGCGCTCCCGCTCGTCGGTGACGGCCGCGGAGGCCGCGTCCAGGACGGCCTGCAGGGCCTGCACGGCGGCCGGGCCGACGGCGTCGGCGGCGAGCGGTCCGGCGACCGGCGCGTTGGGGTGGCTCAGCCGCAGGGCGGCGGCGGCCACCCGCTCGGTGGCGAGGTGGCCGATCTCGGCCAGCAGGGCGGCGGCACCGGCCTCGGCCGCCGCGGCGCGCTGCTCCGCGGCGTCGGCCCGCTGCTCGGCCCCGGCCGCCCGGTGGTCGGCCTCGGCCGTGCGCTGTCCGGCCTCGGCGGCACGGTTCTCGGCCCGGTGGGCGCGGTCCTCGGCGGCCAGCGCGCGGTCGGCCGCGCCGCTGGCCTCCACGGCCGCCTGCCTTGCCTCGGCCCCGGCCTCGCGGGCCTGCTGCTCGGCCCGGGCGGTCTGCCCCTCGGCGGCGCGGGCGCGTTCGGCGGCCAGGCCCGAGGCGGTCTCCGCGGCCTCGGCCCGGGCCGCGGCGCGCGAGCGGCCGCGCGCCAGGAGCGCGGCGGCCACGAGCGCGGCGAGCGCGATCAGCGCCAGGGCCGGTACCAGGAACTGCGTCATCGACGTCCTCGGAGTTTCCTTGTACGAAGAACGGGGTCGGTCGGGTACCACCGGCCGGGTGCCGGGTACCGCGGACCGGGGTCCGGGTGCCCCGGACCGGGCTCAGGCCGTGGCGCGGCCGTTCGCGCGGGGGCGGGGCGCCCGGCGGTCGGTGTCCTCGTCGATCTCACGGGCCACCAGTGCCACCTGGTTCATCGCCGCGAGGATGTTCGGCACCTCGCTGCCGTCCAGGTGCCGGTACTCGGCCGCGACGGTGAGCACCAGCCGCTCGGGCAGCCCGAGTTCGGGGTACCGCTGCTCGGCGATGATCCGGCGCGCCGCGTCCAGCGCGGTGAGTCCGGCGGTGTGCAGGGCGTGGGTGCGCTCGCGGACGTGGCCGAGGTAGGCGATGTGCTCGTGGACGCCGGGGCGGTCGAGCACCGGACCGTGGCCGGGCACGACGATCCGGGCGCCGGTGGCGAGGATCCGCTCGCAGGCGGCGATGATGTTCTCCAGCGGACCGGCCCAGTGCGAGGGGTGGTCCCCGGGCTGGGCGGCGGTCGAACCGAAGATCACGTCGCCGGTGAACACCGCGCGCTGGTGCGGGAGATGGACGATGAGGTCGCCGCCCGTGTGGGCCGCGGGCAGGCCGGTGATCTGCACCGGGTAGTCCCCCACCCGCAGCTCCAGTTCGCCCTGGAAGACGGTGTCCGGATGGACGGGATCGGTCCCGGACCAGTCGAACTGCCCGAAGTGGCGCCGGAGGTAGTCGCCGAGCGGCGAGTCCGGGTCGCTCCCGGTGACCAGCGCGTGGGTCTGCTGGGGCGTCGGCTCCCAGTGGATGTGCTCCAGCGCCTCGCGGGTGGCGATCACCTCGGCGTCCGGCAGCACGCCCGCGCCCCAGAGGTGGTCGCCGTTGGCGTGGGTGACGACGATCCGGTCGACGTCGACGCCGTCGGCCAGCCGCTTGCGGCTCTCGGCGAGGAACTCGGCGGCCAGCGAGGGGTCGTAGGGGGTGTCGATCCACAACGCGGTCCGTTGCCCGGCGAGCAGTCCGCAGTTGGCCAGTCCCCAGCCCCGCTTCGGCGGAAGCCAGACGTACAGGTCCTCGGCAATCGCGCTCACGTTCGCACGGTTGATCGTCATGGGCGCGATTATGCCGATGATGCGACAGCGGTGGAGCGAAACCCTGGCGTTTTCGGCCATTCCCCGCCCCGGACTCTCCCGTCCCGCCCCTTTCCTCCCGGTTCACCGCCCGCCGCCGTTCCGGGATCCGGTCAGCGGGCGTCCCGGCATCCGGTCGGGCACGGGCCCGGGCACCGGTCCGGGCACGGGCACGGGGTCAGGCACGGGGTCAGGCACCGGGTCAGGCACCGGTTCCCGTCGGCGCGGACCGGACGGACGGCGCGGCCGACGCCGGGTCAGCCGGACGGCAGGACGCGGCAGACCTCCACCGTCACGTCCACGGTGTCCAGACCGATCACCCGGCCCTCGACGGCGACGAATCCTTTCTCCCCCGAGCGGAACAGCCCGGCCAGCGGGGACTGCCGCCCGGCCGCCGCGAGCGCCTCCACCGCCATCGCCGAACCGAAGGCGAAGACCCCGCAGAGCACCACGCAGGGCGCCTGCCGGGAGGTGCGGGTGACGAACACGAAGCCGTGGTCGCGGACGAGTTCGTCGGCCGCGTTGTACTGCGCCTCGAAGGCCATCCCGCCCCAGCGGGCCCGGGCCGCCTGCGGGTGCTCCAGCCGGAAGTCCGGGAAGGCGGTGGCCAGCACGCCCGCCGAGTAGGCGTTGACGCTCGGCCCGCCGACCGAGAAGGTCGGCATCCGCGGGTCCTGCGCACCCGCGGTGACCAGTTCGATGGTGGCCTTGCGGTTGATCTTCCGCAGCAGGTCGGTGAGTTCGGCGATCGCCCGGGCCTCGGCCATCGGCATGAACAGCACGTTCCGAGGCCCCCGGCTGGTGAGCCGGCAGCCGTCCTTGGCGTAGGCGAACTCGCCCACCTCGATACTCGGGGTGACGATCTGCACCCGGCCGTACGGGCCGAGCAGCGCGCGCAGGAAGCCGTAGCGCAGGAAGAGGCGGGTCCGGGCGAGCGACCGCGCCGCGAGAAAGCCGATCACGGCCGGGACGAACCCGACCAGGATCTGGAGCAGGATCTCCATGGCACCCCCGCGATGACTCGGGCACGAACTGTGTGCGCCGATGTGATGCCCCGTAGAACCCCGGGAACTCCCGAGTCGGGCCGACACCCGGCGTCCACGCCCCGTCGCACGCCCGATTCACCCGTCCGGCTCAGTCCACCCGTCCTCCGGGCATCACGCTCCGTCACCCCCGCCCGCGCCGAGGGACCGGGTCAGCCATCCAGTCGCTTGATGAACTTCCGCTCGCTCGCGCAGCGTTCGTAGCCCAGCCACTCGTTGATCGCCAGCATCGGCGCATTGGTCGCGTCGTTGGACGTGTACGCGTGCCGCAGACCGGCCGCACGGGCCAGCCGCAGCGACTCCAGCTTGGCGAGCTTGGCCAGCCCCCGGCCGCGGAACTCCCGGCGGCAGGCGGTGAACGCCGACCAGTACCGGTCCGCGCCGTCGGTGTGGACGGCGGTGAACGCCGCCGGCCGGCCGTCGACCACGGCCACGATGCTCAGCGCGGTGTCCAGGGCCGGGCGGTGCCACTCCCCCGCGAGCCACTCCTCGTAGTCGGCCGCGTCCATCGGCACCTCGCCCGGCTCGTCCCGGATCGCGTCCGCCTCGACCAGGAACACCGGGTGCGGGTCGGCCGCCCAGTCGCTCACCGGGCGCAGCTCGACCCCGGCGGGCAGCGGCGGGCTCTCCGGCAGCGGGCGGGCGAGGTCCCGGCCGCCGAAGTGGGCGGTCCGCCCCTCGGCGAAGCCCCGGGCCAGGGCGAAGGCACGCGGGCCGGGCTCCTCGTCCACCCAGCTGTGGACCTCGGTCACGCCGTGTTCGGCCAGGTGCCGCTCGGCGGCGGCCAGCAGCCCGGTGAAGGCCCCGCGCCGCCGGTACTCGGGCAGGACGCTGCCGTTGGCGTGGCCGATGCCGGTGACGGTCGTCCCGGTCACCACCCCGCAGCGGACCGAGCCGACCACCCGGCCGTCCAGTTCCGCGACGAAGGTGCGGTAGTGCTGGCCCTTCGCCTGCTGGGCGTCCAGCCACACGAACATCTCGGGCGTCTGCACCAGGTGTTCACGCCCGGCCCGGTGGGCGGCCGCCACGGCCTCGGCGTCGTCGGGGCGGAAGTCACGAATTATCAGCGTTGTCATATTCGGCTCACCGTAGCGGCCGCCGGTTCGCCCCGCACCCGGTTTGTTCGCCGCCGGAACCGGTCCCACCTGCGGCGATGGGGGAAATCCCGGCCCAGGTCGCGGATTGACTCGACGCCAAGCTCAAGTAATGCTCTGAGATGACCGGTCGAGGCTTGGCAGCCGCTCCGTCCGGGGACATGCTCAGCACCACAGCCCGGTGGCCCTGGCGACGAGGCCCGCGCCGACCGACGGCTTTCCACCCAGCCCTCCGAAGGGGGCGCCCGATGACTTCCCCCACCCTGCGGACCGCTCCGCAGTCGCCCGCAACGACGACGGGCAGCACGACCGGCACCACCGCCGCCACTACCGGCACCGGCACTACCACCGCTACCGCCGCCGGCACCGCGCGCCGGCTCGGCGTCGGCCTCGGCTGGCGCAGCGAGATCGACACCGTGGTCGAGCGGCAGCCCGGCCTGGACTGGGTCGAGGTCGTCGCCGAGAACATCTGCGACGGCCACCTCCCCGCCTCCCTGCGGATCCTGCTCGACCGGGGCGTCACCGTGGTCCCGCACGGGGTCGGGCTCGGCCTCGGCGGCGCCGACCGGCCCGACCCGGCCCGGCTGGCCGGGCTCGCGGGGACGGCCGAGCTGCTCGGCTCCCCCGTGGTCACCGAGCACCTGGCGTTCGTCCGGGCCGGCGGCCTGGAGGCCGGCCACCTGCTGCCGGTGCCCCGCTCGCGCGACGCCCTGCGGGTGATCGCCGAGAACGTGCGGATCGCCCAGGACCAGCTGCCGGTGCCGCTGGCCCTGGAGAACATCGCCGCGCAGCTGGCCTGGCCGGACGACGAACTGACCGAGGGCCAGTTCCTGGCCGAACTGGTCGAGCGGACCGGCGTCCGGCTGCTGATCGACGTCGCCAATCTGCACACCAACCGGGTCAATCTCGGCATCGACCCGGCCGCCGAACTGGACCGGCTGCCGCTGGAGGCGCTCGCCTACGTGCACGTCGCGGGCGGCACCATGGTCGACGGGGTCTGGCACGACACCCACGCCCACCCGGTCACCGAACCGGTGCTGGAGGTGCTGGCCGAACTGTGCGCCCGGGTCGCGCCGCCCGGGGTGCTGCTGGAGCGCGACGCCGCGTTCCCGCCACCGGCCGAGCTGGCGGCCGAACTCGACGCCGTGCGGCGGGTACTGGAGGGCGGCCGGTGACCGCCGGCCGCGGCCCGGACGGCCTCGTCGACGGGGGCACCGACGCCGCCCGGGCCCGGCTGGCCGCCCGGCAGACCGAACTGCTCACCGCGCTGGTGGCCGGCGGCCCGGTGCCGCCCGGCTTCGACCCGGCGCAGGTGCGGGCCCAGGCGACCGGCCTGGCCGCCAAGCGGCGCGACACCGCCGCCAAGGTGGCCCCGGAGCTGCCCCGGCTGCTCGGCGCGTTGTACGGGCCGCTGTTCCTCGCCTACGCCCGCAATCGTCCGCAGACCGGCGGCTACCGCGCCGACGCCCGGGCCTTCGCCGAGTGGGCGCTCGGCGGGCGGCCGGAACCCTCCGAGGACCAGCGCCGGGCCCTGGAGCACTGGCTCCACCCGGTGCCGCACCGCTCCGAACGCCGGCCCGGCCCGCTCGCCCGTCTGCGCCGCACCCTGCGGCCCGGCCGGGACGCCTGAGCGCCGCACTCGCGCCGCACCCGCGGCACCCGCGTCGGCACCGCTCCCGCGGCACCCGTGCCCGTCCGCCCCGGTACCGCGCCCGCCCGGGCCGCGCGTCCGGACCGGACCGCACCCCAGCACCGCCCCACCACCCCACGAAGGCGCCACGCGCGCCCGAACCACGTCTCACCACCCGGGGGAACCACTCATGTGGCACAACAGCTACTACGTCGTACCCGGCCTCCTGCTGGCCGCCACCGTCCTCGTCGCCCAGCAGGCCAAGCGGGCCGCCCGGCGCGTCAGCGACCCCAAGGGCCTGCCCGGCCGCGGCATCGCCCTGCTCGAGGCCGCCTTCCTGGCCGGGGGCCCGGGCCGGGTCTTCGACACCGCCCTGGTCCGGATGCACCGGCGCGGCCACGTCGTGGTCAGCCGCTCCCGACTGGTCACGCTGACCGCCGCCGAGCCCGTCGACGAGGTCGACGGCGCGATCGTCGACGCGATCGGCGCCTCGCGCAGCCGGGACCTCGACTCGCTGCGCGTCGCGGTGATGCGCGCACCCGCCGTCCAGGCCGTCGGTGACGCGCTGGCCGCCCGCGGCCTGCTGCGCAACCCGGAGCGGCTGCGCCGGGCCAGGACCGCGCACCGGACGATCTGGCTCGCCCTGGCGGTCACGGCGGCGTTCGCCGTCGCCGCCCCGCTGCTGGCCTCCGACGAGCCGGGCAGCGACGGCCCCGCGCTCTGGCCCCCGCTGCTGCTGCTCGTCCTCGGCCTGGTCTCGCTGCTGGTCACCCGTCCGCCCAAGGGCCGGGTCACCCCGGCCGGGCGCCGCCAGCTCGGTCTGATGGACACCGGCAAGCCCTGGCAGCCGCACCACGGCGCGTTCGTGTCCGGCGCCGACGCCGTCCTGCTCGGCGCCGTCGCGCTCGGCGGCCTGGCCCTGCTCGGCCCCGACGGCCTCGGCGACGCGGAACTGCACGAGGCGATGCTCGCCGCGGCGGGCGCCGACCAGTCGGCCCGGGCCGTCGCGGCCGGCACCGGCTCCTCGTCCGGCTCCTCCTGCGCCACCGGCCCCGCCGTCTGGTGCGGCTCCTCCTCCGACTCCTCGGACTCCTCCGGCTCCTCGGGCTCCTCCGGATCGGGCTGCGGCAGCTCCTTCGGCTGCTCGGGCTCGAGCTGCTCCTCCGGCTCCTCGGGCTCGAGCTGCTCCTCGGGCTCCTCCGGCTGCGGTTCCTCCTCGGGCTCCAGCTGCGGCGGCGGGGGCTGCGGATCCTGAGCCCCGACCGGGAGCCGACGGCCCACCGGACGTCACAGTTCGGTATCGCGGTCCGGGAAGACGTTCCGCGCGCGGCGCGGCCGGGACTACAACAAGCCCATGTGGTTGCTCTTCCTCCTCCCGGCCTGCGTCGCCGCGGTGCTCTCCTGCATCCGGCTCGTCCGGACGACCGCCACCGCCGACGCGCTGTCCGGTCAGGAGGGCCCCCGGCCGGCCGAGGCGGTCGGGATCGGGCTGTACGAGACCGCGTACCTGGCCGGCGGACCGGACCGGGTGGTCGAGCTCGCGCTCGTCCTGATGGCCTCCCGGGGGCGGCTGCACCTCGCCCACACCGGCTGGACCACGGTCGTCGACCCGCGCGGCCGCAGCCGGCTGGAACGCGCGGTGATCGCCACCGTCGGCCCCGAGGGCCAGTGCCGCACCGACGACCTGCGACTGGCGATGGCCGCCCACCCCACCGTGCTGGAGATCGGCAGCCGGCTCTCGCTCGCCGGGCTGGCCACCCCGGCCACGGTGCGGCGGCACACCGTGCTGGTGGTCAGGCAGGTCCGGCAGGCGCTGCTGCTCTCGGTGGTCCTGCTGGCCGTGGCGCTGGTCGTCGGCGGCCTGACCGGCGGTGACACGGTGACCGCGCTGGCCTGGTTCTCGCTGCCGCTGGTGCTCACCTCGGGCACCCTGCTGATGGCCCGGGTCGACGTCTACCCGTACACCCGCTGGGCCTCGCCGATCGGCCAGGAGGTGCTCCGCGAGGTCCGCCCGCCGCGCCAGCACGGCCTCACCGACGACGACGAGCGCGAACTGCTCACCGCCGTCGCGATGAACGGCCCCGCCGCCCTCCCGGACGCCCGGCTGCGCGCCGCCCTGCGCCGCCACTGACACGCCGAAGGGCCCGTCCGCCGACGAATGCCGTGCGGACGGGCCCTTCGGCGTGCCGCGGCACGCGGGTGTGCTCAGACCAGGCCGTTGAGCAGCTCGGCGACGGGCTTGCGGCGGCCGGTGAAGAACGGCACCTCCTCGCGGACGTGCAGCCGGGCCCGGGACGGGCGCAGGTCGCGCATCAGGTCCACGATCCGGTGCAGCTCGTCCGCCTCGAAGGCGAGCAGCCACTCGTAGTCGCCCAGCGCGAACGAGGCGACCGTGTTGGCCCGCACGTCGGGGTAGCCGCGCGCCATCTGGCCGTGCTCGGCGAGCATCGCGCGCCGCTCGGCGTCCGGCAGCAGGTACCACTCGTAGGAGCGCACGAACGGGTACACGCAGACGTAGTCGCGCGGACGCTCGTCGGCGAGGAACGCCGGGATGTGCGACTTGTTGAACTCCGCCGGGCGGTGCAGCGCCATGTTCGACCAGACCGGCTCCAGCTGCCGGCCCAGGCCGGTGCGGCGGAAGCGGTTGTACGCCTCCTGGAGGTCGTCCGAGTCGGCGGCGTGCCACCACACCAGGATGTCGGCGTCCGCGCGCAGACCGGACACGTCGTAGGTGCCGCGCACCGTGACGTCCTTGGCCTCCAGCTGGGCGAACAGCTCCTCGACCTCGGTGACCAGGCCGGTGCGGTCCTCGGGCAGCGCGCCCTTGAGCTTGAACACCGACCACATGGTGTAGCGGATGACCTGGTTCAGGTCCCGCGCCTTCAACTTGGCGGGCTGCTCGGCGGCCTGCTGCTCAGCGGTCTCAGTCATGCGCCCATTGTCCTCTCGGTGACGTTCGCCCCGGTGAGCGGGGTCAGTACTCGGTCGAGTGCGGCGACGGCCGCCCGGGCGCTCGCGACGCAGGCCGGGATGCCCACGCCGTCGTACGCGGCCCCGCACAGGGACAGCGCTCCCACCCGGTCCGCCGCCGCCCGGATCCGGGCCACCCGGTCCAGGTGGCCGACCGGGTACTGCGGCAGTCCGGCCCGCCACCGGGTGACGGCGGTGTCGTACGGGCGGGCGGTCAGGCCGATCGCCTCGCCCAGGTCGGCCAGCGAACGGGCGACCAGTTCCTCGTCCGCCAGCTCCAGCGGCTCCTCCTCGCGCAGCCGGCCGAGCGAGGTGCGCAGCACGAAGGCGTCCGGCGCCGACCGCTCCAGCCAGCCCCACTTGTTGGAGGAGAAGGTGGACGCCTTGATCCGCCGGCCGTCCACGGGCGGGACGAGGAAGCCGCTGCCGGCGGGGGTGCGGGCCAGGTCGGCGCGGCGGAAGGCCAGCGTGACCAGCGCCATCCCGGCGTACTCCACGGTGTCCAGCTCGGCGGCCGCGGCGGGCGCGTCGGCGCGCAGCAGCCGGGCGGCGGCCGGCGCGGGCACGGCCAGCACGACGGCGTCCGCGGCGAGCACCTCGCCGTCGCCGGTGGTCACCCGCCAGCCGTCGGGGGTGCGGCGCAGCTCCGTCACCGCGGTCCGGGTGCGCAGCTCGACGCCGGCCGCGGCGCAGGCCGCGGCGACCGCATCCGGCAGGGTGCCGAGGCCGCCGCGCAGGCCCTGGAACACGGGGGTGCCGACGGTCGTCGGGCGGGTGGCCAGCCGGTGCACGCCCTCGACCAGGGAGCCGCCGCCGCGGGCGACGGGCAGCAGCGCGGGCACGGCGGCGCGCAGCGAGATCTCGTCGCTGTGCCCGGCGTAGACACCGCCGAGCAGCGGTTCCACCAGCCGGTCCACGACCTCGCGGCCGAGCCGGTCGGCGACGTAGCGGCCGATCGCGACATCGTCCGCGACCGCCTCCCCGAGCACCTCGTGCCGGGCCCGGTCCAGCCCCTCGGGGCTCAGCACACCGGAGTCCGCCAGCGCGGCGAGGTCCCCGGGGACGCCCATCACCTGTCCGCCGGGCAGCGGGCGCAGCGCGCCCCTGGTCCAGATCGCGGCCTTGGCGGTGGTCGGCGGCTCCAGCCGCTCCGCGAGCCCGACGGCCCGCGCCAGCTCGACCGCCTCCGGCCGCCGGGCGAGCATCGACTCGGCTCCGAGGTCCACCCGGACCCCGCCGACCTCGCCGCCCCGCAGCTTCCCGCCCAGCCGCTCCGACGCCTCCAGCAGCGTCACCCGCGCCCGCGCCGGCTCCCCCGCACCCCCGCCGACCACAGCGGCGGCGGTCAGCCCCGCGATCCCGCCGCCGATCACCACGACATGTGCTTGCGCCATGCCCCGCAGTCTCGCAGGTCTTTACACCTTTGCCTCAATCCGCCCGCTTCTGCCCCTTGCGGGCGGGCACGAGCGCGTCCAGGTCGACATCGACCGGGAACGGCACCGGCCGCTCCAGCCGCTTGTGGAAGATCCCGGCCACGGCACAGGCGGACGTCGGGTGGTCCAGTTCGTAGACGTGGACCACCGGCAGACCCTCCTCCTCCTCGATCACCCAGTAGTGCGGGATCCCGGCCTCGGCGTACTTCCGCAGCTTGACCGTGCGGTCCCGGTGGGCCGACTCGGGGGAGGCGACCTCGACGACGAGCCTCACGTCGGCGGCGTCGAACCAGGTCCGGTCCGGGTCGTAGTCGACCTCCGCGACCACCAGGTCCGGCTCGGGGCGGTTCCGCCCGTCGAGCCTGATCGTCATCTCCCGCTCGGCCAGGAGGCCGTCCGGCACCAGTTCCTCCAGCACCGCGGTGAGCGCCGTCACGGCCCGGCTGTGCCACGAGCGCTGCGGGGACATCATGAAGACCAGCGCTCCGTCGATCAGTTCGGTGTGGCGGGGCGCTTGCGGCAGGCGGTCGAGGTCCTCGGCGAACCATCCCTCGGCACGGGGCGGGTACATCCAGTCCGGCAAGTCGCTCATGGAGCGCACGGTAGCGACTCCGGGGCGGTCGTGGGGTCGTCGGGCCCCTACGGACAAAAGGTGTGCGGGCGGGACCGCGGTCCGGTGCGGGAGGGGCCGTGCCTTGTCCGCTCCGCAGCCGAGACGTGATCGAGCTGCGACCTCCCGGCCGGGTCCGGATCGGCCCGGGGTCCGTCGAAATGGTGTGGGTGCCCCGGGAGGGGGTGCCGGAACCATCGGACGACGGGGAGGGCCCGGACGTGGGACGAGGACGAGGGCGGCGCGGAGCGGGGGCGCTGGCGTCGGTGGCCCTGGCGGCGGTGCTGGCGGCGGGCTGCTCGGCGGGCCGGGACGGCGGGGCCAAGGACATGTCGGCGGCCGCCCCGGCGCAGGCCGCCGCCGGGGAGGCGGCCAAGGGGGACGCCGCGGTCGGGGCGCCGGGGGTGGCCTCGGTGGCGCCCAAGGCGCCGTCGGCCGGGCAGCCGGGCGCGGTGCCGGTGGTGGACGCCCGGCAGATCGCGTACTCGGCGCAGCTGACGGTGCGGACGGCACAGGTGGACACGGCGCTGGCGAAGGCCGGGGACCTGGCCGCCGCGGCGGGCGGTTACGTGGCGAGCGAGACCGGGAGCTCCGGCGGGGACGGCGGCCCGCAGAGCGGTCAGATCACGGTGAAGGTGCCCTCGGCGGCGTTCCGGCCGACGCTGGACCAGCTGGCCGGGCTCGGCGAGGTGCTGTCCCGGCGCAGCCAGGCGGAGGACCTCACCCAGCAGGTCGCGGACGTCAACAGCCGGATGCAGAGCCAGCAGGCGAGCGTGGACCGGGTGCGCGCGCTGATGGCGCAGGCGAAGACGCTGGCCGAGGTCGTCAGTCTGGAGAGCGAGCTGAGCCGGCGGGAGTCGGACCTGGAGTCGCTGCAGAAGCAGGTGAAGGAGCTGTCGGCGCGCACGTCGCTGTCCACGATCACGCTGGACGTGCGGCAGAAGGCCGGTCCGGTCCAGGACGTGCCGGACGCGCCGGACCGGGAGAAGGGGTTCTGGGCCTCGGTCGGTGCGGCGCTGGGCGGCGGCTGGCACGTGCTGGCCGTGATCGTCCGGGTGACCGTCATGGCGGTGGCCGCCGTGCTGCCGTTCCTGCTGGTGGCCGCGCCGGTGGCGGCGGTGGTGTGGGCGCTGCGCCGGCGGCGGAAGCCGGTCCCGGTGGCGCCGGAGCAGCAGGAGGACCGGGCGGAGGAGGACGAGGCGGAGGAAGAGGAGGACGAGCCGGCGCACTGAGCCGGGCCCGCCGGTGGCGGCCCCGGGGAGGGGCCGCCACCGGACGGCGGGTCAGCGGGCGCTGGCCTCGTGCACGAAGGCGACCAGGCGGCTGAGCGCGTCCGGGTCCATGCTGGGCATGACACCGTGGCCGAGGTTGAAGATGTGGCCGCTGCTGCCGAGCGCCTGGGCGGCGTGCAGCACCTCGCGGGCCTTGGTCTCGACGGCCCTGGTGGGCGCGAACAGTACCGCCGGGTCGAGGTTGCCCTGGAGGCCCTTGCCGGGGCCGACCCGCTCGGCGGCGACGTTCAGCGGCACCCGCCAGTCGACGCCGACCACGTCCGCGCCGGCCTGGCCCATGAGGCCCAGCAGCTCGCCGGTGCCGACGCCGAAGTGGATCCGCGGCACGCCGTACCCGGCCACCGCGTCGAACACCTTGGTGCTGGCGGGCATCACCGAGCGGCGGTAGTCGTCCGGCGCGAGCGCGCCCACCCAGGAGTCGAACAGCTGGATCGCCGAGGCGCCGGCCTCGATCTGCACCTCGAGGAAGGCGGCGGTGATCCCGGCCAGGCGGTCGAGCAGCGCGGCCCACAGGTCGGGCGCGCCGTACATCATGGCCTTGGTGTTCTCGTGGTTCTTGGACGGCCCGCCCTCGATCAGGTAGCTGGCGAGCGTGTAGGGGGCGCCGGCGAAGCCGATCAGCGGGGTCGGGCCGAGCTCGTCCACGAGCAGGCCGACGGCCTCGGTGATGTAGGGGACGTCGTCCGGCTCCAGCGGGCGCAGCCGCTCCAGGTCGGCGAAGCTGCGGATCGGGTCGGCGATGACCGGGCCGATGCCGGGCTTGATGTCGACGTCGATGCCGATCGCCCGGAGCGGCACCACGATGTCGCTGAAGAAGATCGCCGCGTCCACCTTGTGCCGACGCACCGGCTGGAGGGTGATCTCCTTGACCAGCTCGGGCCGCATGCAGGACTCCAGCATGGGGATGCCCTCGCGGACCTTCAGGTACTCGGGCAGCGAGCGGCCCGCCTGGCGCATGAACCACACCGGGGTGTGCGGTACCGGCTCGTGCCGGCAGGCGCGCAGGAACGCCGAGTCGTACGCGGCGCCGCGGCGCGCGTCGGGCTGCTGACCGGGGGTGGCACCGGTCGGGGGGACTGCCGTCGTCTCGCTCACGCTCCAAATCTTCGCACGCGGCCCGGACCCGCCCGTCCCGGCGGTCCCGTCGCTTCCTCCAGGATCCGAACAGGGATCCGACCGGAGATCCGGACAAGGATCCCGGGCCGGGCCGGACCGGGATCCGGGCGGGACCGCGGGCGGGACCGCGGCGGGGACCGGGCCGGAGATCTGGCCGGATTGCCGCCCCGGCGCGCCGCGCGGGCAGAAGTTACGGCGATTACCCGGGTTTTCGACCTAGTCTTCGGGTCATGGCAGCGGTCGGAGGGCACCCCGCACAGGGTGGCGGAGCAGGTGGCGGAACGGGTCGGGAGGCGGCGCCGAGCGAGTTCCGGGCTGCCGTGGAGGCGTTCTCCGGTGCCCGGCTGCGCCCCGAGCTCGTCCTCTCCCCCGCCCCGGCCCCGCGCCGGCTGGCACCGTACTCCTTCGCGCTGACCGCCACCGTCGAGGTCGACGGCGAGGAGCTGGCCGACGGCCGGCTGGTGCTGCTGCACGACCCGGCCGGGCAGGAAGCCTGGAACGGGGACTTCCGTGTGGTCACCATGACCCGGGCGGAGCTGGAGCCGGAGATGGCCGGCGACCCGATGCTCTCCGAGGTCGGCTGGGCCTGGCTGCTGGACGCGCTGCAGGCGCACGGCGCCGGGTACGCGGAACCGTCGGGCACCGTGTCGCTCTGCGCCTCGCAGTACTTCGGCGGGCTGGCGGACCGGGCGTCGACCACCGAGATCGAGATCAGGGCGTCCTGGACACCGGCCGACGGCCGCTTCGAGCGGCATCTGGCGGCCTGGGGGGACCTGCTCTGCATCGGCGCGGGCCTGCCCCCCGCGGCTGCGGCGCCGCACGCGCCCGCCGACGTCACGTCACTCGGTGGAGTGGTCCCGATGCCCGCGAGGCGACGTCCGCGCTCGCACTGAGGAGTGGCGCCGCCGTGGCGTCATCACCGGAGGCGACGCCACCCCCAGGGCTGACGGAGTGTGACTTCGGTGCGGCTCTCCGTCAATAATCCGGCCGAGTCCGACCGCTTCGCGTCGAGTCTGATCGATTTTGTGCGAATTCCAGGCATGTCGTAATCAGTCACCTGCGCGATTTGTCCGTATTGTTACTCACTAGATCGTGATCTTTCGCTAAAGCCGGGCACGGATGCTGCCGAAGCAGACTGTGACCCTTTCCGAACGCGGAACACTCCGACCGCCCCCTCGGGGTTCCGTCCGCCACTCCCGCAGGAGGCCTGGTGTCGGTCCTTCTTGAGCACCCCGCAAACGTGGTCGCCTACCGCCCGACCAAGCCCACCGCCATGGTGGTCATCGCCGATCCCCGCGTCCGAAACACCGTCACCCGTCACCTCTGGGCGCTCGGCGTCCGGGACGTGATCGAGGTGTCCTCGATCGCCGAGGCCCGCCCCCGGGTCTCCACCCCGCGCGACATCTGCGTCGCCGACGTCCACCTCCCCGACGGCTCGGGACTGACCATCCTCGCCGAGACCCGTGCCGCCGGCTGGCCCAACGGGCTGGCGCTGTCCGCCGCCGACGACATCGGCGCCGTCCGCAGCGCCCTGGCGGGCGGGGTCAAGGGCTACGTGGTGACCGGCACCCGCACCAATGTCGCCATGCCGGGCCGCCCGGGCCTGCCGCTCGGCGCCGCCGGGCTGGCCGGCCGGATGCGGCGCCCCGGGATGCCGGGCATGCCCGGTGCGGCCGGGGCTCCCGGCGGCGCGCCCGGTGCCCACGGCGCGCCGGGCGCCCAGCAGACCGCCTACCGCGAGCTGTCCGGCCGTGAGGTCGAGGTGCTGCGACTGGTGGCCGAGGGCCAGTCGAACAAGGCGATCGGCGTGGCGATGGGCCTCTCGGCGCTCACCGTGAAGAGCCACCTCGCCCGGATCGCCCGCAAGCTCGGCACCGGCGACCGGGCCGGCATGGTCGCGGTCGCGCTGCGCACCGGCATCATCCACTGAGTCCCGGCGCCGCCGCGGCGGCCCAGGAGGAACGTTTCCTCCCGGGTCGCCGCGCGCCGCGACCGGGAACGCCCTCCCGGGCCCGTCCGGAGCGCCCCGGGCGGACCCCTTCATCGGTCTGACCAGTCCGACAACACTCCCGGTCGCGGGGTCCGTCGTACCCTTGGTAGGTGACCGACGCCGTAGCAGCCATCCCAGAAGAAGCAGCCCCGGTCCCGCTCCTCGAGCCGAAGGAGGGGATCCCTCCGGTCGTGGCGGACGAGCGGGCGCTGGCCGAGACCGTCGCCGCCTTCGCCGCGGGATCCGGACCGGTCGCCGTCGACGCCGAGCGGGCCTCCGGCTACCGCTACGGCCAGCGGGCGTACCTCATCCAGCTACGCCGCGCGGGCGCCGGGTCCGCGCTGATCGACCCGATCGCCTGCCCCGACCTCAGCGGGCTGGGCGCGGCCCTCGCGGACACCGAATGGGTGGTGCACGCCGCCACCCAGGACCTGCCCTGCCTGGCCGAGGTCGGCATGAGACCCCAGCGACTGTTCGACACCGAGCTGGCCGGCCGGATCGCCGGTTTCGCCCGGGTCGGCCTCGGACCGATGACCGAGAACGTGCTCGGGCTGAGCCTGGCCAAGGAGCACTCGGCGGTGGACTGGTCCACCCGTCCGCTGCCCGAGCCGTGGCTGCGCTACGCCGCTCTGGACGTCGAGGTGCTGGTCGAGCTGCGTGACGCACTCGAACGGGAGCTGGACGCCCAGGGCAAGCTCGACTGGGCCCTGGAGGAGTTCGCGGCGATCGCCGCCGCCCCCCGCCCGGCCCCGCGGACCGACCCGTGGCGGCGCACCTCGCAGCTGCACAAGGTCCGCCGGCGCCGCCAGCTCGCCGTGGTGCGCGAGCTGTGGCTGGCCCGCGACCGGGCGGCCCAGGAGCGGGACGTCTCGCCGGGCCGGGTGCTGTCGGACGCCGCGATCGTCAACGCCGCGCTGGCCATGCCGCTGAACATCGCCGCGCTGCAGGGTGTCCAGGGCTTCGGGCCCCGGGTGCACCGGCGCCAGCTGGAACAGTGGCTGGCCGCCGTCCAGCGCGGGCGGGAGGTGCCGGAGAACCAGCTGCCGCCGGCCGCCGCACCGCACGACGGCCCGCCGCCGCCGCGCGCCTGGGCCGAGAAGGACCCGGTGGCGGCCGCCCGGCTGAGCGGCGCGCGCGCCGCGGTCACCGAGCTGGCCGAGCGCCATCACCTGCCGGCCGAGAACCTGATCACCCCGGACCTGGTCCGCCGGGTCTCCTGGGAGCCGCCCGCCGACGCCTCGGCCGCCAACGTGGCCGCCGCACTGCGGCGGCTCGGCGCCCGGCAGTGGCAGGTGGACCTGGTCGCGCCGGTGCTGGCCGCGGCCTTCGTCGAGGCCGCCAGGGCCGGGGCCGAGACCAAGGCCGGTACGGCCGCGCAGCAGGGCTGAGCCGGTACGTACGACGAAGGGGATGCCGCCCGGAGCGGGGCGGCATCCCCTTCGTCGTACCCGCCACCACAACCCACCCCGAGCCGACCACGCCTTGACCCCGGCCGGCTCCGAACCCGCCCCGAGCCGAAGGGGCGCGCCGGTGCCGAAAGGGAGAGCGGGAGGGAGCGAAGCGAGGGAGCGCCGACCGTCGGCACCGGACAAGAGCGCCCCGGAGGCGAGCGGGCGAAAATACAGAGTGGGCGACAACACATCCGGTGTTGCGGCTTCCGGGCCTGGGCAGGCTGGTTACCGGCGGGTAGCATGGCCGTGGGCGGCGCCGCCCACGTCCATTCGTGCGACGGCTCGCGGCAGCCTGCCCACTGAACCGTTGGTCCCTGGGAGGAGAGCCCCCGTGCCTCGTACCGCGAGGGACGTCGTCTTCGTCGATGGCGTCCGCACCCCGTTCGGCAAGGCAGGCCCGAAGGGCATCTACCACGAGACCCGTGCCGACGACCTCGTCGTCAAGTGCATCCGGGAGCTCGTGCGTCGTAACCCCAACCTGCCCGTCGAGCGCATCGACGAGGTCGCCATCGCGGCCACCACGCAGATCGGCGACCAGGGTCTGACCATCGGCCGCACCGCAGCACTGCTGTCGGGCCTGCCGAAGTCCGTCCCCGGCTACGCGATCGACCGCATGTGCGCCGGCGCGCTGACCGCCGTGACCACCACCGCCGGCGGCATCGCCTTCGGCGCCTACGACGTGGTCGTGGCCGGTGGCGTCGAGCACATGGGCCGCCACCCGATGGGCGAGGGCGTCGACCCGAACCCGCGCTTCGTCTCCGAGAAGCTCGTCGACGAGTCCGCCCTGTTCATGGGGATGACCGCGGAGAACCTGCACGACCGGTTCCCGCACATCACCAAGGAGCGCTGCGACGCCTACGCCGTGCGCTCCCAGGAGAAGGCCGCCAAGGCGTACGCCAACGGCGACATCCAGCCCGACCTGGTGCCGATCTCGATCCGCAACACCAACCCCGAGGTCGGCGAGACCGGCTGGGGCCTGGCCACCGCGGACGAGCCGATGCGCCCGGGCACCACGATGGAGAGCCTGGCCGGTCTCAAGACCCCGTTCCGCCCGCACGGCAACATCACCGCGGGCAACTCGGCCGGTCTGAACGACGGCGCCACCGCCTCGCTGCTGGCCGCCGAGGACGTCGCCGAGGAGCTCGGCCTCCCGGTCCGGATGCGCCTGGTCTCGTACGCCTACGTCGGCGTCGAGCCCGAGGTCATGGGCATCGGTCCGGTGCCGGCCACCGAGAAGGCACTGGCCAAGGCCGGTCTGACCATCGACGACATCGGCGCGTTCGAGGTCAACGAGGCGTTCGCCGTGCAGGTCCTGTCGTTCCTGGACCACTACGGCATCGCCGACGACGACGAGCGCGTCAACCCGTTCGGCGGCGCGATCGCGTTCGGCCACCCGCTGGCCTCCTCGGGCGTGCGCCTGATGAACCAGCTGGCCCGCCGCTTCGAGCAGCGCCCGGACGTCCGCTACGGCCTCACCACGATGTGCATCGGCTTCGGCATGGGTGCCACCGTCATCTGGGAGAACCCCCACTTCGAGGGTGGTAAGTGAGTATGAGCACCACGACCGAGCTGCTGACCCGCGGCGCCGAGCTCTTCCCCGGCGAGGTCGTCACGACCGCGCACGTCCGCCACCTGGACCTGCCGCTGCAGGCCGGCCGGCTGGCCCTGATCACCCTGGACAACGGCTTCGACCACACCAAGCCGACCACCTTCGGCCCGGGCTCGCTGCTCAAGCTGTCCGAGGCGCTGGACCAGGTCGAGGCGGAGGCGGCCGAGGGCACGATCGTCGGCGCCGCGATCACCGGCAAGCCGTTCATCTTCGCGGTCGGCGCCGACCTCAAGGGCGTCGAGCTGCTCAAGGAGCACGCGGACGCGCTCGCCATCGGCAAGGGCGGCCACGAGGTCTTCAAGCGGATCGCCGCGCTGCCCGTCCCGACCTTCGCCTTCTACAACGGCGCGGCCATGGGCGGCGGCGTCGAGGTCGGCCTGCACTGCGACTACCGCACCGTGTCGGCGGGCGTCCCGGCGTTCTCGCTGCCCGAGGTCTTCCTCGGCCTCGTCCCCGGCTGGGGCGGCTGCAGCATCCTGCCGAACCTGATCGGCCCGGCCAAGGCCGTCAAGGTGATCATCGAGAACTCGATGGCGCAGAACAAGCAGCTCAAGGGCAAGGACGTGTTCGAGCTGGGGATCGCCGACGCGATCTTCGAGCCGGCCGACTTCCTGGAGCAGTCGCTGCTCTGGGCGGCCGGGGTCCTCAAGGGCGACGTCGCCGTCGCGCGCGAGGAGATCGACCGCGGCAAGGCCTGGGACGACGCCGTCGCCTGGGGCCGGATGGTCGCCGACGCCAAGGTGCACGGGGCGGCCCCGGCCGCGTACCGGGCGCTGGACATCATCGCCCAGGTCAAGGACCAGGATCTGCAGGCCGGCTTCGACGCCGAGGACGCGGCGCTGGCCGACCTCATCATGGGCGGCGAGCTGCGCAGCGGCATCTACGCCTTCAACCTGGTGCAGCGCCGGGCCAAGCGCCCGGTCGGCGCGCCGGACAAGTCGCTGGCCCGTCCGGTCTCCAAGGTCGGCGTCATCGGTGCCGGTCTGATGGCCTCGCAGCTGGCGCTGCTGTTCGCGCGCCGGCTGGAGGTGCCGGTGGTCCTCACCGACATCGACCAGGAGCGCGTCGACAAGGGCGTCGGCTACGTCCACGCCGAGATCGACAAGCTGCTCGACAAGGGCCGCATCGGCAAGGACAAGGCCAACCGCCTCAAGGGCCTGGTCTCCGGCTCGCTCGACAAGGCCGCCGCCTTCGGCGACGCGGACTTCGTGATCGAGGCCGTGTTCGAGGAGATGGGCGTCAAGCAGACCGTCTTCGCGGACCTGGAGAACGTGGTCTCGCCGACCTGTGTGCTGGCGACCAACACCTCCTCGCTCTCCGTCACCGAGATGGCGTCGAAGCTGAAGCACCCCGAGCGGGTCGTCGGCTTCCACTTCTTCAACCCGGTCGCGATCCTGCCGCTGCTGGAGATCGTCCGGGGCGAGAAGACCGACGACGTCTCGCTGGCCACCGCCTTCGGCGTCTCCAAGAAGCTGAAGAAGACCGCGGTGCTCTGCAAGGACGCCCCGGCGTTCGTGGTGAACCGGATCCTGACCCGCTTCATGGGCGAGATCCAGGGCATCATCGACGAGGGCACCCCGATCGCCACGGTCGAGAAGGGCGTCGAGCCGCTCGGCCTGCCGATGTCCCCGATCGTGCTGCTGGAGCTGGTCGGCCCGGCCATCGCGCTGCACGTCTCGGAGACCCTGCACGGCGCGTTCCCGGAGCGGTTCACCGTCTCCGAGAACCTCGGCCGGGTGGTCAAGGCCGGCAAGCGCGGCTTCTACACCTGGGTGGACGGCCAGCAGGTCCTCGACCCCGAGGTGCTGGAGCTGCTCACCTTCGGCGACACCGTGCTGACCGAGGAGCAGGTGCTGGGCCGCGCCCTGGAGGCCGTCGCCCAGGAGATCGGTCTGATGCTGGAGGAGGGTGTCGTCGCCGAGGCGCAGGACATCGACCTCTGCATGATCACCGGCGCCGGCTGGCCCTTCCACCTGGGCGGGATCACCCCGTACCTGGACCGTGAGGGCATCTCGGAGCGCGTGAACGGCAAGCGCTTCCTCGCCCCGGGCCTGGCCTCCGTGCCCGCCTGAGGATGACGCGGAGGGCCCCGGTGACCTTGATCGGTCACCGGGGCCCTCTGTCGTTCGCCGCGGCCCGTACCGGAGGCCATCGCGGCCCGTACGGGGGCCCGGGCCGCCCGGGCCTCCCCGGCCCCGGGGAGGGTGTCGTCAGCGCTTGAGGCGGTAGACGACGGTGTCGGCGAAGACGCCGACCATCTCGTAGTGGGTGTCCAGCAGGTTCTCGATCTTCGGGATCATGCCCGGCTGGTACGGCGCGAGGCCGGAGTCGTCGACGACCACCTCGGGCAGGCCCTTGGCGATCTCCTGGTCGAAGGTCTGCCAGGCGTTGGCCATCGAGAACTGCTCGCCGACGTTGGGGCTGCCGTCCTTGCCGCCGCTGTAGTTGGTCAGGAAACCGGCCGTGAGGTACCGGGTGGCGGGCTTGCGGTCGGCGAGCCAGTACAGCTCCGGGTGCATGCCCCAGACCAGCACGGTGTCCTTGGGCGTGGTCTGCGCGGCGACGGCGGTGGCGACCTCGGTGGTGCGGTCCAGCCGCTCCCCCGGCCAGGCCAGCGCGAGGCCCCAGAAGACGGTGGCGGCGGCCGTGGTGTACACCAGCACCGGCTTCCAGCGGACCGCCGAGGTGGCGACCGCGCCGGTGCCCAGCAGCACCAGCGGGGGCATCAGCTGGAGGTAGTAGTGGCCGAAGAAGTGGAAGCCGACGCTGACCGCCACCACCGAGGAGAGCAGCCACATCCACAGGTCGGTGGTGGAGCCGTGCTCCTCGCCGGCGACCGGCAGCGGGCGGTGCCGGTACTTCAGCCACAGCCTCCGGCCGACCGGCAGCAGGAAGCCCAGCCCGGCGCCGATCAGGATCGCCGAGTTGCCGAGCGCCCGCCCGACCATCTGCAGCCACGCGCCGCCCGAGGTGGCGTAGTCGCCGCTGCCGGTGACCACCCAGAACAGGAAGCCCTTGGGTTTGGTCAGGATCACCGCGACCAGCGCTATCGGCAGGGTGAAGCCGAAGCCGATCTTGAACAGGGCGGGGATCCAGCGGACGCCGCGCTGCCGGGCGTCCTGGAAGAGCATCCAGAGCACCGGCAGCAGCACCGCGCCGCCGGTCTGCTTGGTCAGCGAGCAGAGCGCCACCGCGATGCCGGCGGCCAGCCAGCGGCGGCGTTCGGCGTAGCGGAAGGCGGCCACCATCGCGGGCAGCATGAAGACCTCGAAGGTCGCCGCCTGGGTGTCCTCCGGGGAGAGCCCGATCGAGACCAGCAGGTAGAGCAGTCCGGCGCCGGCGCCGGCCCGGTTGCCCCAGCGGCCGCGGGCGATCGAGGCCAGCAGGATCGCGGTGACCAGGTGGGCGGCCACCGCGAGGGTGCGCAGCGGCCAGAGCGAGGCGGAGCCGAAGACCGTGAAGCAGGCCTGGTAGAGCCAGGGCAGCAGCGGGGGCTTGCGGTCCACCACGGTGTCGTAGAGCACGCCGCCGTCGGCGAGCATCCGGGCCTGGGTGGCCAGGAAGCCCTCGTCGGGGCTCCAGACCGGGCGGACGAAGGACGGCAGGTGGGTGAGCAGCGCGACCAGGGCCAGCAGCGGCACCAGCCGCGACCAGTAACCGGTCTTCACCCGCTCCCAGCCGTCGGCCGGGGGTACCCCCAAGGGCAGGCGCTCGGTGAGCGCGGTCAAGCGGGATCGGGTGGGGGTCGGCACGGATGACAACCTACCGGGCGGAATCGGCACGGGCAGCGCCGGTCCCGCCTTTGGTGCGATTATCGGCCTCACTGTTGCAGAGCTGTCGCAGAGCCGGGGCGGAGTACCGCCGTCCGGGGCTCTCCCCCGGACGGCGGTACTCCCCCGGAGGAGCGGTCAGGCCTCGACGGTGGCGACGTCCAGCCGGGAGACCAGGGCGGTCACCTGCCGGGCGATGTCCGGGGCGGTCAGGCCGATCTCGGCGAGGATCTCCGGCCGCGAGGCGTGGTCCAGGAACTCCTGCGGGATGCCGAAGTCACGGACCGGCAGGTCCACGTCCGCGTCCCGCAGCGCCTGGGCGATCGTCGCGCCGACACCGCCGACCCGGCCGTTGTCCTCGACCGTGACGACCACCCGGTGCTCGGCGGCCAGGCCCGGCAGCGCCGGGTCGACCGGCTTGACCCAGCGCGGGTCCACCACGGTGGAGCTGATGCCCTGGGCGGCCAGCAGGTCGGCCACCTCCAGGCACATCGGGGCGAGCGCGCCGACCGAGACGATCAGCACATCGGCCCGGCGGCCGTCCTCGGCCTCGCCGAGGGAGTCCGGCACGGCGGCGCGCAGGACGTCCATGCCGCCGACCGTGGCGACCGCCGGGACGGCCTCGCCGACCGAGCCCTTGGAGTAGCGGACCACCGTCGGGGCGTCCTTGACCTCGACGGCCTCGCGCAGCTGGGCGCGGACCTGGTCGGCGTCGCGCGGGGCGGCGAGCCGCAGGCCGGGGACGACCTGGAGGATCGACATGTCCCACATGCCGTTGTGCGAGGCGCCGTCGGTGCCGGTGACACCGGAGCGGTCCAGCACGAAGGTGACGCCCAGCTTGTGCAGGGCGACGTCCATCAGCACCTGGTCGAAGGCGCGGTTGAGGAAGGTCGCGTAGACCGCGAAGACCGGGTGCAGCCCGCCGGTGGCCAGGCCGGCCGCGCTGGTGACGGCGTGCTGCTCGGCGATGCCCACGTCGAAGATCCGGTCCGGGAAGGCCTCGGCGAACGGGGCCAGGCCGACCGGGTGGAGCATCGCGGCGGTGATGCCGACGATGTCCTCGCGCTCGTGGCCGAGCGCCACCATCTCCTCGGCGAAGACCGAGGTCCAGTCCTTGCCGGAGCTCTTGATCGGCAGGCCGGTCTCCGGGTGGATGACGCCGACCGCGTGGAAGCGGTCCTCGTCGTTGTTCTCGGCGGCGTGGTAGCCGCGGCCCTTCTCGGTGAGGCAGTGCACGATCACCGGTCCGCCGAAACCGCGCGCCTTGGTGAGCGCGGACTCCAGGGCGGTGAGGTCGTGGCCGTCGATCGGGCCGATGTACTTGAGGCCGAGGTCCTCGAACATGCCCTGCGGGGCGATGAAGTCCTTGAGGCCCTTCTTGGCGCCGTGCAGGGTCTCGAACAGCTGCTGGCCGACCACCGGGGTGCGCTGCAGCGCGTCCTTGCCCCAGGACAGGAAGCGCTCGTAGCCCTGGGTGGTGCGCAGGGTGGCGAGGTGGTTGGCGAGGCCGCCGATGGTCGGCGAGTAGGAGCGCTCGTTGTCGTTGACGACGATGACCAGCGGGCGGTCCTCGGCGTCGGCGATGTTGTTGAGCGCCTCCCAGGCCATGCCGCCGGTGAGCGCGCCGTCGCCGATCACCGCGACCACCGGGTCGTGCTTGCCCAGCAGCTGGTTGGCCTTGGCCAGACCGTCGGCGTAGGAGAGCACGGTGGAGGCGTGCGAGTTCTCGATCACGTCGTGCTCGGACTCGGCGCGCGAGGGGTAGCCGGACAGGCCGCCCTTCGTCCGCAGCCCCGAGAAGTCCTGGCGGCCGGTGAGCAGCTTGTGGACGTAGCTCTGGTGGCCGGTGTCGAAGAGGATGCGGTCGCGCGGGGAGTCGAACACCTTGTGCAGCGCGATGGTGAGCTCCACCACGCCGAGGTTCGGGCCCAGGTGGCCGCCCGTCTTGGAGACCTCGGTCACCAGGAAGGTCCGGATCTCCTGGGCCAGTGCGGCCAGCTGTCCGGGCGTGAGCCGGTCGAGATCGCGCGGTCCCCGAATGCGGGTCAGCAGGGCCACCCGTTCCTCCTCGTTCGTGTTCGCGGACCGGAGGTCCGACGGGCGTCGCTGCCCGGTGTCGACCGGTCGAGTCTAATGTCCGCCCACCGGACGCCGGGCGGGGCGTCCGGTACCGACGGCCGGTACGCGCCAGCCACCTCGGCGGTCACTCTTTCGGGTGAACGTGGAAAACCGGCGTGTCGTTGCACCCGGCCGGGGCGGCGCCTGGACTCAGTGCCGGGCGACCGCGAGCGCGCTGGAGTCCCCCGCCTCGCTCATGACCAGGGCGAGCGCGCCCAGGACCTCGGCCCGGCCGCCCAGGGTACCGGGGACCACCGACAGCTGGCGGGCCGCGCTGGGGATCGCGTACCGGGCCACCGAATCGCGGATCGGCGCGAGCACCAGCTCGCCGGCGTCCGCGAGCTCGCCGCCGAGGATCACCCGGCGCGGGTTGAGCAGATTGCAGAGGGTGGCCACACCGGTGCCGATCTGCCGGCCGGCGTCGGCGATCACCCGGCGGCAGCCGAGGTCGCCCTGGTGGGCCAGCTCCACCACCCGGCTCAGGCTGAGCTCGGCGCCGAGGGTCGGGGTGAGCAGGTTCAACAGGTAGCGGGAGCCGACGAAGGTCTCCAGACAGCCCCGGTTGCCGCAGCGGCAGACCGGGCCGGCCTCGTCCAGGGTGATGTGACCGATCTCGCCCGCGGTGCCGCCCGGGCCCCGGTAGATCTGCCCGTTGACCACCAGGCCCGCGCCGACGCCGCTGGCCACCTTGATGTAGGCGAGGTCGCCGAGGCCCCGGCCGGCGCCCCAGACCAGCTCGCCGAGGGCGCCGAGGTTGGCGTCGTTGTCCACGTGCACCGGCATGCCGAGGCGCTCGGCCAGCTCGCGGCCGGGGGCGATCCCGGTCCAGCCGGGCAGGATCGCGGTGGAGCCCAGCGCCCCGGTCTCCACGTCGATCGGGCCGGGCACACCCAGGCCCACGCCGATCACCTTGTCGGGGCGGAAGCCGGCCTCCGCGAGCAGCCGCTCGACCAGGGCCTCGGCCCGGTCGAAGCCCTGCGCGGCCGAGACGTCGACGTCCATCGGGGCGCTCTCCTCGGCGAGGACCCGGTGGGCGAGGTTGCCGACCGCGACCCGCAGATGGGTGTGGCCGAAATCGATCCCCACCACGATGCCGGCGTCACCGCTGAGCGAGACGCTGCGGGCGCGGCGTCCGCCGGAGGAGGTGTCGGCCACCACGACGGTGCCGCTCTCCTTCAGTTCTCGGACGATGTTGGACACCGTGGCCGCCGAGAGTCCGGTCCCGCGGGCGATCTCGGCCTGGGTCAGCGAGCCGGCCATCCGCACCGCGCGGAGCACCCGCTCCAGGTTGGCCCGGTGCAGCGAGGACTGTGAGCCCGGCGTGTCCGTCGACATGATCCACCCTCCCAAGGGGGCCGGGGACCCCTCCGCCGGGTGTCCCCTTTCAACTCCTGAAGCCTAGGGCCTGTCTGCCGGTGAAGGCACGGGGGAGAGTGGGCGAAGAGGTGGTGAGGGAGGAGAGGCCGCCGAGGAGCGCGGGCGGGTGGTCGGAGCGGTCCCGGTCCAGGTCGGCGGGGCGGGCCGGGGGCTGACAGCGCCGCAGGTCGGCGCGGGGGCGGCCGGGAGCTCCGGTTCCGGCGCCGGTCCGAAAACCGGCCCCCCGTACGATGGTGCCCAATCTCACCCGTCCCTGCGGCCGCGGATGCGCGCCGCTCCCGGGACGATTCCAGACATGACGGGGCATCAGATGGCAGGGGACAACCCTACACCGGGGGCTGGCGAAGCTTCCGGCGGCGGTCCGGACAACCGGGGCGTCTCGCTCGGACGCCCGGCGGGCGGCGTCGACCCGGCGGCCGTGGCCGACCAGCAGACACAGCTCGACGGGGCCGCGGTCCCCGGGCAGGCCGCACCGCCGGCCCCGGCCGCGCCGCCCGCGCCGCCGGCCGGGGCACCGGGGGCCGCCGGGGCGTACGCCTACGCGCCCACCGCCCCCGCCTTCCCCTCGCAGAGCCCGGCGGGCGCCCCGCCGCAGGCCCCGCCGGTGGGCCCGTACGACCCCTCCCCCGGCCAGCCGCAGTTCGGCGCCCCGGCCGCGGGCCAGCAGTACGGGTACACCGCCCCGCCCGCCGACGGCGGAGCCGCCGGCTACGGCTACCCGCAGCAGGGCGCGGGCTACGGCTACCCGGGTGCCCCGGCGCCCGTCGCCCCGCCGAAGCGCAACCCGGTGATGGTCTGGGGCGGCATCATCGGCGGTGTGCTGGCGATCGCCATCGTCGCCGCGCTGATCGTGCTGTTCACCGACGACAACAAGAAGAAGAACGACGAGCCGAGCGCGTCCGGCGGCACCACCGGCCAGGTCACCGGCGGGACCGGCGGGGACGCCACCGCCACCGGCGGGACGGTCACCGCGCCGGCCACCGGCGGCGGCACCGGCGGCACCGGTGGCGGCGGTGGCGGCGGCAAGGCCGGCGCCTACAACCCGGCCTGGGCGGCCGACAAGCCGGCCAGCTCGGTCAGCGGCTCCACCCGGATGCTCGCCATCTGGGGCGCCGAGAAGGTCGCGGTGCGCGCCGACACCACCGGCATCCGCGCCGTCAACACCTCGGACGGCAAGGAGGCCTGGAACATCCCGGTGCCCTCCGGCGCCAAGGAGTTCTGCTCCGCCTCGTACAGCGCCAACTCCAAGCACATCGCCGCGATCGCGCTGAACACCGGTGACAGCGACTGCTCCACCATCGCCGCGGTCGACCTCACCACCGGCAAGCTGAGCTGGACCGTGAAGGTCGGGCAGAGCCGGATGTCCTCCCCCACCCTGACCGTCACCGACAAGGTGGTCGGCATCGGCGCCAACACGGCCGCCGCGGTCAACATCGCCGACGGCTCCGCGGCCTGGTCGTTCCAGCCGCGCGAGAAGGACTGCAGCGTCTACGGCACCGTCGCCGGCGCCCAGATCGTCGTCACCGACCGCTGCTACGGCCTCAACACCACCGTCAAGTCGCAGCTGGTCATCGTCGAGACGGACACCGGCAAGGTCGCCTCGCCCGCGCCGATCACCCTGACCGGCAGCATCGAGCGGGTCGACAAGGTGCTCTCCGAGCAGCCGCTCGTGGTCTCGGTGACCAGCGGCCCGAACGGCGACTACGTGCTGCCGTTCGACAAGACCAACAAGGCCGGCACCCAGATGCCCGTCAAGGAGCCCGGCTACGACAGCCTGCGGCTCAGCGGCCTGGGCGACGCCATCACCCAGAGCGTGGTCAGCGGCACGACCCTGTACGTGCAGACCAACCCGACCAAGCCCTCGGTCAACGCCTACGACCTGAACACCGGCAAGCGGATCTGGTCGACCGACGGCAAGGCCAAGGACGGCCTGCGGCTGGTCTCCGGCACGGACAAGGAGGGCAAGGTCCGGGTCGTCATGGACATGGGCTACGGCGCCGACGCCAAGCTGGCCACGCTCGCCCCCGCCGACGGCGCCGTCGGCGAGCTCGGCACCATCGCGCTCGGCAAGGACTCCTCCTCCTTCAGCATCAGCCTGAGCAGCAACGAGTTCGTGCTGAACTCGGACGGCGCGCTCTACGGGTTCTCCCGCAGCAGCATCGACCCGCCGGTGTTCAAGTTCGTCAAGAAGTAGGACACCCCGGGCGGGGCGGTGCGGGCCCGACGGCCCGTACCGCCCCGCCCGCGTCGTACCCGGGGAGTATTCCTCCGGCACTCGCGGGCGGACATGGCAGGATGCCAGGCATCAGCCCGACAAAGGAGTCCTGCGAGTGCCCGGCACCAACCTGACCCGTGACGAGGCCCGCACCCGGGCCGACCTCCTGCACGTGGACGCGTACGACATCGAGCTCGACCTGAGCTCGGCCCGAGAGGGGGGCACGTTCCGGTCCACGACCGTGGTCCGGTTCACCGCCACCACCCCGGGCGCGGCCACCTTCATCGACCTGGTCGCCCCGAGCGTCGACGAGATCGTCCTCAACGGCGTGCGGCTCGACAACAGCGCCTTCGCCGACAGCCGGATCGCGCTGCCGGACCTCGCCGCCGAGAACGAGCTGCGGGTGGTCGCCGACTGCGCCTACACCAACACCGGTGAGGGTCTGCACCTGTTCGTCGACCCGGTCGACGGCGAGACCTACCTGTACACCCAGTTCGAGGTGCCGGACGCCCGCCGGGTCTTCGCCTCCTTCGAGCAGCCCGACCTCAAGGCCGCGTTCGCCTTCACCGTGACCGCGCCCGCCGACTGGGTCGTGGTCTCCAACTCGCCCACCCCCGAGCCGGAGGGCGAGGGCGACACCCGGGTCTGGCGCTTCGCGCCGACCGGCCGGATCTCCTCGTACATCACCGCACTCGTCGCCGGCCCCTACGTCGGGGTCTTCGACAGCTACGAGAACGGCGAGCAGAAGGTGCCGCTGGGCATCTACTGCCGGCCCTCGCTGCGCGAGTTCCTGGACCCCGAGGCGATCTTCGAGGTCACCAAGCAGGGCTTCGACTACTTCCAGGAGAAGTTCGACTTCCCCTACCCGTTCGCCAAGTACGACCAGCTGTTCGTGCCGGAGTTCAACGCCGGCGCGATGGAGAACGCGGGTGCCGTCACCCTGCGCGACCAGTACGTGTTCCGGTCCAAGGTGACCGACGCCGCGTACGAGGCCCGCGCCGCGACGATCCTGCACGAGCTCGCCCACATGTGGTTCGGCGACCTCGTCACCATGGAGTGGTGGAACGACCTCTGGCTGAACGAGTCGTTCGCCACCTACGCCGAGGCGGTCTGCCAGGCCGAGGCCCCCGGCTCCCGGTGGCCCAACTCCTGGACCACCTTCGCCAACCAGATGAAGACCTGGGCGTACCGGCAGGACCAGCTGCCGTCCACCCACCCGATCATGGCCGAGATCAACGACCTGGAGGACGTCCAGGTCAACTTCGACGGCATCACCTACGCCAAGGGCGCCTCGGTGCTCAAGCAGCTGGTGGCGTACGTCGGCCAGGACGCCTTCTTCGAGGGCGTGCGCGCCTACTTCAAGCAGCACGCCTGGGGCAACACCCGGCTCGGCGACCTGCTCGGCGCGCTGGAGAAGGCCAGCGGCCGCGACCTCAGGTCCTGGTCCGCCGCGTGGCTGGAGACCGCGGGCATCAATGTGCTGCGCCCCGCGCTGACCCTCAACAGCGACGGCGAGATCGAGTCCTTCGCCGTGCTCCAGACCGCCCCGGCGCTCCCCGCCGGCGCCAAGGGCGAGGCCGTGCTGCGCCCGCACCGGATCGCCGTCGGCCTGTACGAGCTCAACGACGGCGCGCTGGTGCGCACCGACCGGATCGAGCTGGACGTCAACGGCCCGCGCACCGAGGTGCCGGAGCTGGTCGGCCGCCACCGCCCCGCGGTGATCCTGCTCAACGACGACGACCTCACCTACGCCAAGGTCCGCCTCGACGAGGACTCGCTGGCCGTCGTCACCGAGAACCTCGGCGGCTTCACCGAGGCGCTGCCGCGCGCACTGTGCTGGGCCTCCGCCTGGGACATGACCCGTGACGGCGAGCTGGCCGCCCGCGACTACCTGACGCTGGCCCTCTCCGGCCTGCCCCGGGAGAGCGACATCGGCGTCGTCCAGTCGGTGCAGCGGCAGGTCAAGCTGGCGCTCGACGTCTACGCCGACCCGGAGTGGCGGGAGCAGGGCCTGGCCCGCTGGGCCGAGGCCGCCGAGCAGGCGCTGCGCGACGCCGAGCCGGGCAGCGACCACCAGCTGGCCTGGGCCCGGGTGCTCGGCTCCGTCGCCCGGACCGACGGTCAGCTCGACCTGCTGGCCGGGCTGCTGGACGGCGGCACCGTGATCCCCGGTCTGGCCGTGGACACCGAGCTGCGCTGGGCTCTGCTGGGCCGCCTCGCCGCGACCGGCCGGGCCGACGAGTCCGCGATCGGGGCCGAACTCGCCCGCGACAACACCGCGGCCGGCCAGGAGCACGCGGCCAGCTGCCGGGCGGCGCGCCCGACGGCCGAGGCCAAGGCGGCGGCCTGGGCCTCCGTGGTCGACTCGGACGAGCTCACCAACTACGTGCAGGCGGCGGTGATCGGCGGCTTCCAGCAGGCCGACCAGCGCGAGCTGCTGGCACCGTACGCGGAGAAGTACTTCGCCGCGGTGAAGGGCGTCTGGGAGAACCGCAGCCACGAGATCTCGCAGCAGATCATCGTCGGGCTGTACCCGGCGCTGCTGGTCGAGCAGGGCACGCTGGACGCCACCGACGCCTGGCTGACCGCCGCGGAGCCGGCGCCGGCGCTGCGCCGTCAGGTCGTCGAGGCGCGGGCCGGGGTGGAGCGGGCGCTCAAGGCGCAGGCCGTGGACCGGGCCGCCGGACAGCGCTGACACCGGCGGGGTGCGTCCCCCTCCCGCACGGAGGGGGACGCACCCCGCACCGGGTCGCACCTCGCACCGGGCCGTGCCTCACCCGGAGCGGAGAACGCCCGAGGGGGCGCCGGACCTCGTCCGGCGCCCCCTCGGGGTCTGTGCTGGGCTCCGTGGCGGAGGGCCCTCGGCTACTTCTTCTTGTCCTTGTTGCCGTACGGCATCGCGGCCAGGCCGCCGATGATCACGAAGGCCGCGATCGGGAGCAGCACGTACAGGCCGAGGGTCTGGGCGACGCTCAGGCCGCTACCCGGGTCGTCGCCGTCGTCCCGGGTGAGGGCCATGGCGGGCGACGACAGCAGCATCATCAGCGTGACCGTGGCGGTGACCGCGCCGGCTCGCAAAGCGTTCCTCTTGTCCACGGTGCCAACTTACCCGTGACTTACGCCGGGCCGCTCGGCGGGGTCGGCCTTTCGGGAGCCGGTCCGGGCCCGGCCGCCGGTCGGGCGCCCACGGAGCGCAGCAGGTCGGCGAGGGTCCGCGCGTCCGGGGCGGCCGCCAGGCCGTCCAGGGTGACCGGGCGCCCCGAGCCGTCCGCGACCGGCAGCCGCCAGTTCGGGTACTGGTCCCAGGTGCCGGGCAGATTCTGCGGGCGGGGGTCGCCGACCACGTCCGGCAGCCAGACGCCGACCAGCTCGGCCGGGGTGCCGGCCAGGAAGCGGTAGAGCGCGGCGGCCGACAGCGGCTCGTCCCCGGACAGCAGGCCCAGCCGGAGCAGCTCGGCCCGCCAGTCGGCCAGCTCGGCGGCCGCCTCGGCCTGCTCCTCGCCGAGCGCGCGGGAGAGCAGGCCGAGGCGGTGGCGCAGCTCGACGTGCTCGCCGGAGAGCCGGGCCGCGGTGGACGGCAGGTCGTGCGTGGTCAGGGTGGCCAGGCTGCCCGGGCGCCAGCGCCCGGGGGGCAGGATCGCGCCCCCGCTCTGCCAGTCCCGCTCGAACCAGAGCACCGAGGTGCCCAGGACGCCGCGCTCCGCCAGTTCCTCGCGCACCCCCGGCTCGACGGTGCCGAGGTCCTCGCCGATCACGGCGGCGCCGGCCCGGTGGGCCTCCAGGGCGAGCACCGCGAGCATCGCCTCCGCGTCGTAGCGGACGTAGACGCCCTCGGTCGGGGCGTGCCCGGCCGGCACCCACCAGAGCCGGAACAGGCCCATCACGTGGTCGATCCGCACGGCGCCGGCGTGCCGGGCGGCGGAGCGGATCAGCTCGGCGAAGGGCGCGTAGCCGACGGCGGCCAGCGCGTCCGGGCGCCAGGGCGGCAGGCCCCAGTCCTGGCCGTGCGCGTTGAAGGCGTCCGGCGGCGCGCCGACCGAGATCCCGGCGGCCAGGACGTCCTGGAGTGCCCAGGCGTCGGCGCCGTCCGGGTGGACGCCGACCGCGAGGTCGTGCACCAGGCCGACCGGCATGCCGGCGGTGCGGGCCGCCTGCTGGGCCCGGCCGAGCTGGCCGTCGACCTGCCAGGCGAGCCAGCGGTGGAAGGCGACCCGGTCGGCCAGTTCGGCGGCCTCGTGCCGGACGTGCGGGGAGTCGGGGCGGCGCAGGCCCTTCGGCCAGTGGTGGTGGTCGGCGCCGTGGCGCTCGGCCAGGGCGTTCCAGACCGCGTACCGCTCCAGCCACTCGCCCTCGCGGGCCCCGTAGGCGTCGAACGCGGCCGTGCGGACGGCGCCGTGCCCGTCCGCGTACCGGCGGTACTCGGCGTGCAGGAGCTCCAGGGCGCGGCGCTTGAGGGCCCAGACCTCGTCGCGGTCGATCAGTCCGTCGTGGACCAGCACCTCGGCGCGCAGCCGGGCGGCGCGGGCGAGCAGCTCGTCGGCCTCGGCCCGCTCCTCGCCGGCCAGGTAGGCGTACTCGGGCACCTCCTCGATCCGCAGGTGGACCGGGTCGGCGAAGCGCCGGGAGGAGGGGCGGTAGGGGGACGGGTCGGAGGGCGTCGAGGGCAGGGCCGCGTGCAGCGGGTTGATCTGGACGAAGCCCGCGCCGAGGGAGCCCGCCCAGGTGGCGAGGTCCGCCAGGTCGGCGAGGTCGCCCATGCCCCAGGAGCGGTCGGAGAGCACGGAGTACAGCTGGGCGAGGAAGCCCCAGCCCCGGCCGGGGAGGGCGGGGAGGCGGTCGGGGGCGACGATCAGGTGGGCGGTGGCGGTGCGGTCCGCGGCCTCGGCGTGCAGGGTGTGCCGGCCGGGCGGGAGGTCGTCGGGCAGCCAGTGGGCGTGGCCGTTCGGCAGCCGCCACCGCTCGCCCTGCTCCAGGACGACGGTGAGCCGGGTGTCGGCGGGGAGGTCCAGCGCGGTGCGGCGCCCGGCCCGGGCGACCACGGTCGGGGGCAGCAGGCGGGCGCGCTGCTCCGCCCGGTGGCGGTCGAGGGCCTCGCGGGCGGCGTCCGGGGTGGCGGCGTCCACCCCGAGCGCGGCGAGGACGGCGACCAGGGTGCGGCCGCCGGCCGGCAGCCCGCCGGGGCCGTGGCGGGTGTCCACCCCGTGGGCCTGTGCCAGCGCCACCAGCTCGGGCGGCGGCGGGGGTGCGTCCTGGGCCGGCACCTCCAGTGCGTCGGCTCCGTCACGGTCGAGATAAGCGGCCACTCGCGGCTCCTGCGATGTCTCGGCAACGCCCAGTCAGGACAGGCACAGTCCTACCCGGGTGACGGCCCGGTGACCCGGCGCGACACGACGGGGACCGGAACCGGGAACCGACAGGGCACCACGAGCGGGTGAGTCCAGCGCCACCACCCGCGGGCGAAGTCCGGGGCAACCACCCGCGGGTGAGTCCTTGCCCCCCCAGGCACGGCCCGCGAGCGAGCCGAAGGGGCGCGCCGGTGCCGAAAGGGAGAGCGCGAGGGAGCGACGAAGGAGCGAGGGAGCACCGACCGTCGGCACCGGACCAAAGCGCCCCGGAGGCAAGCCGAGCCCCAAAAAAGAGGTGCGCACGAAGGGTTGCAGTCGCGGGTGAAACGGACAAAATCGGCATACCCGTCGACGACGTTGACACCGTGAAACAGAGCTGGTGGGCTGTGCCGCGATGTGGTTCCGGCCTGGCTAGGAGGCTCCTGTGCAAGCCCGAGTGTCCGAGGTGGCCGGCCGGCGGTTCCGTCAGCAGCTGGAGCAGAGCCCGGCGCTGCGCGAAGTGCTCCAGCACCCGACGGCGCTCGCGGCCCGCCGGGCCACCGCACGGACATGCCGTCAACTGGCCCCCAGGACGGCCGATCGGCTGATCGCCGACCTCAAGGGCACCTCGCCGCTGCTGCCTTCGGTCCGGGCCGAGCGCGCCCGGGCCGCCCGCCCGGGGGCGCCGAGCCGGCGGACCCTCCAGGTGGCGGCCACCCTGTCGGCGGCCGCCGTGGTCGGCGGCCTGCTGGTGAGCGGCCCGGCCGCGTACGCGGTGGCGCCCGGGTACCCGCCGGGTCCGGACGTGGTGAGCACCGCGGGCGGCGTTCCGCAGACCCCGCTCGGCAGCCTGGGCGACCCCCAGGTGTTCCCGCGTCCGCAGGAGCAGCGCGTGACCGGGCGGCCGGTCACCGTGCCGGGCGCCGTCACCCTGGTCACCGCGCCGAACGCGGATCCCGGCGCGGTGGCCGCGGTGCGGGAGGTCCTCGGCATCGCCGGCGCGACCGACGTGACCGCGCGGCCGGCGCCGAACCCGCCGGTGGCCGGTTCGCTGGTGGTGTACGTCGGCGGCCCCGCCGAGGGCGCGGGCGGCGACACCGACCGGATCCTGCGCGAGCTCACCGTGGCGGCCGGCGGCACGGACACCGCCGCGCCCACCGCCGCCGGGCTGCCGTCCGGCGGCCATGTGCTGGCGGCCGGTCAGCTGCCGGTGGCCGGCGGCGGCAGCTACGGGGCGGTCGTGCTGGCCGGGACCGACGCGGCCGGCACCTTCTACGCCGCGCAGTCGCTGCGCCAGCTGCTGGCGGCCGTCCCGGCCGACCAGGGCCAGCTGCCCGGCGCGGCCGGGCTCGGGCTGCCCGGGATCGTGCTGCGCGACTGGCCGTCCGGAGCGCCGGTGCGCGGGACCGCCGAGGCCTTCTACGGCACCCCGTGGACGCAGCAGCAGCGGCTCGACCAGCTGGACTTCCTCGGCCGGTCGAAGCAGAACTTCTACCTCTACGCGCCGGGTGACGACCCGTACCGGCTGGCCCGCTGGCGGGACGCCTACCCGCAGGAGCGGGAGAACGACCTGCGCGCGCTGGGCGTCCGCGCCGCGCGCGACCACGTCACCCTCGGGTACGCGATCGACCCCGGGCAGTCCTTCTGCTTCAGTTCCGGGAAGGACGCGGACGCGCTGGTGGCCAAGCTGGACGGGCTGCGCCGGCTCGGCTTCTCGGCCTTCCAGCTGCAGTTCCTGGACGTGTCCTACGAGGAGTGGCACTGCTCCGACGACCGGTCCAGGTACGGCACCGGCCCGACCGCGGCCGCGAAGGCACAGGCGGAGCTGGCGGCCAAGGTGCAGGACCGGCTGATCGCGCGCAACCCGGGCCTGGCGCCGCTGTCGGTCGTCCCCACCGAGTACCACCAGCAGGGCTCCAGCCCGTACCGGACGGCGCTGGCCGCCGCGCTGCCCCCCGCCGTGCAGGTGGCCTGGAGCGGTGTCGGGGTGATCCCGGAGCGGATCACCGGCACCCAGGTCGCGGACACCGGCGGCCTGTACGGGCACCCGCTGGTCACCATGGACAACTACCCGGTCAACGACGCCACCCCGGACCGGCTCTTCCTGGGCGCCTACACCGGCCGGGACAGCGAGGTGGCGACCCGGTCGGCGGTCATGCTGACCGGTGCGATGCGGCAGCCGGTGGCCTCCCGGATCGCCCTCTCCACGGCCGGCGACTTCGCCTGGAACCCGTCCGCCTACAAGGCGGAGGACTCCTGGCGGGCGGCGCTGCGCTCGCTGGCCGGGCCGACCGGCGCGACGGCCACGCCGACCGGGGAGACCCTGGCCGCGGTCACCGCGCTGGCCGGGAACAGCGTGTCCTCGCCGCTGGCCAAGCAGGAGTCCGGCTACCTGCTGCCGCTGATGGACCGGTTCTGGGCGTCCGCCGAGCCGACCTCGGGGGCGGCGCCGGACCTGACGAGGCTGATCGAGTCGGCCGCCCCGCTGCGGGAGGCGTTCACGGCGATGGCCGACGCCCAGCAGACCCTGGCGGCCGCCCAGGCGACCGCCCCGCTGGCCGCCGAGGCCGCGCCCTGGCTGGCGCCGCTGCGCGACTTCGGGCTGGCCGGGCAGTCCGCCCTGGACATGCTGCTGGCCCAGCGCGGCGGCGACGGCGGGGCCGCCTGGAAGGCCCGGGTGGAGCTGACCAAACTGCGCGAGCAGCTCGGCCAGAGCCCGGCGACGGTCGGCGCGGGCGTGCTCGGCCCGTTCCTGGAGCGGGCGCTGCAGGCGGCCGACACCTGGGCCGGGGTGCAGGGCGGCGGCGTCACCGCGACCACCACCCTGGGCACCGCGCACGACCACCTGCCGGCGCTGATGGCCGACGGCGTCGCGGACACCTTCTACTGGAGCTCGGCACCGCCGCAGCAGGGCGACTCGGTCGGCCTGGACCTCGGCGACGGGCGCCCGGTCGGCAGTGTCACCGTGCTGATGGGCTCCTGGGGCAACGGTCCGGACGGGCAGAGCGCCCTGGACGACTACATCCGGGACGGCGTGCTGGAGTACTCCACCGGGGAGGGCGGCTGGAAGAAGCTCGCCTCGGTGAAGAACCAGAAGTCCGTCTCGGCGCAGGTCCCGGCCGGGACGGTGGTCCGGGCGGTGCGGCTGCGGGCCACCGCCGCGCAGAAGACCGCGGTCGCGGTGCGCGAGTTCTCGGTGACCGCGCCCGACGAGCTGCCGGCCAGTGTCTCCGGCGGCCCGGCCGCGCTGCCGGGCTCCTCGGCCGCCGCCGTGCTGGACGGCAATCCGGACACCGCCTACCGCGCGGCCACCGCGCCGACCGCGCAGGACGAGCCGCTGACGGTCGAGCTGGGCGCCGCCCGGCCGCTGGACCGGCTGACCGTGCTCACCGATCCGGGGGTGCGGGCCTCGGCGGCCGTCGCGGTGCGGCACCCGGACGGCACCTGGACCGAGATCGGCACCGTGCAGCCGGGGTGGAACGAGCTCGCGGCCGGCGGTCAGCCCGCCGACGCGTTCCGGCTGGCCTGGAAGCCGGGCGGGGAGCCGCCCGTGGTCAACCAGGTGATCCCCTGGTACGCGGACGCCCCGGCGGCCCGGCTGAGCCTGGCCGACGCCTCGGTGGACGCGGTGATCGGCGAGGCCGCGCCGGTGCAGGCCCGCGTGACCGTCGAGGCCGGCCGGCCGGAGGGGGTCACCGGGGAGCTGCGCACCGAGGTGCCGGGTGTCGCCAAGGGGCTGACCGTGGCGCCGGTGACCGGGGTGAGCGTGCCGCGCGGCGGCAAGGTCGGCGTGCCGCTGCTGGTCACCGCCGGACCGGAGACGCCGTCCGGGACGTACCAGGTGCCGGTGGTGTTCGTGGCCGGGCAGACGACGGTCCGCCAGGTGCTCCAGGTGCATGTCGTGCCGCCGACCGGCGGTCCCGATCTGGCGATCACCGCGCAGGCCACCTCCTCCGGCGACGAGACCCCGAACTTCCCGGCCGCGGCGGTGGCCGACCAGGACCCGAAGAGCCGCTGGTCCTCACCGGCGGCGGACGACGCCTGGGTGCAGCTGGAGCTGCCGAAGGCGACCCACCTGGGCTCGGTGGTGCTGCACTGGCAGGCCGCCTACGCCGCCGCGTACAAGATCCAGTCCTCGGCGGACGGGCGGTCCTGGACCACGGTCGCGACCGTGGGGGACGGCAGGGGCGGCAACGAGACGGTGCGTTTCGACGCGCCGGGCGCGAAGTTCCTGCGGATCCAGGGTGTGGCCAGGGCGACCAAGTACGGCTACTCGCTCTGGGGCGTCGAGCTGTACGCCGTCGCCCCGGTGGACCAGGTGGTGCCGCCGGTGACGCCTCCGGTCACCCCGCCGGTGACACCGCCGACCGGGCAGCCGGGCGGCGGCCAGCAGTCGGGCGGCCGGCCCGAGGGCCCGGGGGGCGGGACGGCGACCACGCCGCCGGCCGTGCCGACACCCTCGGCCTCCCCGACCGGACCGGTTCCCTCCCCGACGGCCACCGGCCCGGGTGCCGGGGCCGGCACGCCGAGCGGCAGTCCGACGGGTCCGCGGCCGAAGCCCTGACCTCCGTCCCGCCGCGCGTCCTGCGGCCCGCCGCGCGTCCCGTACCGGGGCGGACGGCGGGCCGCCGCGCTCCCCGGTGCGGGGTGCGCGGCGGCCCATGAGGCGTACCGGGAAATATGACGGGCAAGCCCTTGTGGTGCGGACTCAGGCGGAGAGCGGTTCCGGCTGCTCACCGCGGCGGACGGGGGCGGGGTGGCCGGCGTGGGCCCGGCCGAGCGGGACCGGGTGGGCCGGGTCGGTATGGTCGTGGTGCTCGTACTCGCCCCACTGCGGGGCGCGCAGCTGGTCGTTCCCGCCGTACGGTTCCAGGTAGGGCCGCCAGCGCGGGTCCTTGATCCCGGTGCCGATGATCCGCCAGGCCAGGCCGCTGGGCGGCGCGGGTGGTCGTTTCATCCGCCAGCCGAGCTCGGTGAGGTGGCGGTCGGCCTTGGTGTGGTTGCAGCGGCGGCAGGCCGCCACCACGTTGTCCCAGCGGTGCTGGCCTCCCCGGCTGCGCGGGATGACGTGGTCGACGCTGGTGGCGGCGGCCCCGCAGTAGACACAACGACCGTGGTCGCGGGCGAACAGCGCCCGGCGGGTGAGCGGGACCGGCCCGCAGAACGGGACCCGGACGAAGCGGGTCAGACGGACGACGGACGGCGCCGGAAGGGCGCTGGTGGCGCTGTGCAGAGTGACCCCCGAGTCCTCCAGGCTGACCGCCTTGTGATTGAGGACGAGGATGAGTGCGCGGCGCATCGATACGACGCCGAGCGGCTCGTAGGACGCGTTGAGGACCAGGACATGCGGCACGGATGCCTCCTTGGACGCCTGCGGCGCGTGGCTCGCGCCGGGACGAGCGGTTCGATCGCGCAACGGGTGCGTGATCCACCCCAGTGTCGCCTTACGCCTTTGTACGGCGCCACCACTCCTGTGTAACGGACCCGGTGTGAACTCCGGGTGTGGGTTCTGTCATACCCGGTATGCCCGGGGGAAGCGCGGGTTGCACTCCGGTGCCCCGCCGGGGTACCGCTGGGCCGAGCGGAGCAGCGCGGAACCCGGCGTGCGGACGCGTTGACGGGGCGTCCGGACGGGTGCGCGCGCCTTGCGGCGGACCGGCCCGGACCGTTCGGCGTGTCGAGCCGGCGGCCGGACGGCGGCTAGGGTAGACGGACGGTCCGCAGGCCAGGGGCGTGCCAGTCCCGGGCGGGCGCCGCGGCGGCGGACCGGGTCACGACCCCTGCAGGAAGGTCCCGTACGTGTTCCGCTCCGGTGCCGCCGGCCTCCTCGCCGACGCGTCCACCACGACGCCGGCCTCGACGCCCGCGCCGTCCCCGACCCCCACCGCTCCGGAGTTGCCGGACCTCAGAATCCCGACCAGCGCGCAGGAGGTCTCCGACACCACCCGGCAGGCCGCCAGCTGGTTCGACTCGCACTGGCAGGACTGGCTGGCGAGCGGTGTCCGGATCGTCTTCATCATCGTGCTGGCCCTCGTGCTGCGGGCGATGGTGCGCAAGGTGATCACCCAGCTGATAACGCGGATGGTGCGGCCGGGCGAGAACGAGGACGAGCCCAGCCGGCTGGGCGGGCTGCTGGCCAACACCGGGGTGGTCAACCCCGAGCGGCGCCAGCAGCGGGCCGAGGCGATCGGCTCGGTGCTGCGCAGCGTCGCGTCGTTCTCGATCCTGGGCACGGCGGCGCTGATGGTGCTGTCCGCGCTCGGGGTGAACCTGGCGCCGCTGCTGGCGAGTGCCGGTGTGGCCGGTGTGGCGATCGGTTTCGGCGCCCGCAACCTGGTCACCGACTTCCTCTCCGGGGTCTTCATGATCATGGAGGACCAGTACGGCGTCGGCGACGAGATCGACACCGGGGTGGCCACCGGCACGGTGCTGGAGGTCGGCCTGCGGGTGACCAAGCTGCGCGGCGCGGGTGGCGAGATCTGGTACATCCGCAACGGCGAGGTGAAGCGCATCGCCAACATGAGCCAGGGCTGGTCGACCGCCTCGGTGGACGTCCAGGTCGGCTACAAGGAGGACCTGGAGCGGGTCGAGGCGCTGATCAAGGACACCGCCGAGGCGCTGGCCAAGGAGTCGCCGTTCGACGAGCTGGTCTGGGCGCCGTTCTCGGTGCTGGGCGTGGAGTCGGTGGCGGCGGACTCGGTGGTGCTGCGGGTCGAGGCGCGGACCGCCCCCGGCAAGTCGCTGAGCGTGGGGCGGGCGCTGCGCCAGCGGCTCAAGCAGGTCTTCGACGAGGCCGGGATCAAGGTCAAGGAGGAGGTCGGGCCGGCCGTCGCCGCGGGCGCGGCCGCCGGGACGGCCGCCGCGATGGTCCTCGGCGCGGCCGCGGCCCCGGCGCCGGGCACCGATCCGGCCCCGCCGTCCGCGCTGGCCGACCCGTCCTCGGCGGGCTACAAGGCGGCCACCCCGATACCGGCCCCCGTGCGCCCGCCCGACGACGGCACCAAGGCGCCCTGACCGATCGGCGCAGGCCTCCCGGAGCCCCGCTTCCGCAGCACTCGGAGGCGGGGCTCCGTGCTGTCCCGGGGCCGTCGGGTAACGAGTCGGCATCCTCCGTGCGAAGGGCCATTGACACTCCGCTGACGGGGCCCGTACGGTCCTGTCCCAAGCGACTGGAAAGTTTCCTAACAGTTCGCGCCTGGCCCGACCGGAATCCCGGCCGCCCCGAGGAGGAGGATCGTCCCGTGACCAGAAGCCACACCAAGACCCCCCTCGCCGGCACTCCCAGCCTCCTGCGGGCCATCAACGACCGCGCCGCGCTCGAACTGCTGCTGGCGAACGGGCCGCTCTCCCGCACCCAGATCGGCACCCTCACCGGACTCTCCAAGCCGACCGCCTCCCAGCTGCTGGCGCGGCTGGAAGCGGCCGGGCTGGTGCTGCCGGTGGGCACCACGGCCGGCGGACCGGGGCCCAACGCGCAGCTGTACCAGGTGAATCCCGCCGCCGGCTACGTCGCCGGACTGGACGTCACCAACAGCCACGTCCGGGTCGCGGTCGCCGACATCAGCGGCACCACCCTCTCCGAGCACGTCGTCCCCACCAAGGGCTGGCAGGCCGCCGCGACCGTGCCCCGGGTGGCCGACGCGGTCGCCGGGGCGGTCCGCGCCGCCGGGCTCGCCGAGGACGCCCTGCACACCGTGGTGATCGGCGTCGGCGGCGCGCCCGACCCGGTCACCGGCAAGCTGCGGTACGCCTCGCACCTGCCCGGCTGGCACGCGCCGCGGCTGGCCGAGGGGCTGGCCGGGGCGATCGGCGCGCCGGTGACGATCGAGAACGACGTGAACCTCGCCGCCGTCGCGGAGCAGTCCTCCGGCGCGGCCGGCGGCTTCGAGGACTTCGTGCTGCTGTGGGCGGGCGAGGGCACCGGCGCCGCGATCGTGATCGCCGGCCGGCTGCACCGCGGCTTCACCGGCGGCGCCGGGGAGGTCGGCTACATGCCGGTGCCCGGCTCGCCGGTCCGGGACGCCCGCCGGCGCAACTCCGGCGGCTTCCAGGAACTCGTCGGCGCCCCCGCCGTCCGGGCGCTGGCCAAGGAGCACGGGATCGCCGCGCCGAGCGCCGAGGAGGCGGTCGCCCGGGCCCTCGACACCCCCGGCGCGGGCGACTCCTTCCTCACCGAGCTGGCCGCCCGGCTGGCCGTCGGCCTGGCCGTGATCGTCGCCGTCGTCGACCCCCGGCTGGTGGTGCTCTCCGGCGGGGTCCCGACCGCCGGCGGCGAACGGCTGCGGGCCCTGGTCGAGGAGGAGCTGGCCAGGATCTCGCCCGCCCGGCCCGAGGTCCGGGGCAGCACGCTGACCGGCTCACCGGTCCTGATCGGCGCGCTGGCCCGCGCGCTGGCCGCCGCCCGCGAGGCGGTCTTCTCGACCCACTGACGTCCCCCGCACACAGGCCCACGCACACAGGCCCACGCACACAGCCCGACGCACGGCCCGCACCGCTCGACCCTGCACCCACCTCTCCCCATCCCGAACGCGGGACCCGAGGCAATGACGCCTGCCCGCGGCACCCCCAGGAGGACCTCGAAGTGCAATCCACCACCTCTCCCGCCCGCAGAAGCCGCCGGACGCTCGCCGCCGTCACCGGCAGCGCCGTCCTCGCCCTGCTCGCCACCGCCTGCACCGGCAGCAGCGACGGCGGCTCCGGCGACGACTCCGCCAGTGGCAAGGACGTCACGATCACCTTCTGGCACGGCTGGAGCCAGGACTCCGAGGTGAAGGCGATCAACGACAACATCGCCGCCTTCGAGAAGGCCCACCCCAACATCCACGTCAAGGCCGTCGGCAACATCGCCGACGACAAGGTCAACCAGGCCCTGCGGGCCGGCGGCGACGACGCCCCCGACGTGGTGTCCTCCTTCACCACCAACAACGTCGGCATGTTCTGTTCGACCAAGGCCTTCGTCGACCTCAAGCCGCTGCTGGCCAAGGACGGCATCGACGCCGCCAAGACCTTCCCGGCCGCGATGCTCAACTACACGCAGTTCCAGGGCAACCAGTGCTCCCTGCCGCTGCTCGGCGACGCCTTCGGCCTGTACTACAACAAGAAGGCCTTCGCCGACGCGGGCATCACCAACCCGCCGAAGACCTTCACCGAGTTCGCCGAGGTCGCCAACAAGCTCACCGTCCCCGAGGGCGACGGCTACAAGCAGCTCGGCTTCATGCCGCTGTACCACGGCTACGAGTCGACCACCGAGCACTTCCTCGGCCAGTACGGCCCCACGTACTTCGACTCCGCCGGCAAGTCCACCGTCGCCACCGACCCGAAGGTCGCCGCGATGATGAAGTGGCAGAAGAGCATGGTCGACAAGCTCGGCGGCTACGACAAGCTGGAGAAGTACCGCGCCACCTTCGGCGAGGAGTTCAGCGCCAAGAACCCGTTCCACACCGGCCAGGTCGCGATGGCCATCGACGGCGAGTGGCGCACCGCCTCGCTCGCCACCGACAAGCCGGACTTCGACTGGGCGACCGCGCCGTTCCCGGTGCCGGACGACCAGCAGGACACCTACGGCCGCGGCTACCAGACCGGCACCATCGTCGGCATCGCCAGCACCAGCAAGAAGCAGGCCGCCGCCTGGGAATTCGTGAAGTTCCTGACCACCGACACCGACGCGGTCGTCTCCTTCGCCAACGCGATCCACAACGTGCCGAGCACCTTCGCCGCGCTGGAGTCGCCGAAGCTGGTCGCCGACGAGAACTTCAAGACCTTCGTGAACATCGCCAAGCACGCCAGCTCCGGCACCACGCCGGCCGTCGTCAACGGCGGCGGCTACCTGGTCTCCGTGCAGAACCTCGGCTACGACTACGAGTCCGGCAAGCAGACCGACCTCACGGCCGGCCTCGCCGCCACCGCCAAGGAGATCGACGCCGCCATCGCCCAGGCCAAGTAGCGCGCACCCCGCACCCCGCACGCCCGGCCCGTCCTCGGAGCTCCCATGTCACTCGCGTCCGCCACCCGCAAGGGGGCCGGAGCGACCGCCCCGGCGGCGCCTCCCGTGCAGCAGCTGCTGCGCCGGAAGCGCCGCCGGGCGGCGGCCCGCACCCTCGCCTTCCTCTCCCCCTGGCTGATCGGGTTCAGCGTCTTCTTCCTGTACCCGCTGATCTCGACGATCTACTTCTCGTTCACCAAGTACAACGGCTTCGGCTCGCCCACCTTCACCGGCCTGAAGAACTGGGACTACGTCTTCAACGACCTCCCGGCGTTCTGGCAGGGCCTGCGCAACACCCTGTGGCTGGTCGTCGTCATGGTGAGCCTGCGGGTGGCGTTCGGTCTCGGCATCGGGCTGCTGATCACCAAGATCAAGACCGGGGTCGGCTTCTTCCGCACCGCCTTCTACCTGCCGTACCTGGCCCCGCCGGTGGCCGCCACCGTCGCCTTCGCCTTCCTGCTCAACCCCGGCACCGGCCCGGTGAACCACTTCCTCGGCGAGATCGGACTGCCGCAGCCCGGCTGGTTCGCCGACCCGAACTGGTCGAAGCCCGCGCTCACCCTGCTCGCCATGTGGGGCGTCGGCGACCTGATGGTCATCTTCATGGCCTCCCTGCTGGACGTCCCGAAGGAGCAGTACGAGGCCGCCGAGCTCGACGGGGCCGGCCCGTTCCAGAAGTTCCGCTACGTCACCCTGCCGAACATCTCGCCGATCATCATGTTCGCGGTGGTCACCGGCGTCATCCAGACCATGCAGTACTACACGCAGGCGTTCGTCGCCGGGCGGGTCGCCGCCGGCAACGCCGGCAACTCCGGCCAGCAGTTCGAGCCCGGCTACCCGAACGGCTCCACCTGGACCCTGCCGCAGATGGTCTACAACCTCGGCTTCCAGCGCTTCAACTACGGCGCGGCGTGCGTCGTGGCCCTGGTGCTGTTCGTCATCTCGATGGCCGTGACCTCGGTGCTGATGCGCCGCAAGTCCGGCTTCATGGCCAGCGACGACTAGCGGCCCAGTGAGGACACGATCATGACTCTCAGCTCGACCCTCCCCTCCGAGGCCCCCGGGAAGCGGACCGGCCGGGGCGCCACCCGCGGCCCCGTCACCGCCGCCGAGCGGGTCGCCCGCCGGCGCGCGCTGCTCAACTGGGTGGCCGTCCACTCGCTGGCGATCGCCGCCGGCCTCTTCTTCCTGCTGCCGTTCGTCTTCGTCTTCCTCACCTCGGTGATGACCGACAGCCAGGCACTCACCACCGACTACTGGCCCACCTCCTGGAACTGGGGCAACTACGGCAAGGTCTGGAACACCCCCGGCTTCCTGACCTGGTGGCGCAACACCCTGCTCTACGCGCTCGCCGGCACCGTGCTGACCATCGTCTCCAGCCTGCCGGTCGCCTACGCGCTCGCGAAGTTCCGCTTCCGCGGCCGCAACCTGGCGATGATGGCGGTCATCTCGATGATGATGCTGCCGCCGCAGGTCACCATCATCCCGATGTACCTGTTCTGGGCGAAGCAGCTGGGCCTCGGCGGCTCGCTCTGGCCGCTGATCATCCCGATGGCCTTCGGCGACGCCTTCTCGATCTTCCTGCTGCGGCAGTTCCTGCTGACCATCCCCAAGGAGTACATCGAGGCGGCCCGGATCGACGGCTGCGGCGAACTCCGCACCCTGCTGCGGGTGGTGCTGCCGATGGCCAAGCCGGCCATCGCCGCCGTCGCGCTGTTCCAGTTCTTCTACTGCTGGAACGACTACTTCGGCCCGCAGATCTACGCCAGCAGCAACCACGACGCCTGGACCCTCTCCTACGGACTGGAGTCCTTCAAGGGCGCCCACCACACCAACTGGAACCTCACCATGGCCGCCACCCTGCTGGTGATGGCCCCGGTGATCGTCCTCTTCTTCTTCGCACAGAAGGCCTTCATCGAAGGCGTGACACTGACAGGGGTCAAGGGCTGATGTCCGCACTCAAGCTGGCCATCATCGGCGGCGGTTCTACGTACACCCCGGAGCTGATCGACGGCTTCGCCCGGCTCCGGGACACCCTTCCGATCGGCGAACTCGTCCTCGTCGACCCGGCCGCCGACCGGCTGGAGCTGATCGGCGGGCTGGCCCGGCGGATCTTCGCCAAGCAGGGCCACGGCGCGGTCGTCACCACGACCACCGACATCGAGGCCGGCGTCGCGGACGCCGACGCGGTGCTGCTGCAGCTGCGGGTCGGCGGACAGGCCGCCCGCGACAAGGACGAGACCTGGCCGCTGGAGTGCGGCTGCGTCGGCCAGGAGACCACCGGCGCTGGTGGCCTCGCCAAGGCGCTGCGCACCGTCCCGGTGGTGCTCGACATCGCCGAGAAGGTCCGCCGCGCCAACCCGGACGCCTGGATCGTCGACTTCACCAACCCGGTCGGCATCGTCACCCGCGCGCTCCGGAACGCCGGCCACAAGGCCGTCGGCCTGTGCAACGTGGCCATCGGCTTCCAGCGCCGCTTCGCCAAGCACCTCGGGGTCGACCCGGAGCTGGTCCGCCTCGACCACGTCGGCCTCAACCACCTCAGCTGGGAGCGCGGCGTCACCCTGCTGGACGCGCCCGGCGCGGCCGGCGGCCGGGAGGTGCTGCCGGAACTGCTCGCCGGTTTCGGCAAGGAGATCGCCGACGACATCCGGCTGCCGCAGCGGGTGGTCGAGCGGCTCGGCGTCGTGCCGTCCTACTACCTGCGGTACTTCTACCAGCACGACCTGGTGGTGGAGGAGCTGAAGGTCAAGGGCTCCCGGGCCGCCGAGGTCGCCGAGATCGAGCGGCAGCTGCTGGAGCTGTACGCCGACCCGGCCCTCGACACCAAGCCGGAGCTGCTCGACCGGCGCGGCGGCGCGTTCTACTCCGAGGCGGCGGTGCAGCTCATCGCCGCCCTGCTCGGCACCGGCGGCGGGACCTCGGTGCAGGTGGTGAACACCCGCAACGACGGAGTGCTGCCGTTCCTGCCCGACGACGCCGTGATCGAGGTGCCGGCCGAGGTCGACGCGGCGGGCGTGCGCCCGCTGCCGCAGCGCCCGCTGGAGCCGCTGTACGCCGGCCTGGTCGCCGCCGTCACCTCCTACGAGCACCTGGCCCTGGACGCCGCCCTGCGCGGCGGTCGCGACCGGGTCTTCGACGCACTGCTCGCCCACCCGCTGGTCGGCCAGATCGAACTCGCCGACCGGCTCACGGACCGGCTGCTCGCCCACAACCGCGAGCACCTCGCCTGGGCCTGACCCGCCCGGCCTCCGTGCCGGTCCCGTCCCGGCGCCGGACCGGGCCTCGGTCCCCCGGCCCGCACTCCGTGGGGGGAGTGCGGGCCGGGCCTCCCGCGGCCCGGCGCCCGGCGCCCGGCGGAGACCGGGAGGAGAAGCCATCCCCGGCCGGGAAAGACCCCCGGCCGGGCCACGTACGACGAGCCGCGGGGACCCGATGACCCACCAGCCCGAACCACACCTGCCCGGCGTCCTCGCCATCGACGCCGGCAACTCCAAGACCGACGTCGCCCTCGTCGGCGCCGACGGCCGTGTTCTCGGCTCCGCCCGGGGCGGCGGCTTCACACCGCAGAAGACCGGCGGCGCCGCCGCCGTGGCCGGCCTCGCCCCGCTGGTCGAGGAGGCCGCCGCGGCCGCCGGGCTGACCGGCTGGACCGGCCCGCTGACCAGCCACGTCAGCGCCTGCCTGGCCAACGCCGACCTCCCGGTCGAGGAGGAGGCGCTGCGGGTGGCGCTGGAGTCCCACCCCTGGGGCGTCAGCAACACCGTCGTGAACGACACCTTCGGCCTGCTGCGGGCCGGCACCGACGGCCCGCGCGGGGTCGCCGTCGTCTGCGGCGCCGGCATCAACTGCGTCGGACTGCTGCCGGACGGCCGTACCGCCCGCTTCCCCGCCCTCGGCGAGCTCACCGGCGACTGGGGCGGCGGCGCGGGCCTGGCCGTCAGCAGCATGTGGCACGCCGTCCGCGCGGAGGACGGGCGCGGCGGGCCGACCGCGCTCGCGCCCGCGATCGCCGAGCACTTCGGCCTGCCCAGCGCCGGTGCCGTCGCCGAGGCCGTCCATCTCGGCCACCTGCCGTTCGCCCGGCTGCACGAGATCGTGCGGGTGCTGTTCGCGGTCGCCGGGGAGGGCGACCGGGCGGCGCTGGAGCTGATCGACCGGCAGGCCGACGAGATCACCCGGCTGGCGCTGGTCGCCCTGCGCCGCCTCGACCTGCTGGACACGCCGACGCCGGTGGTGCTCGGCGGCGGAGTGCTGGCCGCCCGGCAGTCACTGCTGCTGGACAACCTGACGGCGCGCCTGGCCCGGGAGGCACCGCTCGCCGAGCCCCGGATCGTCGTCGCGCCGCCGGTGCTGGGCGCGGTCCTGCTGGGCCTGGACCACCTGCGGGCCGGGCCGCAGGCGCAGGAGCGGGTGCGGCGGGCCTACGACCCGGCGCACTCCGTGGCCGCGTAGCCCCGCTCCGTCCGCTCCGTCCGCTCCGTCCGCCCTCCGTCCTCCGTCCCCGCCGGGCCCGCACGCCCGGCGGGGACGGTCCTGTGTACGGGCGATCGTGCGTACGGGCGGTCCTGGGTACGCGCGGTCGTACGTCCGGGGCGGTCGTACGTCCGGGGCGGTCGCGCGTCCGGGGCGGAAACGGTGGACGGCGGATTCGGTGGAGCGGAACCGGTCGGACGGATTCCACCTGTACGCGGGTGTCTCCTCCGGTCACGTTCCTGGAAGACTCGTCCCATGACCGCGCCCCGCCGCCTCCTCCTCGCCGTGCTGCTCTGCTGCGCCGTCACCACCGGCCTCGCCGCCTGCACCCCGATCGACGAGGACCCGACCCTGGCGATGTCCTCCGACGAGGTCGGCGACGTGCGCGACGCCGAGGACGCCGACGACACCGAGGACGCCGCGGAGGACTGGTACCCGGACACCGAGGAGTACTGGGCGGCCCCCGAGGCCGGGGCCGACCTCGACCTCGCCTCCCCGGCCGCCTCCCCCGCCGGCGTCTCCCCCACCGCCGTCTCCCCCACCGCCTGCGAGACCGGGGCCGGTCGCCGGGTGGTCCAGGTCCTCGACGTCCGGGACGGCCGGCTGAGCGTCCGCCCGGTGTCCCCGGGCTGCCCCGCCGACGCCGAACCGGCCGACCTCGCCCTGGCGGCGCACGCCACCGCCACCCTGGTCGACCTCCCGCACGACGAGCCGGCCAAGGAGGTCCAGCTGCCCGTCCTGCTGGACCACCTCGACACCTGTCTGTCCGGCGGCGAGCCCGAACCCCCCTACGCCTGCTACGGCGACACCTACGACCTGGTCGTGGACGCCCGCGGCCGGATCACCCGGATCCGGGAGCTGCGGGCGTCCTCCTGAGCCGTCCTGCCGGGCCGTCCGGGGCGGTCCTGCGGGGCGGTCCTGCGGGCGGCGGGACCGGCCTCCGGACGGCGGGGCTTGACCTCATCCGCGGTTGAGGTTGTCGGATGGGGACGTGACCCGGACGCCCGGTCGCCCGACCGGCGCGTGACGGATCGCGACCGGTCCGAGCCACGCGGTCGATGCCCAGTCAGCGGCGTGGTCCAGGACCGGTCCGTCCCGGGGGCCGCCTCCGATCTCCTGCGATCGTGCCAGGAGGCGGCCCCCTCCTCCGTCCCCGGGCCCGACCGGGCCACCGGGTCAGGGCCACCGGACCGGTCTGCCGAACCGGTCCGCCGAATCCGGTCGACAGGACCGGCGCGGGTGGCGCAGAGTCAGGACGCATGACCGACCTCGCCGGACTCCCGCCGCTCCCCGCCCAGTACCGGTCCGCCCCGGCCGCCGTCGCCGACGCCCCCGCCGTCGCCCGGCTGGTCTCCGCCTGCGAGCGCGACCTGCTCGGCCGGCCCGAGAGCACGCCGGGCGAGGTCGCCGCCGACCTCGCGCACCCCGGCCTCGACCCCGCCCGGGACACCCTGCTGGTGCGGGACGCCTGCGGCGAGGTGGCCGGCTGGGCGTGGGTGCGCGGGGGACGGCGCAGCCGGGTCGACGTCCACCCCGGTCACCGGGGCGCCGGGCTGGGCGGGTGGCTGCTCGACTGGACCGAGGACCGGGCCCGGCGGGCGGGCGGGGAGCGGCTCGCGCAGGCCGTCGAGGACGGCGACCGGGCCGCCGTGGGGCTGCTGCGCTCACGCGGCTACCTGCCGTTCGTCTCCCAGTGGCAGCTGGGGATCGCCCTGCCCGCCGCCCCGATGGCGGCCGGACCGCCGGCGGGGATCTCCGTGCGGCCGTTCCGCCCGGGCGACGAGCGGGCGGCGCACCGGACGACCGAGGACGCGTTCGACGAGTGGCAGGTGCGGCGCAGTCCCTACGAGGAGTGGGCACCGCGGACGGTCGGGCACGACGCCTTCGCGCCCGCGCTCTCCCGGGTGGCCTTCGCCGGCGGGGACATGGTCGGCGCGGCGCTGGCCCTGGACCTGCCGGACCGCGGCGAGGGCCAGGTCGAGCGACTGGCGGTCCGCCGCGACCACCGGCACCGGGGGATCGCGCGGCTGCTGCTCGGCGAGGTGTTCGGCGCGCTCCACCGGCACGGCCGGGAGCGGTGCACCCTGTGGACGCACTCGGAGACGGGCGCGCTGCCGCTGTACCAGCGGTTGGGGATGACCGTCCGGCGCACCTCGTCGATGTACGGCAAGGCTCTCGGCGCCTAGGGGTTGTGCGCAAGGAGCCCGGGGAGCCGGCCGCCGCCCGGGCCGCCGTGGGACGGCGGCCCGGGCGGCGGCGGTGCTCAGACCGTGCCGCGGCGGCGGCGCCGGGACCGGCCGAGGGCGGCGGCTCCGCCCGCGAGGGCCAGGGCCGCGATCGAACCGCCCGCGAGCAGGGGTGTGCGGTCGGACGGCTCGGCCGCCCCGCCGTCCGGCCCGTAGCCGCTCGACATGCCCCGGGTGTCGTACTCGGAGCCGGGCAGCTTGTCGGCGTAGCGGCCCTTGAGCACCTGCTGGTAGTCGGCAAGCGACATCGACGAGCGGCCGCGGAGCCCTTCCCTGGCCTGGTCGTTGAGCGGCTCCACCGTGGTGAGCGTCAACCGGTACCAGCCGCGGATCTGCGGCTCGGTGAAGACCAGCGAGCCCGGGGTCGCGCTGCCCGCGTACCCGGCGTCGCTGTCGCCGTCCCGCACGCCCGCCAGGTGCCAGCCGCCGCCCTCGGTGGGGGCGAGCAGCACGGTGGCGGTGCGGTCGTTGACGGCGGCGCCGAGCGAGGAGACCAGGTTGCTCAGCCTGACCGCCGAGGTCGGCACGGGCAGTGCCGTGCCCGCGGCGAACTCCGGGGTGATCTCGTGCACCGCGAGCGGGTCGTTGAGGGTGAACGCGGGCAGGCCCGCGCACGGGTCCGGCGTGTCGGGGACCGTCACCGCGCCGCCCGGCCCGCCGTCGGGCCCGGCGGCGGGCAGCGGGGTGGCGAGGAAACGGCAGACGGCGTCGTGGACGCCGGCCGACCGCACCAGGTCCAGGGCGGCCTGGAAGTCGGGGATGTCGGCCGCCCGGGCCGGGCCGGCCGCGGACAGCAGCACGGACGCGCCCAGCGCCGCGACCAGGGACAGCCGGGAGAACCGGGGGGACTTCCGGCCGGCGGACTCGACTCGGTCACGCATGTGTCGTCACTCCTTCTCTGTCTTCTCGGTCTAGCGGGAGATGCCGGTACGGGAGTGGGTCCAGCGGAACGAGCTGTTGTTGACGTAGTCGTTGTAGTTCCACCACGTGTAGGTGGTGGTGTCCGGCCACGGGTCGCCGACGGCGATGGTGTTGTTCGAGGTGTCGAAGCCGTAGACGACGTTCATGTGGCCGCCGCCGGACTTCCAGCCGATCCGGGCGCCGATCGGCCGGGCGGCCTTGACGTCGCTGGTGACCTCGGCGAACGACGCCGCGCGCACCAGGCCGGTGCCGGGGTTGGCCATGCCCAGGTCGTACCAGGCGTTGGCCATGTCCTCGAGCCTGGCGGGCTGGTTGTCGCAGCTCGGGCCGCCCGCGTACGAGGAGGCGCGCCTGCAGAAGTCCGCCTGGGTGCTGCCGTAGCCCTGGAACTTGGCGATGGTGAGCCCGGAGGCCGACCAGCACCACTGGGTCTTCTCCTGCTTCAGCATGGTGATCTGGTCGTAGCCGGCTTCCGCCCTGGCCGTACCGCCCGCGGCCAGGAGGACCGCCGAGGCCGCGAGGGCCAGCGCCGAGCCGGTGACGGTGTGCCTGAATCTCCTCATGTTCCTGCCTTCCCGTGGGGCGTGGGATGCCCAGGCACATGAGAGCGCGGACCGCCGCCGTTCGCCGGACGGCTCGTCGGTGGCAGGGCCGAAGGGGTTGTTAGCCGTATGAGATTCGGATGGCTTGAAACATTCGTAGCCGCACGGCCTTTGGGGCAGCGGGCCGCCGCCGCGTCGACCCGCGGGCGGTGCAGGGCGTCCGACGCGGCGACACGGCGGCACCGCCGGACGGCGGGCGTCCGGCGGTGCCGCCGTGTCGACAGTGCTTGTGTCGTGCGGGGGCGGACCCGGTCAGCCCGCCTCGCCGCGCGGGGCGGTCGGGTGGCCGAAGCGGAACAGCGGGTCGGCGGTGTCGAAGGGGACGTCCTCCCGGGCGGCGTCGACGGCCGCGTCGGAGCGCGGGAGGTCGAAGGGGAGGGTGCCGGTCATCGGGGTGCGGCCGAACACGGCGTCCAGGACGATGTCGTCGGCGGCGCCGAACTCGCCCACCAGCAGGGCCGCGTGGGGTGCCAGCGGGGTGAGGACGGCGGGGCGCTCCAGCTGCGCGACGAGCGCCGTGGGCAGTGCCCGGGCCAGCTCCGCCAGCCGGTCCGCCTCGGCCGGTTCGAACTCCAGCGAGCCGGAGTGGAAGGCCTGTTCCAGCAGCCCTTCGCGCTTCTCGTAGGGCGTGGCGAGCCGGAGCACCGCGAGCTCGGCGTCCTCGGGCCGGTCGACGACGGTGCCGTAGCGGGCGGCCACGGCCGGGTCGACGCCCTCGACGTAGAGGCGGGTGCCGGTGAGCGGGCGGCCGGCCAGGTGCACCAGCGAGCGGGCCTGGACCTCGCGGCCCAGCGCGCGTCCCCCGGGTGCGCCGACCAGTTCGACGGCGGCCTCGACGTCCACGTACGGGTCGTCGAAGAGGCCGAGGCGGAACTTGTCGCGCAGGATCCGGCGGACGGACTCGTCGAGGCGCGCCTCGGTGACGGCTCCGGAGCGGACCACGCCGAGGATCAGTTCCGGGTCGGTCTCGCCGCCGAGCTGGTCGGCCCCGGCGTGCAGGGTCAGCGCCACCTGCTCCGGCACGGACAGCTCCTCCACGCCCCAGTGGCGCGGCGGCAGGCTGACGATGCCGGGGACGTCCATGCCGGTGATGGCGTTGAAGTCGGTGCAGACCACACCGTCGAAGCCGTACTTCCCGCGCAGCAGACCGGTGATGACGTCGTGGTTGAAGTTGGCGCCGACCTCGGCCAGCCCGCTGCCGGAGGGGATCGCGTAGGCGGGCATGATCTGCGCGGTGCCGGCCTCGAACGCGGCCTCGAAGGGGCGCAGGTGCCGGTCGAGCGCGCCGCCCGGGTAGACCAGCCGGCGGCCGGCCGCGAAGTGCGAGTCCTCGCCCTTGAACTGCGGGCCGCCGCCCGGGAAGTGCTTGGTCATGCAGGCGACGCTGTCCGGGCCGATCCGCTCGCCCTGGAGGCCGCGGATGTAGGCGGCGATGATCCGGGAGGCGCGGTCCGGGTCCTCGCCGAAGGTGCCGCTGATCCGGGCCCAGCGCGGTTCGGTGGCGAGGTCGGCCATCGGGTGGATGGCGACCCGGATGCCGACGGCCCGCAGTTCGCGGCCGATCAGCGCGGCGTACCGCTCGACGAGTTCCGGGTCGTCGGTGGCGGCCAGCCCGATCGGCTCGGGGCCGGTGGAGAAGCCGCCGCCGGTGAAGGCGGTGGCCGGGTTGGCGGTGAAGCCGTGCCGGGGGTCGGAGGCGAGGGTGACCGGGATGCCGAGCCGGGCGGCGGCGGCGAGGTCCTGGACGTGGTTGTTCCACTCGGCCATGGCGCGGGCGTCGGGGACGGCCATCATGCCGAAGGCGGTGAGGCCGCGTTCGGTGATGAGGTGCTCGCCGGAGGGGAAGGGGCCCTGGTTGCCGGGGAGCATCCGGCCGTGCAGCATCTGGGCGGCCTTCTCCGCCGGGGTCATCCGGGCCAGCAGGTCCTCGACCCGCGCCTCGACGGGCAGCCGGGGGTCCTCGTAGGGCTCCATGGTGCCGTTGTGGTTGAGGTCGCGGAACGGTGTGCCGTCGGTGTGGCGCAGCAGCGGCGGGCGGCTCACGGTGCTCACGCCGTCACCCCGGCGGGAGCGGCGGTGGGCCCGGTGGGCCCGGCGGGAACGGCGGGGACGGCGGCGGGAGCGGCCTTGGCGCGGAAGGCGGCGACGGTCGCGGCGTCCACGCCGCAGTGGGCGAGGAAGCCCTCGGTGCCGCCGTAGCGGCTGCCGACCAGCTCCAGGAAGGCGGCCATCGCGCCGGCCGGGGCCTCCAGCAGCGGACGGGGGACGACCAGGTTGCCGGTCGTGTAGTCGTTCAGCGCGGCCCGGTTGCGCTCGGCCAGGCCCTGGAAGATCTGGGTCAGCGCCGCGCCGGTGCGGGCGTAGTCGGCGACGATCTCCTCGGCGGGCACGCCGAGCAGGTCGAGCAGCAGGGCGGTCAGGAAGCCGGTGCGGTCCTTGCCCGCGGCGCAGTGCAGCAGCACCCCGCCGGGGCGGGCGGCGGCCTCGACGGCGAGCCTGACGGCCTCGGGGGCGGACTCGGCCATCAGCAGGTAGAAGGCGCCGAGGTCTGCGTCGGTGACCATCGCCTGCATGGCCGCCTCCAGTTCCGCGGTGGTGGGCTGGATACGGGCGGCGACCACCTCGACGCCGTCGGCCGCCGACACCGCCCAGTCCTCGTCCCGCGCCTCGCCGTCGCCGCGCAGGTCGACGATCGTGCGGACGCCGGCGGTGCGCAGCTGAGCGGCGATCCCGGCGTCGTCCTGGGGGAAGGGCTGGGCGGAGCGGTGCAGGACGCCGGGGCGGATCCACCGGCCGGCGGGGTCGGCGAGGGTGGCGGGGTCGCGGAAGTTGACCAGGGTCATGACGGGGCCTTTCGGTGGGGGGACGAGCGGGAGAGCGGGAAAGCTGGGGGACAAGACATCTAGATGTCCAGACATCTAGATGTCTACCCGGAGGATCGGGGCCGGGGCAAGCGGCGCCGGGGTGAACTTCCGGACAAGCCCGGACGGGAGGCGCCCCGCGGCTCCGTAGGATCGGGCGCGTGGCAACGCACCGAAGCGACACCCCGCTGTACCGCCGGCTGGCCCGGCAGCTCCAGGAGCGCATCGACGCCGGGACGTACCCGGCGGGCTCCCGGCTGCCCAGCGAGCCGGAGCTGAGCGCCGACTTCGGCGTCAACCGGCTGACCGTCCGGCAGGCGGTGGCGGAGCTGGAGCGGGCCGCGGTGCTGGAGATCCGCCGGGGCGTGGGGACCTTCGTCCGCCCGCCGTCGGTCCGGGTCTCGATCGCCGTCGACCCGCGCAGCCAGCGGTTCGACCTCGGCAGCGTCCACCGCGCCCTGCCGCTCGGCACCGAGCTGCCGGACGGGGCGGCGGGAACCGTCGAGGGCGACGGCGAGGCCGTGGTGGCGGCACCGGCCGTCGGCGGCTCCGCCGAGGACGAGGAGGCCGCCCGGCACCTGGGCCGCGCCACCGGGGAGCTGTCCCGGGTGGACACGGTGATCCGGATCGGCGGCCGGCCCCGGGTGGCGAACAGCTACTGGGTGCCGACCCGGCCGCTGCCGGCCGAACTGCTGCAGCCCGGACGGCCGGGGAACATGGTGCCCGCCCTGGCCGGGGCGGCCGGGGTGGAGCTGGAGTACGACTGGCGGGCGTTCGGCGCGATCGGCGCGGACCTCGCGGACGCGGAGCTGCTCGGGGTGCCGCCGGGCACCCCGCTGCTGGTCCGCGAGGGCGTCAGCTGCACGCCCGACGGCACGCCGGCGCTGTACGTGCGGCGGCGGATCGACGGCAGCAGCGCGCGGTTCGTGCTGCACTACCGCGAGCCGGGCGGGACGGCCGGCACCGGGGGGTCCGGGCCCGCCCGGTAGCCGGGCGCGCTCACCCGGCGCCACCGACGGGTGCGGAGGCCACCCCGGGCCCGGGCGACAGCGGAACGGGCCCCGGACCGGGCACGCCCCCGGGCTCCGCGAGCGGCCCGAGCAGTTGCCGGAACGCCACCGCCCAGTCCTCCAGCGGCCGCCCCTCCTCGCCGTTGACGACGTGCCGCCGGGTCATGCCCGCCAGCAGGGCAGCCAGCGCCTGCGGCCGCAGGTCGGCGGTCACGTCCACGCCCAGCCGGTCGGCCGCGATCGCCGCCGCCCGCTGCGAGAACGCGTCGATCATGATCAGGGCGAAGTCGTGCACGCTGCGGATCCCGATGAACCGGCGCCGCAGCTCCCGGCGCCGCACGGTGTGCTCGGCCAGCTCCTCCAACTGCCCGTCGGTGGTGACCCTGGCGTGCTCGAAGGCCTCCCAGATCCCGAGCCCGGAGGGCGCGGCGGCGAAGGCGTCCAGCAGTACCAGCCCGAAGTCCATGCCGAAGAGCAGGGCTTCCTTGCACTCGTAGTACCGGAAGAAGGTGCGGTGGGCGACGTCCGCGCGCCGGCAGATCTGGTCCACCGTGGTGCTCTCGAAGCCCTGCTCCTCGAAGAGGTCGAGCCCCGCCGTACGGATCGCCTGCCTGGTCCGCGCGCGCTTGCGGTCGCGCAGCCCGGGCTCCGCCGCGGTGTCCGTCCCCTGCCCCTGCATCCTGCTCGCTCCTCGTCAACTGCTCTGCCGCGAACGGCCGTAGTCGTACCGAATCACGCCCGGAGCAGCCGCTCAAGCCGCGTGCGAAGTCGTCGTCAGCTCGTCATGTGAAGTTTGCACAACTGCCAATTGGCAGTTGTGCCACTTCCAAAAGCTGGGCACCGACGGCGACCGGTCCGGTCCGGACCGCTCACTCTCCCCCGGCTTCCCCCGGGCTCTCCCCCTTTGCCCGGCCCCTCCCCCGCCCCCACCGAACCCCACGAGGAACCATGAAGCGGCACACGCACGTTCTGGCATCCGCGGTCTGCACGGCGGCTCTCGCCCTCACCGCCGTCGCCTGCTCCGCCTCCGACGACACCCTCTCCGGCGGCGGCGCGACCGGCTCCGCGCCCAAGGACGACGGGCCCGCCGTCGACGGCGGCACCCTGAGAATCGGCCTCGACCGGCCGTTCACCAAGCTCGACCCGGCCGACGGCGGACTCACCTCGATGCCGCTGATGATCCTGGCCAACGCGCTCTACGACCCGCTGATGGTCAACGCCGACAACGGCGCCGTCCAGCCCCACCTGGCCAAGTCCTTCACCCCGAACGCCGACGCCACCGCCTGGACGCTGGAGCTGCCCGAGGGCGTCACCTTCAGCGACGGCAAGCCGCTGGACGCGCAGGCCGTCGTCGACCACGTCGACCGGCTCGCCAAGCCCGAGGCCAAGTGCGGCTGCGCCGTCGACGCCGCCACCATCGGCGCCATGACGGTGAACTCCCCGACCTCCGTCGGCTTCGCCCTCAAGACCGCGAACGCCGCCTTCCCCAACCTGTTCACCCGTTCCCTCGGCTACATCTCCGAGGCGCCCGCCGCCGCCGACAGCCCCGCCGTCGGCTCCGGCCCGTACACGGTGGAGAGCGTGCAGCCCGGCGTCTCCGCCACCCTGGTGCGCAACCCCGCTTACCGAGGCCCCAAGGGCCACGCCGACAAGCTCGTCTACAAGGTGCTGCCGGACACCGACAGCCGCTACCAGTCGCTGCGCTCCGGCGACGCCGACCTCGTCTGGACCGAGACCCCCGCGCAGTACAAGCAGGCCGCCGGCGACGGGCTGCGCGCCGCGACCGGCCCCGGTTCTACCTCCACCGTGCTGTTCAACACCAAGTCCGCCCCCTTCGACGACCCGAAGGTCCGCAGGGCGCTCCAGTACGCCGTGGACCGCACCGCCGTCGAGCGGGTCGTCCACCTCGACCAGGGCAAGGTCTCGGACGGCCCGATCGGCTCCACCTCGCCCTACCGGGGCAGCGCCGACCCCGGCTACCCCGCGCACGACGCCGCCAAGGCCAAGGCCCTGCTCGCCGAGGCCGGCCACGCCGACCTCGCGTTCGACTACCTGGTCGACAGCCGGCCCGAGGCCCAGCAGCGGGCCACCGTGCTCCAGCAGATGTTCGCCGAGGCGGGCGTGCGGATGACCATCAAGCCGCTGGACCCGGCCGCCCTCGGCACCGCGATGTACCAGCGCCAGTTCCAGGTGATGGACTTCGTCACCAGCATGTTCGGTGACACCGACACCGCCCTGACCAGCCTGTACCTGCCCAACTCCCCCTACAACTTCATCGGCTGGAACAACCCGAAGGCCGCGCAGGCGATCACCGCCGGACACGGCACCGTCGACCCGGCCCAGCGGGCCCGCGCCTACCAGGAGGCCGCGCGGGAGATCGTCGCCGACGCCCCGATGCTCTTCCTGACCGAGAACCCGGTCGGCCTGCTCGCCTCCGCCAAGGTCGGCGGGCTGCCCGACGTCTCCAGGCGGACCGTGGTCAGCGTCTCCCCCGCCGTGCTGTGGGTGAAGAAGTGACCTCCACCCCGCCGGCGCCCGCCCTCCGGACGGCGGGGCGCGCCGCCGGACGGGCCGGGCGGGCCGCCTCGGTGCTGCTGCTGGTCACCGTCTCGGCGCTCGCCCTGCCCCACCTGATGCCCGGCTCCCCAGCCCTGGCCGCCCTCGGACCCACCGCCACGCCCGAACAGGTCGCCGCGTACGAGGCCCGGCTCGGTCTGGACGACAACGTGCTCGCCGCCGCCTGGCGCTGGCTCGGCAACGCCCTGCACGGCGACCTCGGCCACTCGCTCTCCACCGGCGCCGCCGTCACCGCCGAACTCTCCGACCGGATCCCGGTCACCCTCGAACTCTTCGTCGCCGCCCAGCTGGTGGCGCTCGGCCTGGCCCTGCCGGTGGCCCTGTACTCGGCCTGGCGGCCGGGCGGCGCGGTCGACCGGATCGCCACCGCCGGCGCGTTCGTCTGGCTCGCCGTGCCCGGCTTCGTGCTCGGCCTGGTGCTGATCTGGCTCGCCGCCGTCCAGCTGCGGATCCTGCCCGCCACCGGCTGGACGCCGTTCACCGAGGACCCGCTCGACAACCTGCGCCACCTGGTGCTGCCCGCGCTCACCCTCGGCCTCACCGAGGCGGCCGTGTTCACCCGCACCCTGCGCGGCCAGCTGATCGACACCCTCGACCAGACCTACGTGGCCGCCGCCCGCAGCCGCGGCATGGGCACGGTGCGACTGCTGCTGCGGCGCGCGCTGCGGCCCTCCTCGCTGCCGCTGGTCACCCTGGTCGGGATCGGCATCGGAATGTCGCTCGGCGGCTCGGTGCTGGTCGAGTCGCTGTTCGCGGTGCCGGGCGTCGGCACCCTCGCGGCCACCGCGATCGCCGGCCGCGACTTCCCGGTGGTGCAGGCCGTGGTGGTGGTCAGCGCCGTCGGCGTGGTGGCGGCCACCGTTGCCGTGGACCTGCTGTACCGCACCGTCGACCCGAGGATCGCCGATGAGCGCCGCTGAGACCGCCCTTCCCGAAGCAACGAAAGCAACGGAAGCGACCGGACCCACCGGACCGACCGGAACAGTGACCGGGGCGACGGCCGCGGGCCGCCGGACGGCGTCGCGCCGCCCGGCCCCCGGGGTCCTCGCCGCCGGGACCTGGCTGGCGCTGGTCGCGCTGGCCGCCCTGCTGCTCCCGCTGCTGCCCGGGTTCGACCCGCTGCACGGCGACTTCGCCCACCCCGCCGCCGCCCCCGGCCCCGGCCACTGGCTGGGCACCGACGCCGCCGGGCGGGACGTCCTGCAACGGACCGTGGCCGGCGCCCGCGCCTCCTTCGCCGTCGCCGGGCTGACCATCGCCGTCGGTCTGCTCGGCGGCGGGGCGCTCGGCCTGGCGGCGGGCTGGTTCCGGGGCCCGGTGGACAAGGTGATCGGCTTCGCCACCGACCTGCTGATGTCGGTGCCCTCGTTGATCCTGGTGATGATCACGGTCGCGCTGCGCGGCCCGAGCCTGACCGTGATCGGCACGCTGATCGGCCTGTTCACCGTGCCGCACTTCACCCGGGTGGTGCGCGCCGTCGTCCTGTCGCTCAGCGAACGCGGCTTCGTCCAGGCCGCCCGGATGATCGGCACCGCACCCCTGCGCATCCTGCGCCGCGAGGTGGTCCCGCACGTCGCACCCGTCGCGCTCACCTTCGCGTTCACCGCCACCACGGTCGCGATCGTCGCCGAGGGCTCGCTCAGCTTCCTCGGCTTCGGCCTGCGCCCGCCGGAGCCGTCCTGGGGCGGCATCATCGCCGAGGGCCGGACCACCCTCGGCAGCGCGCCGTGGATCTCGCTCGCCCCGGCGGCGGTGCTCTGCCTGACCGTCCTCGCCCTCAACTACCTGGGCGAGCAGCTCCGTTCGAAGGGAGGCCGGGGATGACCACCCCTGTCCTGGAAGTCCGCGCGCTGGACACCACCCTGCACACCCCCGACGGCCGGACCCTGCACGTCCTGCACGGCATCGACCTCAGCATCGACGCCGGGGAGTGCCTCGGCGTGGTCGGCGAGTCCGGCTCCGGCAAGTCCGTCCTGGCCCGCACCGTGCTCGGCGTCCACCCCCGCACCACCCGGGCCACCGCCACCGGGCGGATCCTGCTGAACGGCGAGGACCTGCTCACCGCCGCCCCGCGCCGGCGCGCCGAACTCCTCGGCACCGGCGTCGCCATGGTCCACCAGGACCCGATGACCTCGCTCAACCCGGTGGTCCGGATCGCCGACCAGGTCACCGAGTCGCTCACCAACCGGCGCCGGATGCGGCGCCGGGAACGGCTGCGCACCGCCGCCGAACTGCTCGCCGCCGTCGACGTGCCCGACCCGGCCCGACGCGCCCGCGCCTACCCGCACGAGCTGTCCGGCGGGCTGCGGCAGCGGGTCGGCATCGCCGCCGCGCTGGCCGGCTCCCCCGCCCTGCTGCTCGCCGACGAGCCCACCACCGCGCTCGACGTCACCGTCCAGCGCACCGTGCTCGACCTGCTCGACCGGCACCGCGGGACGCGCGGCCTCGCCACCCTGCTCATCACCCACGACATCGGCCTGCTGTACGGGCGGGCCCGGCGGATCGCCGTCATGTACGGCGGGCGGATCGTCGAGACCGGACCCACCGAGGCCGTCACCGAGGCGCCCGCCCACCCGTACACCGCCGCGCTGCTGCGCTCGGTGCCGAGGGTCACCGGGCCGCTGCGCCGCGTCCTGCCCGCCGTGGCCGGCTCGCCGCCGGACCTCTTCCGGCCGGCCGTCGGCTGCCCCTTCGCGCCGCGCTGCGAGCGCGCCGAGGCGGTCTGCTCGACGGACGCGCCCCCGCTCCACCGGGCCGGCGACAGACACACGGCCGCCTGCCACTTCCCGCTCTCCGCACCGTCGGCCTCGTCGGCCGTGTCCGTGACGAAGGCCCAGGAGACCGCATGACCACCGTCGCCCCCACCCCCGGACCGTCCCCCGTCGTGCTGCGGGCCACCGGCCTGTCGGTGGTCCACCGCACCCGTTCCGGCCCGCTGCACGCCGTCAGCGAGGTCGACCTGACCCTGCGCGAACGCCGCACCCTCGCCCTGGTCGGCGAGTCCGGCTCCGGCAAGAGCAGCATCGCCAAGGCCCTGCTCCGGCTGCCCGCGCCCACCGCCGGCACCGTCACCGTCGACGGCACCGACCTGGCCGCCCTCGCCCCCCGCGCACTGCGGGCGCTGCGGCCCCGGCTGCAGATGGTGTTCCAGGACCCGGTCTCCTCGCTCAACCCGCGCCGCACCGTCCGCGACCTCGTCGCCGAACCGCTCGACGCCCACCCGGACCCGGCGGTGGACCGCGCCGCCGTGGTCGAACGCCAGCTGGAGGCGGTCGGGCTGCCGCTCGCCCTGTTCGGCGGACGCCGGCCCGGCCAGCTCTCCGGCGGCCAGGCGCAGCGGGTCGCCATCGCCCGGGCGCTGGCGGCCGAACCCCGGGTCCTGATCGCCGACGAGGCCGTGTCCGCGCTCGACGTCTCGGCCCAGGCCACCGTGCTCAACCTGCTGCGCCGGCTCACCGAGGAACGCGGCCTGGCGAGCCTGTTCATCTCGCACGACCTCGGTGTGGTCCGCGCGGTCAGTGACGACGTCGCGGTGCTCCAGCTCGGCCGGCTCTGCGAGCAGGGCCCCACCGAGGAGGTGCTCGCCGCACCGGCCCACCCCTACACGGCCGCGCTGCTCGCCGCCGTCCCCGAGCCCGGGCGGCCGCTCGGGGACACCGGGCTGCTCCCCGCCGATCCGCCCTCGCCGCTCGACCCGCCGTCCGGCTGCCGGTTCCGCACCCGCTGCCCGTTCGCCGACGAGCGGTGCGCGCGCGAGGTGCCGGAGCTGCGCGAGGTGGCGCCGGGGCGGACGGTCGCCTGCCACCGGCCGCTGCTGCCGGTCGCGGCGCCGATCGCGGCGGCCTCCCCGGCGGCGGCCTCCCCGGCGGCCGGGGGCGGCGGCCGGCCGACCCGATAGCATTCCCGGGCTGGGTGGCCGGCCGACCGGCCCACGGCCCGGCGGTCCGGCCGACCGGCGGAGAGGCCGATCGGCCGACCGGACGGCCCGCCGGACGACCGCACCGAACCCACGGGCCGGGGCGGACACGACACCATGACGGCGGCCAACGGAACCGGCACCCCCGACATCCCCGGCCGGCTCGCCGACCACTGCCTCGCCCTGCTCACCGAGGTCTCCCGCACCGGCCGCCTGCTCCGCCGCGCCGAACTGGAACGCCTGCGGGACCTCGGCGAACGCGCCGCCGAGGCCGGCCACGGCCTGCGCGACCTCGTCGGCGTCTGCCTCGGCGCCACCCGGGCGTCCTGGCAGACCTTCCCCGGCCTCACCGCCGTCACCACCGCCGAGGTCCGGCGCACCGGCGACGCCGTGCTCGCCGCCACCCAGGCCGCGCTGGGCGCCGTCGCCGAGGGCCACGAACGTGCCCAGCGGATGGCCGTCCGCCAGGAGGAGGCCAACCGGCGGGAACTCGTGAACGACCTGCTGCACGGCCGCACCGACCTCGGCCGGCTCGCCGAACGCGCCGAACGCTTCGGCCTGCGGCTCGCCGCCGGCTACACCGTCGCCGTCGCCGTCGGCGCCGAGGCCTACCTGGAGGGCGCGCCCACCCCGCACCGGGTCCTGCGCGAACTGACCGGCCGTTACGACGACCGCACCCTGCTGCTGGCAGTCCGCGACGGGCGGCTGGTCTGCATCGCCTCCGACGGCGAACAGGCCGTGCTCGCCGCCTTCACCGACCTCGCCCTGCGCCCCGGACCCGGCTACCCGCCAGCCCTGCGGGTGGCCACCGGCCGCCGGCACGCCGGCACCGGCGGCATCGTGCGCAGTTACGAGGAGGCGCTCGCCACGCTGGAGTACGCGGAGCGGCTCGGCCTGCCCGCGGCCCGGCTGCGGGCCGAGGAACTGCTGGTCTTCCCGGTGCTGATGCGGGACCGGGCCGCCATGGCCGACCTGGTGCGGACCGTGCTCGGTCCGCTCACCACCGCGCGCGGCGGCGCCCGTCCACTGCTGAGGACCATCACCGTCCAGGCCGAGGCCGGGTACGTGAACGCGGAGACCGCCCGGCGGCTCGGGCTGAGCGTGCGCGCCCTCGGCTACCGACTGGAACGCATCCGCGACCTCACCGGCTACGACCCGGCGGACGCCCTGCACCGCTACACCCTGGAGACCGCCGTGATGGGCGCGCGACTGCTCGACTGGCCCGACCAGCCGCTGTGATCCGTTCCGTCAGACGTTTCGGACCGCCCCGCGTTGCTTGCGTTTTCCGGATATTTTCAGGGTGTCAAAACCTCGTCAAGATTGCCGGATCCTGGCAGTGTGCGGATGCCTTCGCCCTGACAGGATCACTGCGGCGCACGGGGGATCCGGCGCTGCAGGAAGAGTCTGGGGGGCGGGGCGGTTGCGGGGGAATTTCAGAGCCGCACCCGGCTTTCCGACTCTGGTGGCGACCGCTGAGTACTGGATGCTGGCCCTGCTCAGCGGCCTTGGCGCCGACGTCGTGTCCGGGGGACACGACGTCGGCCACGCCACCGGGACCCGGAACGGGGGGTGCGGCGCCGATCCCCATGTCGACGCCGTGCCCGGGGTTCTTCCCGACGAGCTTCCCGGCGACCTGCTCGCTTCCGAACCCTTCCCCTTGGTCGGCCGCTCCTGTTTCGTCCTCCCGGGCGACGCCACCGCCGCCGGCGGCTGGGCCGAGGTCACCGCGGACGACGGCTCGCCGCTCCTCGTCGCGGTCCGCACCCCGCCCGGCGACCCCACCGTCCCGGCCGGCCGCACCGCCCTCCTGCACGCCCACGACGCGTCCAGCGACAGCTACCTGATCACGCCGCTGGACCTGAGCGCCCTCTTCAGCTGACGGGCATTCGGAGGATGATCCGACTTGTTCGAGCCCGGGCAACCGAGGCACGGGCGGGGGGTAGGTTCGGGCACGGCGTTCCCGCGGTGGCGGATTCCGCGCGCCCGGCCGAATCGAGGCACCACCATGAGCGCTCGCCCCGGGAGCCCACGGACCATCCGCGAGTTCCGCGAGACCCTGACCGGACCGGACCTCGCCCGCTTCGAGGCCGAGGTCGAGGACGTCCCCCTGGACGAGCTGGAGGGCTACCTCAAGGGCTGGCAGCAGTTGCTGCACCTGCGCACCGCCCCCGAGACCGGTCACGCCCTGCGGACGGCCTTCGACCGGCCGGGAACCCTGTTTCCCACCGAGCCCTCCGTGCGGATCCCGCTCGCCGAGTTGCGGCGGGTGCTCGACGTGCTCGTGCGCCGGGCCGAGGCGCAGGCCTCCGAGGGACGGATCGCCGTGGCGGATCCGTACTGGTCGGTGCCGACGGCGGAGGCGGCCGACGTCTACGGGGGACCACCGCAGCTCACTCTGGGGATGACCTCCGAGGCCTGGGAGCAACTGCGGCGGATGGCCGAGGACGAGTCGCGCACCGTCGGGTACGGCTTCGTGTGGCTCGGCGACGTGCTGCGTGCCGTCGGGGCCGAGGTGGTCTGAACGCGGGTCAGCGTCGGGCCGCCGCCAGGAGGGCCGGGACGGTGGGGAGTTTGACGCGGGGGCGGCCGGTGGCCTCGCCGCGGGCACGTTCGGCGCGGTCGATGGCGCGGAGCTGGCGCAGGCCGAGGGCGTCGGGGCGGCGGGTGCGGACCAGGCGGTCGAAGGCCCTGCGGTCACCGGTCGGGTGGGGCAGGGTGCCCGCGACGGCGTCGGCCAGGAGGGCGTGCACGGTTTCCTCGGCGCACGCGCGGTTGGCGCCGATGCCGCCGGAGGGGCCGCGCTTGGCCCAGCCGACGAGGTAGGTGCCGGGCAGCGGCCGGCCGGTCGCCGGATCGAGGACGCGACCGCCCCGGTGCGGGACGCTCGCGGTGGCCTCGTCGAAGGGCAGCCCGGGGAGCGGGACGCCGCGGTGGCCGATGGAGCGGACCACCAGGGCGGCGCTCAGGGGCCGGTCGTCGCCGGCCAGGCGGACGGCCTCGACCCTTTCCCCGCCCAGGAGTTCGACGGGTGCGGCGTGGAAGCGCAGCACGATGCGGCGGCCCGGCCGGGGCGGAGCGGAGCCGTCCAGGCGTTCCCTCGGCAATGCGGCGAGCAGGGCGAGCTCGGAGCCCGCGGGGGCGGCGGCCAGGGCCGCGCTCACCTCCGGCCGGTCGTCCACGACGATCTCGACGCCCGGGAGCCGGGTGAGGGCGAGGAACTCGGGGGCGGTCCAGGCGGCGTGCTCGGGCCCGCGCCGGGCGGTCAGGACGACCTCGCGGAGCGGGCTGCGGCGCAGCGCGGCGAGGGCGTGGTCGGCGATGTCGGTGGCGGCCAGCCGGTCCGGGTCGGTGAGCAGGATCCGGGCGATGTCGACCGCGACGTTGCCGTTGCCGACGACCACGGCCCGTTCGGCGCCGGGGCCGGTTCCGGCGCCGAGGGCGACCGCGTCGGCGGGCACGGTGGGTTCGGCGTTGTACCAGCGGACGAAGGTGGTGGCGGGCAGGCTGCCGGGGAGGTCCTCGCCGGGCACCTCGAGCCGGCGGTCCGCGGCGGCGCCGACCGCGTACACCACCGCGTGGTGGTGGGCGGCGAGTTCGGCGTGGTCGAGGTCGGTGCCGACCTCGACGTTGAGGTGGACCCGCAGCCGGGGGTCGTGGAAGACGGAGGCGAAGCTCTCGGCGATCCGTTTGGTCGACTGGTGGTCGGGGGCGACCCCGTGCCGCAGCAGTCCGCCGGCCACCGGCAGCCGGTCGATCATGGTGACCTCGGCGCCGGTGGTGCGCAGCAGGGCCTGCGCGGTGTAGCTCGCGGACGGGCCGGTGCCGACGACGGCGACCCGGAGCGGGCCGGTGCCGAGGTCGAGGCCGGTGGGCAGGCTGCGCGGGAAGACGGGCGCGCCCCAGGCGTGGTCGGTGGGGTGGTCGCGGTACCAGTCGCGGTTGAGGTCGGCGTAGACGGCGTCGGGGCCGGCGAGCCGGTCGACCGGGAAGATCGCGTCGACCGGGCAGGCGTCGGCGCAGGCGCCGCAGTCGATGCAGGCGGCCGGGTCGATGTAGAGCAGGTCGGTGCGGCCGAAGTCGGGCTCGTCGGGGGTGGGGTGGATGCAGTTGACCGGGCAGACGGACACGCAGGAGGCGTCGTTGCAGCAGGACCGGGTGATCGCGTAGGCCATGGCGGGGGCGGGGTTCCTCGCTGGGTGGGGGTCGGCGTGCGGGGATGCGGGGCGCGGTGCTCAGAGCATGTGGATGCGGCGGTAGAGCTTCGTCGACGGCCCGGTGAGCAGGCCGTTCTCGGCGAGGAAGGCCATCAGGTGGCGGCTGCTGGTGCGCATCATGGCGCGCCGGTGCTCGCTGGCCCGGACCTCGGCGAGGGCCCGGGCGACGTCCAGTCCGGCCGCCTTGTACACGGACGGGTGAACCATGCTGGTGACGATGACGTAGGCGCCGGCGGCGATGCCGAAGGCGGCGTTGCGGCGACGCAGGGTACCGGCCCCGCGCAGCCGTTCGCGGATCTCCTGGCGGGCGAACTTCATGTGCCGGGACTCCTCGACCACATGGATCCGGGAGGTGCCGCGGACGATGTCGAGGACGTTCTCGCCGCGCATCCAGTCGCGCTGCATCACGTCCAGCACCTCTTCGGCGACCAGGATGCCGCCGTAGGCGAGTTCGCCGCGGGCGAGCGCCTTGTAGGCGCGCCCGGCCTGGGCGACCAGCTGGTTGGGCTTGTACTGGGGGACACCCATCTTCTCGCAGGCCCGGGCGAACATGATCGAGTGGCGGCATTCGTCGGCGATCTCGGTGAGCGCGAAGCGGAACTCGGCGCTGGCCGGGTCCTTGAGGTACTGGTCGCGCAGCACCATCTGCTGGAGGATCATCTCGAACCAGATGCCGGTGGTCATGATCGAGCCGACCTCGTGGCGGGTGAGCACGACCCGCTGCTCCTCGGTCATCTCCGACCAGAGCGGGGTGCCGTAGAGGGTGCTCCACTCCGGGTTGAGCCCGTAGTGCCCGGGCTCAAGCGGGGCGTCCCAGTCGATCTCGGTGGCCGGGTCGTAGGAGAGCGTCGCGGCCGAGTCGAGCAGCCGCTCGGACACGTCGTCGTCGGCGGCGCTGTGGGACCGTCCGCGGCCGCCTGGGGCGCCTGGGGTGAGGGTGGGGGTGCGTTGCGCCGAGTGAGCCATGGCTGCCTCCGTCAGGTGCGTGGCCTGCGCGGGGACTCGCCTCCGCGGCGTCGGCCCGCGCTTATTGACGGAGATTACAATAAGAGCCGACGCCCGAGAACCCCCCGTGCACCGCCTCCTGCGCGACGGGGGCCGCCGACCGGGACCGGCGGGAACTGGCGGGCGCGGCGGGCCGGAGGATGATGGAGAGATCGCGGCCGTGATCCCGCCGACGGAGAGGAGCCGACCGGATGAGCACGGCGGACCCGCTGCAGCGTGGCCGATCCCCGTTCGTCGACAACGCCGTCGGCGCCCTGCTCGACGCGGACGGCCGGATCGTCCGCTGGACCCCGGAGGCGGCCCGGATGTTCGGCCTCGGCTCCGGGCAGGTGCACGGACGGCCGGTGCACGAGCTGCTCGCCGACCCCTCGGGGTGGCCGGCGATGTCCGAGCTCACCGAGGGGCAGCGGGCGGCGGGCTGGTCCGGCGAGGCGGTGTTCCGCTCCGGCCGGGGCGAACTGCTGGGGCTCTCCTTCCAGGTCCTGCCCCTGGACGCTCCGGCGGTCGCGGACGGCTCCGACACGGCCCGCTACCTGGTGCTCGCCGCCCCCACCCCGCAGATCGCCCGCTGGCGCCAGGACCAGGCGTTCACCAGCGAGCTGTTCCTCCAGGACCGGGTCGGCCTGGCCGTCTTCGACGAGCGGCTGCGCCTCGTCCGCACCAACACCCATCTGCTCCCCTACAGCGGCCTCCCCCCGGACCTGCGCGGCCGGCGGCTGGGCGACTTCCTCCAGCCGCAGGACGCCGCCGCCGTCGAACGCGGGCTGCACGACGTGCTGCGCACCGGCCGGCCGCTGATCGGCGCGGAGGAGATCGTCCGCACCATCGAGGACCCGGCCGGCGGCGCGGTGATGGCCATCTCGGCGTTCCGGCTCCAGGCCCCGGACGGAGAGGTGATCGGGGTCACCGCGCTGTTCACCGACGTCACCGAACTGCACCGATCGGGCGAACGGCTCGCCCTGCTGCACCGGGCCACGGCCGCCGTCGGCGGCTCGCTCTCGGTCGCCGGGACGGCGGAGGAACTGGCCGCCGTCCTCGCGCCGCCCGCCGCCCGGACCGGACCGGGCGGCGCCGACCCGGCCGCCGAGCCCGCCCCCGGCCTGGCCGACCTGGCGGTGGTGGACGTCGCCGAGGCGGTGTTCACCGGCGGGGAGCCCTCGCCCGGGCGGGACGGGCGGGTGCTGCTGCGCCGCGCCGCCGTCGCGGTGTCGGCCCCGCCCGGCGAGCCCGCCGCGGGCCCGGGCGGTCCGGTCGCCCCGCCACCGCCGCCACCGGTCGGGGGCGCCGTGCACGCCCACCCCGACGAGCAGGGCGTGCACACCGACTTCCCCGCCTCGATGGCCGTCCCGCTCCGGGCCGGCGGCCGGCTGCTCGGCCGGGTGGCCGTCCACCGGGCCCCGCACCGGCCGCCCTACCTGCCGGCCGACCTGGAGCTGCTGCGCGAGATCGCCGACCGGGCGGCACTCGCCCTGGACAACGCCCGCCGCTACGCGCGGGAGCACCGGGCCGCCGTCGGCCTCCAGCGCAGCCTGCTGCCGCCCTCGCAGGCCGAGACCACCGCCGTCTCCACCGCCAGCGTCTACCTGCCCACCGACACCGCGAGCGGGATCGGCGGCGACTGGTTCGACGTGATCCCGCTGTCCTCCGCCCGGGTGGCGCTGGTCGCGGGCGACGTGGTCGGGCACGGTCTGGCCGCCAGCGCCACCATGGGGCGGCTGCGGACGGCGGTGCGGACGCTGGCCGACCTCGACCTGGAACCGGACGAACTGCTGGTCCACCTGGACGACCTGGTGGCCCAGCTGATGGTGGAGGCGGAGCGGCCGGACGAGGACGAGGACGAGGGGCCGGACGACCTCGACGCCGGGACCGGTGCCCTGGACGGCGCCGGCGCGGCCTCCCGGCCCCCGGTGGGCCACGGCGTGTGGTCGGACGGCACCGGGGACGGCACGGACGAGCAGCAGACCGTGCCGTTCGGCGCCACCTGCGTGTACGCGGTGTACGACCCGGTGTCCCGGCGCTGCGCGATGGCCTCCGCCGGGCACCCGCCGCCCGCCGTCGCGGCGCCGGACGGCCGGGTGACCTACGTGCCGATCCGGCCGGGCCCGCCGCTCGGTGTGACCGGGCTGCCGTTCGAGGTGACCGAGGTCGAGCTGGAGCCCGGCAGCCTGCTCGCGCTCTACACCGACGGGCTGCTGCTGGGGTACGCGGACGACCTGGAGGAGGGCATGGACGCGCTGGCCCACCGGCTGGCCGCCGCGGCCTCCCCGCCGGAGGGCGCCGTCACCCCGGCCGGGGCCTCGCTGCGGCAGCTCGGCCGGGACCTGGTCGCCGACCTGCCGGCGCACCGACTCACCGACGACGTCACCCTGCTGCTCGCCCGGACCCGCGCGGTGCCGGCCGCGGACACCGCCGGCTGGACCCTGGAGGCGGACCCGTCGGGGGTCGGCCGGGTCCGCGAGGCCGCCACCGCGCAGCTGCGGCAATGGGGGCTGGAGGAGCTGGAGTTCACCACCGAGCTGGTACTCAGCGAACTGGTCACCAACGCCATCCGGTACGCGGGCGGCCCGGTCGGCGTCCGGCTGATCCGGGCCGAGCGCCTCACCTGCGAGGTGTCCGACCCCAGCTCCACCCAGCCCCGGATGCGCCGGGCCCGGCTCACCGACGAGGGCGGCCGCGGCCTCTACCTGGTCGCCCAGCTCACCACCCGCTGGGGCAGCCGCTACACCCGCCGGGGCAAGACCATCTGGGCGGAGCAGGAGATCCCGGCCGGCTGAGGCCGGAAGCCGCCGGGGGCGGGGTCGGGCCGGCCGCTCCGGAGCGTCGAACTCCCCTGGGCCAGCCACCTGTTCGACCTCACCCGGGGCAACCTGACCACCCAGATCGCCGAGGGTCTGATCCAGCAGTTCGACCAGCAGACCGCGCGCTGAGCGCGCCACGGGCCGGCCCTCCCGCACCGGGAGGGCCGGCCCCGGTGCCACCCCGGCCCGGAGCACCGCCCACCCGGGCGGGCGATGCCGGGACACGCTCGGGCGAGGCCGGGGACACGCCCGCGTTCCGACCAATACGGGGGGATCGGGACCCTCCGCCGGTGTGATTGGTGATCTGATCTGCTGACTCATCCACACCAAGGAGAGACATGCGTACTCGCACCGCCCTCGCCGCCGGAGTGCTGGCCGTGGCCGCCCTGCTGGCCGGCGCCGGCACCGCTTCCGCCGACGCCTCCGCCAACGGCCTGGCCTTCGGCTCCCCGGGCGTGCTGTCCGGCAACCAGATCCAGATCCCGGTCCACATCCCGATCAACATCTGCGGCAACTCGATCAACCTGGTCGGTGCGCTCAACCCGGCGTTCGGCAACACCTGCATCAACGCCTGATCCACCGGCCGCAGGCTGCACGACGCGGGTCCGTCCCTCCCGAGGGGCGGACCCGCGTCCGCGTGCGCCGGGGCGCGACTACCGGCGGCTCAGGCCCTTGTCGATCGCGGTGATCAGCTCACCGTTCGGGGTGTCCCCGTCCAGCGACCAGATCATGGCCCCGCCGAGGCCCTCGCGGCGCACGTACTCGGCCTTGGTGCGCAGCACGGTGGCGTCGTCGTACGTCCACAGCGCGGTGCCGTCGAACAGCCAGGCGTGGCCGTTGCGCTGACCCCGGTACAGCTTGTAGGTGCCGGAGTCGGCGAGCTTCTTCAGCGCCTTGTAGTCCTCGGTGCCGGCCGTCCAGGTCGCCGGGGCGGGCCCGGCGGCCGGCTGCCCGAGACCGTTGCCGCCGCCCGTGACGCCGGTCCAGCCCTGGCCGTAGAAGGGCAGGCCGGTGACCAGCTTGCGCGCCGGGGCGCCGCGCCGCAGCCAGGCGTCGACGGTGCCGTCCAGGCTGAAGTCGTCGCGCGCGTACAGCGCCGACTGCTGGGCGGTGGTCTTCTCGCCGGAGACGTGGAAGTCGTAGCCCTGGAGGTTGACGAAGTCGAAGTCCTTCATGATCTTCCGGACCTCGAAGCCCGCGTCGATCTTGGCGGGCGCGGTGGGCACGTACGCGCTCAGCTCGAAGTGCTTGCGGCCCTTCAGCGTCCGGGCGTAGGCGTCCACCTGGGTGCGGAACTCGTGCACCAGCTTGGTGAAGTTCTGCTTGTCCTCCGGGCGGATCCCGTTGCCGGGGTTGCCCTCGGAACCCGGCCACTCCCAGTCGAGGTCGATGCCGTCGAAGATCCCGGCGGCCGCGCCCGCGCCGCCCCGGGCGCCGTCCTTGGGCAGGTTGCCCTTCAGGTAGAGGTCGATGCAGGAGGAGACCAGCGCCTTGCGGCCCGCCTCGGTGCGCACGGCGTCCGAGAAGTACGCCGAACCGCTCCAACCGCCCAGCGAGATCATGACCTTGAGGTCGGGGTGCTTGGCCTTGAGCTCGCGCAGCTGGTTGAAGTTGCCCGCCAGGGCCTGGCCGTCGGTGTCGGCGACGCCGTTCACGGCCTCCTCCGCGCCGACCGGCCGGACGTAGTCGGCCCACCCGTCGGAGCCCGGGCCGCCGATCTGGCAGGTGCCGGCCGGACCGACGTTGCCGAAGGCGTAGTTGATGTGGCTGAGCTTTCCGGCCGTGCCGCTGGTCTCCAGGTCCTTGACGTGGAAGTTGCGGGCGTAGATGCCCCACTGGATGAAGTACCCGACCCGCTTGTAGGCGGCCCCGCCGTGGCGCGCGGAGTCCGCCGCCCCGTCGAGGTCGGCGGCCGCGGCCGCCGGGGCGAGCGGGGCCAGCAGCGCCAGGACGGCCGCGGTGGCGGCGCCGAAGGTCAGGCGGGTGGAGAGTCGGTCACGCATGGACGAGATCACCCCTAGTGCGGTGGGCCGCACGATCGTGGGAACGGTGGACGGCGCAGGGAGTCCGCAGGGTGCGCCCGGTACTGGGCGGCGACGACTCAACACGCCAAGGTCTATACCTGTCAACGGACTTCGCAAAGGTTTTGCAAAACGGGGCGGGATCGACGGAGTGACGCGCGTCACTCCGGACCGTGTCACAGCGAGCCGGGCCGTCCCGTCTTGAGGGTGAAGCACCCGAGCGGAGCACCGACCACCACCGAGGAGCACACCCATGGACGCGCGACTGAACTTCTTCGGCAACCCGACCGGCGCCAAGGCCATCAAGGTCCTGATGGGGCTGGGCAAGGAGATCAAGGCCATGCCGCTGCCCGCCGCCACCCAGGAACTGGTGGCGCTGCGGGTGAGCCAGATCAACGGCTGCGCCTTCTGCATCGACATGCACACCAAGGACGCGGCGGCCGCCGGCGAGAGCGCGGTGCGGCTGAACCTGGTCGCGGCCTGGCGGGAGGCCAAGGTCTACACCGAGGCCGAACGCGCCGCCCTGGCCCTCGCCGAGGAGGGCACCCGGGTCGCGGACGGGGCCGGCGGGGTCCCCGACGAGGTGTGGGCGAAGGCCGCCCAGCACTACGACGAGGAGCAGTTGGCGGCCCTGGTGATGCTGATCTCGTTCATGAACCTCGCCAACCGGGCGAACATCATCACCCAGCAGCCGGCCGGCGACTACGTGGCCGGGCAGTTCCACTGACCGCCCGGGTCCGCCTGGCGCCGGGGCCCGCGGCGTGCCGGGGCGGCGGCCCCGGCACCCGGCGGGCCGGGGCCGCGACTGCGGACCCGGCGGGCCACCGGCATGATCGTTTCGAGAACCGTCCGTTCGAGGGGGAGGAAACCGGCGTGAGCAAGGTCGAGGAGTTCGAGGAACTGCGGCCGCTGCTGTTCTCGATCGCCTACCGGATCCTGGGCAGCGTGGCCGAGGCCGAGGACGCCGTACAGGAGGCCTGGCTGCGTTACGACGCCTCACCGACCCGGCCCGACTCGGTGAAGGCCTTCCTCTCCACCACGGTCACCCGGATCTCGATCGACGTCCTGCGCCTCGCCCGGGTCCGGCGCGAGGCGTACGTCGGCCCGTGGTTCCCCGAGCCGCTGCTCACCGACCCGTACGAGGACCCGGCCAGGGCGGCCGAACTGGCCGACTCGGTCTCCATGGCGGCGCTCCTGCTGCTGGAGCGGCTCAGTCCGCTGGAGCGGGCGGTGTTCGTGCTGCGGGAGGTGTTCGGCTTCGGCTTCGACGAGGTCGCCGCGGCGGTGGGCCGCTCCGAGGCGGCCTGCCGGCAGCTGGTGGTGCGGGCGCGCAAGCACATGCGGGACGGCCGCCCCCGCTTCGAGCCCGAGCGCGCGGAGCGGGACGAACTCGCGGCGCGCTTCTTCGACGCCCTGCGGGAGGGCGACATGGCCGGCCTCCAGGACCTCCTGGCCGCCGACGTCACGATGGTCGGCGACGGCGGCGGCAGGACCCCGCAGCTCGCCCGCGCCGTGGCGGGCGCGGCGAACGTCGCCCGCCTGCTCGCCGCGATCGTGCCGCTGATGGCGCGGATCGACGTCACCTTCGAGGTCCACGAGGTCAACGGCGAGCCCGGCGCCGTCTTCCGCGACGGCGACGGCCGGGTGCTGACCGTCCTGGTCCTCGACGTCCTGGAGGGCCGGGTGCAGAGCGTCCGCTCCGTCACCAACCCCGAGAAGCTCGCCCACCTCGGCCCGGTCGCCGACGCCTGGGCCGTGCACGAGGAGCTGAAGCAGGCCCGCCGGGCCCGGTGAGGCGGCACCCCGGAGCACCGGAACGGCGGGTCGGGCTCGGATTCGCGCCATCGAGGGACCGGATCCGGTACTCCTGCCGGGAGTCGGGCCCGATCGGGAGTGGAGTCGCGGCCCCGTGGAACATGTGCCATGTGCAGCGTGACATAACACATGAGGGCCACGGCTCCTCCTGTCCTCGAAGGAGAGAACTCCGATGAAGCGTTTCGTCGCCGTCCTCGCGGCCGGTGCCGTCCTGTCCGGGCTCGGCATCGCGGGGGCCGGCCAGGCCACCGCCCGGCCCCCGGGTACGACCACCTGCGGCTACGGCGTCGGGGCCCAGGTCTGTCTGACGGTCGACGGACGCCTCGCGTCCGCCACCGGCTTCGCGGGCCCGGCCGGCGGGCCCCCGCAGTCCGCCTCGTTCCGGCTGGAACTCGGCACCACCGCCGGCGCGAGCCTGGAGCGCGAGGACCTCGGCGCCGTGGTGCCCGCCGGCGGAATCACGGTCGGCCCGGTCGCGAGCACCGTCCCGTGCGGCACCGGGATCACCGCCACCTTCACCACCACCAGGGCGGGCCGGCCGCCGGCCACCGCCACGGTCACGGTGCCCGCCGTCTGCTGAGCCACTCCGGCCGGACCCAGGGATCCGGCCGTCAGGACGCGGGGACCGGCCGGCTGTCAGAACCCTCGGGACCGGCCGGCCGTCACGGAGCCGGGACCGGGTCCCGCCAGATGTCCATCGGAACGGCGCGGACGGCGCGACCGTCCGCGTCGAGGATGCGGCCCATCCGCTTCACCGTGCGCAGCGCCACGCGTCGCTCGGCCACCCGCAGGTCGGGGAACCTGCGGGCGAGCGCGGCCTCCAGCCGCTGGACGTCGGCGAGGGAGCGCTGCCAGACCGAGAGCAGGAGGTTGTGCGCGCCGGTGACGGACACGCACAGCCGGACCTCGGGGAGTCTGGCGAGCTGGGGGCCGACCTCGTCGAGCCGGTCCGGGGGGAGGTCGGCCCGGAAGGTCGCCAGGACCGGCCGGCCGGCGTCGCGGGCCGCGATCTCGCAGCGGAAGCGGATCGCGTCGGAGCCGGCCAGCCGGTCGAGGCGGCGGCGCAGCGTGGACGGGCTCAGCCCGGTGGCGGCGGCCAGCCCGACCTGGTCGAGGCGGCCGTCGACACCCAGCCTGACGAGCAGCTCCCGGTCCTCCTCCCGGACTTCGGCCCGCGCTCCGGGCGGCTTCCCGTGACCCGCCGAGTGGTCGTCGTGCAGTTCCACCCGCTGGGCCGGGTCCAGCGAGTCCAGGCGCCAGCGGACCCCCTCGGCGTAGTAGCCCGTCGTCAGGTGGACGCGGACGGCGGTCACCCCGGGGAGCCGGCCGAGCCGTTCGGCGGTGTACCGGGAGAGCGCCGCCAGGTCGGTGAAGGCCGCGGTGAGCGCGAGGTCGCAGCCCTGGGAGAAGTGCTCGACGCTCAGCACGTGCGCGTCCTCGGCCAGTTCGCCGGCGATCCGCCCGATCCGGTCGGGGGCGCAGTCGAGGTCGAGGTGGGCGACGCACCCGGGGTCCTCGGGGTGCGGCAGGCCGTAGGCGGTCACCCAGGCGATCCCGGCCTCCGAGAGCCGCCGCCAGCGGCGGGCCGCCGTGACCGGGCTGATCCCGAGGGTCTGGCCGAGCAGCGACCAGGGCGCCCGGGGCCGCAGCTGCAGCGCGTTCACCAGGGCGAGGTCCAGCTCGTCGACCGTCGCCTCGGCGCCGGTCGCCTCCTTGCCCGCCACCTCCGCACCGGTCACCGTCGCGCCGGTCACCGTCGGCTTCCGGACGATTCGTTCACGGGAGGGCCCCTTCGTGGCGTGATCCTGCGAATCCGCGGGAGACTCCCGCCGCGAGGCCCAGAATCCCGGTACGAGACCGCTCCGCACAAATCCCGCCGCCCGCGGGTCCGATGGAGGTACCTGTGTCCCTGCACGACGACGCCCTCGCGCTGGCCCCGGACCTGGTCCGGCTCCGCCAGGACCTGCACCGCTTCCCCGAGGTGGGCCTCGACCTCCCGCGCACCCAGGAGCGGGTGCTGCGGGCCCTGGACGGGCTGCCGCTGGAGGTGAGCCTGGGCACCGGCCTGAGTTCGGTCACCGCGGTGCTGCGGGGCGGCCGGCCGGGACCGGCCGTGCTGCTGCGCGGCGACATGGACGGCCTGCCGGTCGTGGAGAAGACCGGAGTTCCGTTCGCCGCCGAGAACGGCGCGATGCACGCCTGCGGCCACGACCTGCACACCACCATGCTCGCGGGCGCCGCGCACCTGCTGGCCGCCCGGCGGGAGGAACTGCACGGCGACGTGGTCCTCATGTTCCAGCCCGGCGAGGAGGGTTGGGACGGCGCCGGCGCCATGCTCGCGGAGGGCGTGCTGGACGCGGCGGGCCGGCGCCCGGTCGCCGCGTACGCCCTGCACGTGTCCTCGACCATGCCGCACAAGGAGTTCAGCTCCCGGCGCGGACCGATCCTCGCCGCGTCCGCCGCGCTGCACGTCACCCTCCACGGTGCGGGCGGCCACGGCGCGGTGCCGCACCGGGCCAAGGACCCCGTACCGGCGGCCTGCGAGATCGTCACCGCCCTGCAGACCATGGTGACCCGCCGCTTCGACGTGTTCGACCCGGTGGTGATCACCGTCGGGGTCCTCGAGGCCGGCACCCGGCGCAACATCATCCCCGACACCGCCCGCTTCGAGGCGACCGTGCGCACCTTCTCCGCCGAGGCACAGGCCAAGGTCGCCGACGCCTCGGTGGAGCTGGTCCGGGCCATCGCGGCCGCCCACGGCCTGCGCGCGGAGATCGAGTACCTCCCCGAGTACCCGGTGACCGTGACCGACGGGACCGAGACCGACTTCCTGGGGGACACCGTCCGGGAGGTCTTCGGCGAGGAGCGCTTCCGGACGCTGCCGAACCCGATCCCCGGGTCGGAGGACTTCTCCCGGGTGCTCGAAGCGGTCCCGGGCTCGTTCGCCTGGCTCGGCGCCGCCCCGAAGGGCAGCGACCCCGATAACCTGCCGTCCAACCACTCTCCCCATGCGGAGTTCGACGACGCGGTCCTCCCCGACGGCGCCGCGCTCTACGCCGAGCTCGCCGCCCGCCGCCTCGCGGGCTGAACCACCCATCGAAGAAGGAACGTCCACGCACATGACCGAACCGCGCGACGTGGTCGAGCAGCAGCTCGCCGCCTACAACAGCCACGACCTCGACGCCTTCGTCGCCACCTACGCCGAGGACGTCACGATCCGACGGACCGACGGCAGCCTCCTCCAGGGCAGGTCGGCCCTGCGGGACACGTACGCCGGGCAGTTCGCCGAGGGCCGGTGCCGGGCGGAGATCGTGGGGCGGCTCACCGAGGGCGACTGGGTGGTCGACCAGGAGATCGCCCACGGCCTGTCCGCCGAGCCGCTCCGCGTCCTGGTGGCCTACCGCGTGCGCGACGGCCTGATCGACCGCGTCGACTTCCTGGGCTGAACGGCACCGCATCGGGTCGCCCCTCACCGTGCCGTGAGGGGCGATCCGCAGATCCGAGAGACAGAACGGCCGGTCGGACCCGAGAGTCCGGCCGGCCGTTCTCTGTTTGCGCGACGGGGGGCTTGAACGCCCCACTCGGACAACGAGGCACCACGTCCGGCCTTGAAACCGGGGAATAGTCTCCGTCACGGGCCTCAAGAACCCCCCGACCGAGCAGCCCACCGTCCTCATCGAGGAGATGGACCCCTGTCACCTCGCCCCGGTCATGCACGCCACCGGCCGCCGGCTCCGCCGTTTCACCCCCCCGGGGCAAGCCAGGAACCCTCAACACACCGACTCCTCACTGGCATTGAGCGGCGAGACCTACGGGTGACCCCAGCACACCACCATCCCCATCAAGGAGAACCAACCCCATGAGCACCACCGAGACGCCCAAGCCGTTCAGCAGGATCAAGGTTCGCGTCACCGGCCTGGTCTTCTGCGGCGACGATGTCGCGCTGCTGCGACGGAACCGGGCCGACTCCGTGCACTACAGCACCATCGGCGGCAACGTGCACGACGGCGAGGACTACCGCGAGGCCGTCCTGCGCGAGCTCGAAGAAGAGCTCGGCCTCACGCCCGCCCTGGCGACCACCGCACCGGAGCTGATCTGGATGGCGGACGCCCGAATCAGCCGGCCCGGCCCGACCCCGCCGCCGCGCAAGTTCCACCTGATCTACCGGCTCCACGTCACCCCCGAGGTCCGCGCACGACTCGCCACCCAGGAGTTCGACGAGCTGCCCGACGGCAGCCACGAGGTCGGCACCGTCGAGTGGCACGACTACCGCAAGGTGGACGGTCTGCCGCTCTTCCCGCCGATCGGCAAGCAGATCGCCGCCCTCGACAGCCCCACCGCCCCGGTCCGCCACTTCGAGCTGGCGCCGATCACGGACGAGAACTACACCTGGATCTGACCCCGACCGGCCCCGGCCTGCGGCGGCACCACGAGACACAACCAGAACGGCCGGTCGGATCCCCGGATCCGACCATGATCCTTAGAGGTCGTCTCAATTGGGCCGTTGAGTCCTGGCTGGCCGTGCAGAAAGCCACAGGTCCGGTGCTGGGCGACGGTCGGGAGTTGTTCCGGCAGGCGATGGCGGGTGCTCCGGCGGGCCCGGGCGCGCCGTCGTCACGTCGTTGCCTCTCCGCAATGCGAGAGGGCGCGTTCAGGTGTGGAGCTGGTCGCCGAGTGGGCTGCGCAGGTAGAGGACGAGGTGCCCGTGGCGGGCGCGGGTGACCAGTCCGGCGCGGTGCAGGACGCCGAGGTGCTGGCTGACCGTTCCGGGGCTGACGTTCAGCCGGTGGGCCAGCTCGGTCGTGCTCACCGGTTCTGCGAGGTGGCTGAGGATCCGGGCGCGGGTGCGGCCGAGCAGGTCGGCGAGTGCCGCCGGCGGTGCGGTCGAGGTGCTGTGCCAGGCCGTGGCGAGGCCGCGGGCCGGGTACCAGATCCGGGGCGGCAGGCCGAGGTCGACGACGGTGACGGCGTGGTCGCAGAACAGGGAGGGTGTGAACGTCACGCCGTGTCCGTCGACGACCAGGTCGTGGTGCTCGGCGGGGAAGGCGTCGACGGCCAGGGTGCCGGGGTCCGGCTGCCAGGTGAGGCCCGGGTCGATGTCGGCGAACAGGGCGGCCGCGCCACCGTCGGTGAGGCGGCGCGCGCGGTGGAGGACATCGGCGCGCAGCACGGCGTGCATGCGTGGCCAGTGCGGTGCGATCACCAGGAGCCAGTAGGTGTGCAGGGCCTGGGCGATGCGTTCCAGCAGGCCGAGCGGGTCTGCCTGGGCGTCGGACAGCAGCGGGTTCAGGGGGTGGCCGTCGGCGGCCTGGAGCAGTTCGTGTGTCACGCGCCGCGCCGGCGTCGAGCGCAGGGCGGCGAACTCGTCGTCGATGTCGGTGTTCGGCCGGGGCGGGTGGGGGGTGAGGAAGTCGGGGGCCAGCCGGGTCGGGCCGACCAGTGCCTGCAGCAGTGGCCAGTCGAGGTGCCGGAGGCGGGGTGCCGCCTGCCGCAAGAGCGGCTGGTGCACGGCGTAGCGGGTGGGGCTGCGCCAGGCCCGCAGGCTCTGAACGGTCTCCTGCAGGGGGGAGCAGGCGAACCGGACCGAGGCCAGGGCTTCCACATCGAGCCGGAGCAGCAACATTCGGCCCATACTAAATCTCTCGCCCGGCCGGGGACCGTGGTGGTGGACTCCGGCACATGACTTCTGCTTCTGCTGCCGGGGGAACCCCGGCGACGGCGGTGTACGACCGCATCGGTGTCGGCTACCGGGCTGTCCGCCGCCCTGACCCGCGCCTGGCCGATTTGATCCACCGGGCGCTGGCCGGAGCGCGTACGGTCGTCAACGTCGGTGCGGGCGCCGGCTCCTACGAGCCGTCCGACGCCGAGGTCACCGCGGTGGACCCCTCGCGGGTGATGCTGGAACAGCATCCCGGACAGCGCAAGGTTCTGGCCGGTGCGGAGGAACTTCCCTTCGAGGACGGCGCGTTCGACGCTGCGATGGCGGTGATGACGGTGCACCACTGGCCCGACCTGCGCCGCGGCCTGGGCGAGCTGCGGCGCGTAGCGCGCCGGCAGGTCGTCTTCACCTGGGATCCCGGGCACCGGCCCGGGCTGTGGCTGATCGAGGAGTACCTGCCCGAGATCCGCCGCCTCGAACAGGCCCGTTTCACGCCCCTGTCCACCGTGGTGGAGGCGCTGGGCGCGCACACCGTGCTGCCCTTCGAGATTCCGCAGGACTTCACCGACGGCTTCCAGATCGCCTACTGGCGGCGGCCGGAGTGCTACCTCGATGCCGTGGTCCGGCAGGCCAGTTCGACGTTCGCCCAACTCCCGCCGTCCGTGGTCGAACCGGCGATCGAACGACTGCGCGCCGACCTCGCCTCCGGGGCCTGGCGGCGACGCCACGCGGACCTGCTGGAGCGGGAGTCCGTGGACTACGGCTATCGCCTGCTCATCGCAGGAAGCAACGGGTGAGCAACCTGTTTGGGTAGCTGAACGGGCTGTTTCCGTGACGATCGTGGAGCGTCTCGTCCTGGACGAGTTGTGGGAGCTGTTCCAGGTGGTGGTGCCGGAGGTGCCGGTTCGGCCGCAGGGTGGTGGTCGGCGCCGTTACGGGGACCGGGAGGTGTTGGCGGCGATCGTGTTCGTCGCCACCTCGGGGTGCACATGGGCTGAACATGAGCGCTTCGACGGAAGGGGCTTCACCACAAGCAGCAGTGTGGGTCGGGATGCGCTCGATCCGACCCAGGCGAGTAGGCCGAGCTGGGGGGTGGAAACAGAACGGCCGGTCGGATCCGAGGATCCGACCGGCCGTTCTCTGTGTGCGCGAGGGGGGAGTTGAACCCCCACGCCCTTTCGGGCACTGGAACCTGAATCCAGCGCGTCTGCCTATTCCGCCACCCGCGCAACTGGGTGATGGGTAAATACTAGCCCATCCCCAGGGGTGCTACTGACCAACCGGGAGCGACCCGTCCCGGACGGCGGCGAGGAAGGAACCCCAGGCGGCGGCGGGGAAGAGGAGGACCGGACCGGAGGGGTCCTTCGAGTCACGCACCGGGACGAGGGCGGAGGCAGGGGAGGTGAGGGCCACCTCGATGCACTCGCCGCCGTTGTTCCCGCTGTAGCTGCTCTTGCGCCAGGCCGACGTCATGTTCTCCATCACGGCGGATCCTCCGTCTCATCGGCGATCAGGGTGCTAGCCGGCCGGGAGCGACCCGTCCCGGACGGCGGCAAGGAAGGAATCCCAGGCCGCGGCGGGGAAGAGGAGGACCGGACCGGAGGGGTCCTTGGAGTCACGCACCGGGACGAGGGCGGGGGTAGGGGACGTGAGGGCCACCTCTACGCAGTCGCCGCCGTTGCCCCCGCTGTAGCTGCTCTTGCGCCACTCGGCGCCGTCGAGCATGTTCCTCGTCATAGCTGAACCCTTCCAGCGCCCCGGCAATCAGCGCGAGCGAGTCGTCCATCGAGAGCACTTCCCCGCGGAGGCGATCATAGCTGCGCTGATGACTCGAAACGATGGTCGGATCATTGCTCGGATGGCCGCGATCAAGGCTCTCCGAGTAGACCCAGTGCTGGCCGTCAGGCATCTCCAGCAGGACCATGGACTTGTCGATGATCGTTCGCCGGTCGGCGAACGGCGCGACCTGGACGACGATGTTGGGCTGCTCGGCAACGGTCAACACGTGCTCCATCTGGCGCCGCATCACTCCAGGACCGCCATAGACGGTCCGAATGGCGCTTTCGTCCAGGATGACCACGAGCAGAGGACCCAGGGGATCGCGAAAGCGTTCCTGCCTGGCCAGTCGCGCCGAGATCCGCTCCTCGATCAAGGACGGATTTCCTGCTGCATCCCCTGCCTCGAACACTGCCCTCGCATACGCGGAGCATTGCAACAAGCCATGCATGACTGAGCACTGGAACACTCGAAGGCCGACAGCCTCGGCCTCCATCTCGACGTGCTCCTGAAACCAGTCCGGATGCTCGATCTCCGCATTCCAGTCGACCCGCTCCCAGAGCCGCTTCAACAGCCCACTGGTGTTCAACAACCGGTCGGCATCCTCGACCATCTCAGGCTGCATCCGTCGCCTTCCGCCCTCACAACGCGTCAGCACCGTGCGATCGCAGTGCAGGAGTTTGGCCAACTCCTCCTGCGTGTAGCCGGCCAGTTCCCGGTAGAAGCGCAGCTCCTCGCCGAACATCACCGCCGAGCTCGCTGTCGGTTCGAGCTTGCTCCTCCGGTGTGCCACGACCGGCCCCCTCACGTGCTGCACATGCCCTGCACTGCGGTTTGGTCGTCACCGTACCCGTCACAAGTAGATGATTGTGGCGGAACGCAGTCTTCTCCTCGCACAGCGTGAATATCGCGCCCCGTTCGCGAGCCTGTTCCACTCCCCCCTCTCACCCGAAGGCCTCGCCATGCCCTGTCTCCGCATCCCCCGCCGGCCCCGCGAGTTCGCCGCCCGGCTCCCCTCCCGGACCGACTCCGCCCCCCTCGCCCGCTCTTTCCTCCGCGCCTACCTCGCCGGACTCCCCCGCGGTGAACGCTATTCCGACATCGCGGAGTTGCTGCTCGGCGAGCTCGTCACCAACGCCGTCCGGCACTGCGACGCCCCGCCGGACCGGCTGATCGAAGTCCGGTTCGCCGTCGTCCCCGCCGACCGCCTCCGGCTCGAGGTGCACGACGCCGGTACCGGCCGCCCCGTCCTCCGCCCCTCCGTCGACCCCGAGGAGGAGTCCGGACGCGGTCTCCTCCTCGTCGACGAACTCGCCGAGCGCTGGGGCTGGTGCCCCCGCGCCGGCGGGATCGGCAAGTTCGTCTGGGTGCTGGTCACCCCCGCGCCCGGGTTCACCGATCTCGTCTTCGGCCGGTCGCCGAGACTCGTGACGGTCTGAGCGCGACAGCCCGAGCGTCACTTCCCGGCCGCCGCCTCCAGGGTCGCGCGCCACAGCGGGCTGTCGACGTAGTGGTTGTCGTACAGCTCCGAGGAGTCCTTGATCTCCTGGAGGCTCGCCTCGCCCCGCATCACCCGGCCGAGCAGCCGCAGGTAGTCGAAGCGCGGCATGCCCGGGGTGAAGACGAACAGCACGTCGGCCTCGGAGCCGGGCGCGGCGGCGAAGGCGTGCGGGGTGTGCGGCGGGACGAGCAGGAAGTCGCCGCTCTCCAGGGTCTCGACCTTCTCGTCCAGCAGGACCTGGAGCTGGCCGCCGATGACGAAGAACAGCTCGGAGGCCCTGGTGTGGAAGTGGGCCGGGGCGCCGACCGCGCCCTTGGCGAAGGTGGACCGGTAGCTGGTGACCGGGCTGCCGTCGGTGCCGTGGTCGGCGAGCAGGGTCATCACGCTGCTCGGGTCGCTGGTGGTCTCGGCGGTGGCGGCGCGGGTCAGGATCGGCTTGGCCGGGCTGGCGTTCATGGTGGTTCTCCCCGTCTCGGGCGGCTCCGGCTCCCCTGCCGTGGCCTTGTGATGATCACTCTATTGACCCGATCGACCCGCTGACGGGTGCATTTCCGCACCGGAAACGTGGGTCAATTTCCGCCGCCGACCACCCCGGGAACGCCCGAGGGCCGTACCCCGCCCGTGCGGGGTACGGCCCTCGGAACAGCGCTCGCGTCAGGCTGCGGCCAGGCGCTCCGCCGCCGCGTCCAGACGGGCGAGGGTCCGCTCGCGGCCCAGCACCTCGATCGACTCGAACAGCGGCAGGCCCACGGTGCGGCCGGTGACCGCGACCCGGATCGGCGCCTGCGCCTTGCCCAGCTTCAGCCCGTGCTCGGCCGCGACGGCCTCCAGCTCGGCCTTCAGCGGCTCGGCCTTCCACTCACCGAGGGCGGTGAGCTTCTCGCGGGCGGTGCGCAGCAGGGCCAGCGCGCCGTCCTTGTCCTTCATGGCCTTCGCCCAGGACTGCTCGTGCTCCACCGGCTGCGGCAGGAACAGGAAGTCGACCTGCTCGACGATCTCGCCCAGCACCGCGATCCGGGACTGCGCCAGCGGGGCCAGCTCGGCGAACGCGACCGGGTCGAAGTCCTCGGCGGCCCACGGCGCGCGGTCGGCGGCCAGGAACGGCGCGCAGGCGGCGATGAACGCGTCCACCGTCAGGGCGCGGATGTACTCGCCGTTGAACGAGCGCAGCTTCGCCACGTCGAAGAACGCCGAGCCCGCGTTGACCTCGGAGATGCTGAACAGCTGCTCCAGCTCCGCGTACGGGCGGATCTCGACGTCGTCCTTGGGGCCCCAGCCCAGCAGCATCAGGTAGTTGACCATCGCCTCGGGCAGGTAGCCCTCGGCGAGGTAGTCCTCCAGCGCCACCTTGTCGCGGCGCTTGGACAGCTTCTGCCGCTTCTCGTTGACGATCACCGGAAGGTGCGCCCAGACCGGCGGGGTGGCGCCGAGGGCCTCCCACAGCAGCTGCTGCTTCGGGGTGTTGGACAGGTGCTCCTCGCCGCGGATGACCTCCGTGACGCCCTGCTCCAGGTCGTCGACCACGTTGGCGAGCAGGAACACCGGGCTGCCGTCGCCGCGGGCGATCACGAAGTCCTCGATCGCGGAGTTCGGGAAGGCCGGCTCGCCGCGGATGAGGTCCACCACCACGGTGGCGCCCTCGTCCGGGGTGCGGAAGCGCAGGGCCCGGCCCTCGGCGTACTCCAGGCCCCGCTCGCGGCAGAAGCCGTCGTAGCCGGTCTGGGCGGAGCCGGTGCGCTCGGCGGTCTGCTCGCGGGTGCAGTCGCAGTAGTAGGCGCGGCCGGCCGCGTACAGCTTCTCGGCGGCGGCGCGGTGGGTGCCGGCGTTGGCGGACTGGAAGTACGGGCCCTCGAAGGCGGCGTCGCCCTCGTGGATGCCGATCGCGGCGAGGGCACTGATGATGCCGTCGGTCCACTCGGGCTTGTTGCGGGCGGCGTCGGTGTCCTCGATCCGCAGGACGAAGACACCGCCCTGCTGTCGTGCCGTCGCCCAGTTGTACAGCGCCGAGCGGGCACCGCCGACGTGGAACATGCCGGTGGGGCTCGGGGCGAAACGGACGCGGACGGGACGGGAAACCTCGGTCATGGAACCAAAGGGTATCGGGCGACGGCGGTACGTCCGGCACGCGGCCCGGCTACGCGGCGTCCAGGAGGATGGCGTTCTTCGCCCGTTCGACGGACTCCTCGGCCGCCGGGCCGCCCGGGTTCTCGGTGGCGAGGGCCTGGTTGAGGGTGACGAAGGGGCGCATCCGGCGCTCGTAGCTGCCGTAGGCCGCGCGGTGGCCGGTGCCGTGGTCGCGGGCCCGGCCGAGCTCCTGGGCGAGCACGTAGGCGCCGACCAGGGCCAGGCTGGTGCCCTGGCCGGAGAGCGGCGAGGCGCAGTAGCCCGCGTCGCCGAGCAGCACGGTGCGGCCGGCGGACCAGGAGTCCAGGTGGACCTGCGCCATCACGTCCGCGTAGAAGTCCGTCGAACGGTGCAGGGCGTCCAGCAGCCTGGTCCGCTCCCAGGACAGCGCGGCGATCCGGTCGGCGACCGCCTTGCGGGCCGCCTCGGGGTCGCGCTCGGCGGGCGCGTCGCTGCCCCAGCCGAAGACGATGCGCAGCTCGGTGTTGCCGCGCACCGGGTAGATGCCGTAACCGGCGTCGCCGTCGCGCTGCCAGACCTGCCAGTCCTCCAGGCCGAGGAAGTTGTCGGCGCCGAAGATCGCGAGATGGGTGCCGAGCGGGCTCAGGAACCGCTCCTCCGCGCCGAAGGCCAGCCGGCGCACCCGCGAGTGGAGACCGTCCGCGCCGACCACCAGGTCGAAGGTGCGGGGCCGCCCGTGCGCGAAGGTGACGTGCACCCCGCGTGCGTCCTCCTGGAGCGAGGTGACGCTGTCGCCGTGGACGAACTCGACGCCCGCCGGAGTGTGGTCGTAGAGGATCTCCAGCAGGTCGGAGCGCAGCAGTTCGACGTCCTCGCTGTCCAGCCGGCCGCTGCTGTAGGTGGACTCCTCCGAGCGGTGCAGCTCGGTGCCGTCGGCGCCGAGCACGGACATGCCGCGCATCCGGGTGCGGACGGCCCGGACCTGCTCGGTGAGGCCGGTCCGCTCGATCACGTCGAGGGCGACGCCCCGGATGTCGACGGCCTGGCCGCCGGTACGCGGGCCGGGGGCCAGCTCGACGACGGTGGGGGCGAAGCCGCGGCGGGCCAGCCAGTGGGCGAGGAAGGTGCCGGCGATGCCGCCGCCGGAGACGAGGACGTTCTGCATGACTGCTCCCTGGTTCGGTGTGCCGGTGCGGCGTCGTCCGCCGCGAACAATCTGAATGTACGCTGTACATGCAGAGCCCCGCAAGCACGAAACCCGCAGGTCAGAGCCGCTTCTGAGCTAGGACAGCGGGCGGTTCAGGCCTGATTCCCCTGGTAGCGTCTGCGCTAGTACAGGCCGGGCGCGGCCGCGAAAAGATTCCCGAACAGGAGGGCGCCGCCGTGGCACCCGAGACGGACCCGCCGTTCCGCCGCATCGCCGCCGACCTCCGCCGCCGGATCAGCACCGGCGAACTCGCCCCCGGCGCGCGCGTCCCCTCGAACCGGCGGCTGGCCCAGGACTGGGGCGTCGCCCTCGCCACCGCGACCAAGGCACTCACCGTGCTCCGCTCGGAGGGCCTGGTCGAGGCCCGGCCCCGGGTCGGCACCGTGGTCGCCGCTGCCGCTGCCGCTCCCTCGTCCCCCGCCGCCCCCCGACCGGCGCCGCCCGAGGGCGAGTTGAGCCGCGAGCGGCTGATCGCGGCCGCCCTGGAGATCGCCGACGCGGAAGGGCTCGCCGCCCTGTCCATGCGCGCCGTGGCGGCCCGGCTCGGCGTCGCCCCGATGTCCGCCTACCGGTACGTCACCAGCAAGGACGAACTCGTCCTGCTCGCCGCCGACGCCGCCTTCGGCGAGGCCGGCTACCCCGCCGACCCGCCCGCCGACTGGCGCCCCCGGCTCGAACTCGGCGCCCGCACCCTGTGGTCGCTGTTCCGCCGCCACCCCTGGCTCGCCGAACTCGGCCCCGTCACCCGGCCGTTGCTCCTGCCCAACCTGCTCACCCACGCCGAATGGGCGCTCGCCGCCCTCGACGGCCGCGGCCTCCCGGCCGGCACCGTCCTCGACATCCACGTGCTGTTCTACAGCTACGTCGAGGGCCTCGCCGCCAACCTCGAACGCGAGGCCCGGGCCCAGGCCGCCACCGGCCTCACCGGGGACGAGTGGACCGACACCCGCTTCGCCGCCTTCGACGCCCGCGCCGCCGCGGCCCGTTTCCCGGTCTTCACCCGCCTGACGGCCGAGTTGGACGAGGGCTACGACCTCGACCTCGACACCCTCTTCGAGTCCGGCCTCACCACCCTCCTGGACGGGCTCACGCCCCGGATCGAGGGCGCGGCCCGCGACTGAGGGCGCGGCGGCGGCCTGCGGCCGAGGCCCCTCCCCGGGTGCGGTCTCACCACCCGAGCTGCGGCTCGCCCAGCACCTCGCCGCCGACGGCCTCGGCGAGCTCGCGCGCCCGCCGCTCGTCACCGAACTTGCCCGCATGGACGAAGACGGTGTGGTGGGCCGCCCACGCACCCCACTGGGCCGAATCGCCGTGGAACACGATCTGGACCCCGTCGTACTTCGGCGAGCCGACGCTGCCGGTCTCCGGGTCGTCCGGCCACCGGCCGCGCCAGTCCACGGTGGCCGTGCCCCGGCCCCGGCCGACGGCCGCCGCGAAGCGCTCCTCCACGCTCCCCGTCGGGACGTCCACCGTGACGTCCAGGGGGAGGTGCGGCTCCAGCGCGGCATCGTCCGCCGTGCGGGGGTCGAGCTCGAACCGGAGGTACTCCCCCGTCGGACCGGTCCGCGCGTCCACGTAGTGGAAGCGGGCGCCGGGCAGGACCTCGGCCGTCCGCCGGACGTCGGCGGCCGTCAGCAGTTCGGCGCCGAGTCCGACCTCGTCCTCGCAGTGGGCCAGCAGCGCGCGCAGCCGCTCGCCCCACGCGTACGCCTCGGCCGCGTCGGTGGTCCGCAGGACGGGGTACGCCGTGGAGTTGCCCATGGGCCGACCGTCGCACACCGGTTCCGCCCCACACCACCGAATTCCCCGCGGCGGCGCGGCGGCGCGGCCAGCGCTCCGGACGTCAGCCCACGTCGCGCCCGCGGAACGTCCTGCGGTACTCGCGCGGCGGGACGCCGAGGCGGGTGGTGAAGGGCGGGCGGAGGGAGACGGCGGAGCCGAAGCCGCAGCGGACGGCGACCGCGTCCACCGGGAGGTCGGTGTCCTCCAGGAGGCGCTGGGCGGTGAGGATGCGCTGGTCGAGCAGCCAGCGCAGCGGGGTGGTGCCGGTCGCGGCGGCGAAGCGGCGGGCGAAGGTGCGTTCGGACATCAGGGCGAGGACGGCCATCCGGCGGACCGTCCAGGGGGTGTCCAGGGCAGCCAGGACCTCGGTCCGGACGCGGGCGAGCGGGTCGTCGCCGGCGGGCGCGGGCTCCGGGACCGGGGAGGGGATGAACTGGGCCTGGCCGCCGGAGCGGAAGGGCGCGGTGACCATCGCGCGGGCGATCGACGCGGCCGCCCGTTCGCCGTGGGCCGCGCGGACCAGGTGCAGGCAGAGGTCGATGCCGGCCGCCACCCCGGCGGAGGTCCACAGCCGGCCCTCGCCGGTGAACAGCACCTCGGGCCGCACGTCGACCGCCGGGAAGCGCTCCGCGAGGTCCTCCGCGAGGGCCCAGTGGGTGGTGGCGGTGCGGCCGTCCAGCAGGCCCGCCTCGGCGAGCACGAAGGCGCCCGCGCAGAGCGAGGCGACGGTGACGCCGCGTTCGTGGGCGGCGCGCAGCGCGGCGAGCACGGCCGGGTCGCGCGACTCCTCCGGCCGCTCCACGCCCGGCACGACCACCAGGTCGCAGGCGGCCAGCGCGTCCAGGCCGAAGTCCGGGACGCGTTCCAGCCCGCCGCCGAGCCGCACCCGGGCACCGTCCGGGCCGCAGACCCGCAGCTCGAAACCGGGGATGCCGGGAAGGCCCGACCGTTCGGCCCAGACCTCGCCGATCACCGCGTAGTCGAACGGCCGCACCCCGTCGAAGACCAGACACCCCACCGTGCGCATGGGGGGAAGCGTAGTGGCAGGATCGTATCGACAGGTGGCTCCACCGCCGCTCACGGGTGCGCCCGGGCCCGCCGCAGCATGGACGCATGACGAACACCAGCGCCTTCGACGCCCCGCTCACCATCGACACCGACGCCGTCCTGGTCGTCATCGACGTCCAGAAGGGCTTCGAGGACACCGCGTTCTGGGGCGGGCGCGACAACCCCGGGGCCGAGCAGCGGATCGGCGAACTGATCGACGTGTGGCGGGCAACCGGGCGGCCGATCGTGGTCGTCCAGCACGCCACCACCGGCGGCCCGCTCGAACCGGGCACCTCCGGCTACGAGTTGAAGGACTTCGTGGCGGCGGTCGAGCCCGCGCTGCACATCACCAAGACGGTCAACAGCGCCTTCTACGGCACCCCGGACCTGCACGCCTGGCTCCAGGAGCGGGGCACCCGGCAGGTGGTGGTGACCGGGATCATCACCAACGTGTGCTGTGAGACCACCGCCCGGATGGCGGGCAACCTCGGCTACGACACGGTCTTCCCGGTCGACGCCATGCACGCCTTCGACCTGACCGGGCCGGACGGCGTGACCGTCCCGGCCGCCGAACTCGCCCGCGCCACCGCCACGGTGCTGCACGCGATGCGGTTCGCGAAGGTGGTGCCGACCGCCGTGGTGGCCTCGGCGGCGAAGAGCGGCGAGCCCGCCGCCGTCACCTGGTCCTGACCCGGCGGACGTCAGCGGGTACCGACCTTCCCGGCGGCCGCGGTCGCGCCCGCCGGGAAGGTCTCGGCGAGGAACGCCTCCCAGGTGCGGGTGCCCCGCGCGGCGCCGGGCCGGGCGAGGTTGACGCCCTCCCGGTAGCAGCGGCCGACCTTGCCGGGGGCCCGCAGCGGCAGCATCGGGCGGCGCTTCCCGGCGGCCAGCAGGTGGTCGCGGGTGAGGTCGCCGAGCGTGCGGACGGCCGGGCCGGCGAGGTCCGGGACGAGCCCGGCGGGCGCGGCCAGGGCGAGTTCGACCAGGCGCTCGGCGACGTCGCGCGAGTCCACCGGCTCCCAGCGGATGCCGCCCAGCTTCGGCACGACCGGCAGCTTGGCCATCGCGGCCGCGGTCTTCAGGGTCAGGTCGTGGAACTGGGCGGCGCGCAGCGTGGTGTACGGGATGCCCGATTCGGCGACCAGCCGCTCGGCGGCGTGCTTGGCGCGGAAGTAGCCGAGCGGCACCCGGTCGGCGCCGATCACCGAGATGTACACCAGGTGCTTCACCCCGGCCCGCCGGGCGGCGGCGACCAGGTTGCGGGTGGTGGCCTCGTCGTTCTTGGCGTCGCCGGCCAGGTGAAGGACCACCTCGACCCCGGCCAGGGCCGCGTCCACGCCCTTGCCGTCGGCGCCGGTGAGCAGGTCGCCGGCCGCGTACTCGACGCCGTCGGCGGCCGGGCGGGGGTTCCGGGTGAGCACCCGGACGTCCCGGCCGGCCGCCCGCAGCAGCGGAACGACGTGGCGGCCGAGGGTGCCGGTGCCGCCGGTCACGAGAACGGGGGCGCTGGTCGGGAGAGTCATGATCGTCACTCCTTGGGCGAACGGAGGCCGCGCTTCCGGCGGACCCGCTAGGTTTCGTGCTTCCGGAGCTTTGACCCACGGCGGCAGAGGAATGTGACACGGGTGGACGAGAACTTTCTGGCGGCGGGAGCAGCGGACGACGCCGGCACCGCAGGAGGCGCCGGGTCGGGGGACGCCGACACCGCGGTGGGCGCCGGGTCGGGGGACGCGGAATCGTTCGAGGCGCACCGGCCGCACCTGCGGGCCGTCGCCTACCGGATGCTCGGATCGATCGCCGAGGCCGAGGACGCCGTCCAGGACACCTGGCTGCGCTACGACCGCACCGACACCTCCGCGGTGGAGAACCTCGGCGGCTGGCTGACCACGGTGATCGGACGGATCTGCCTCAACCAGCTGCGCTCGCGGGCCCAGCGGCGCGAGGAGTCCTTCGAGGGCCGGTTCGCGGCCGGCGGCGGGGGCGGTGACGTCGAGCCGTCGCGGATACCGGACCCGCTGCTCCGACGGGCGGACGCGCCCGACCCGGAGCAGGAGGTGCTGCTGGCCGACTCGGTCGGGCTGGCGCTGATGGTGGTCCTGGAGTCGCTCTCGCCCGCCGAGCGGGTGTCCTTCGTGCTGCACGACATGTTCGCGGTGCCGTTCGAGGAGATCGCCCCGCTGGTCGAGAAGACGGCGGCGGCCACCCGGCAGCTGGCCAGCCGGGCCCGGCGCAAGGTGCAGGGCCGGGCGCCCGCGCCGGACCGGGACCTGGCCCGCCAGCGGGTGGCCGTCGACGCGTTCTTCGCCGCCACCCGCACCGGGGACCTCGACGCACTGCTCGCGGTGCTGGACCCGGACGTGGTGCTGCGCGCCGACGGCGCCGCCGCCGGGCGGGAGCAGCGGCGTCCGGTGGTGCTCAACGGGGCCCGCACGGTCGCGGGCCAGGCGGTCATGTTCCGCAGCCTGTCGCCGTACGCGCGGCCGGCGCTGGTCAACGGCGCGGCGGGCGTCGTGGTGATCGGGGCGAACGGGCGGCCGGTGTCGATCATGGCGTTCACCGTGGTGGACGGCCTGATCGCGGCGATCGACGTGCTCACCGACCCGGAGCGGCTGGCCGCGCTGGACCTCACGGCGTTCGCCGACTGAGCCCGGTCGCCGGCCGAGCCGGTCCGCCGACCGAGCCCGGTCGCCGGCCGAATCCGGTCGCCGGCCGAGTCACCGGGTCGGGCGTGAACGCGGCCGCCCCCGCACACCGGAGTGCGCGGGGGCGGCCGTCCTGCGTCCGGCGGGCGTCAGCCCTTCTTGGAGATGAAGTCGTACGCACCGGCGGCGACGTCGTCCAGGTACGGACCGGCCTGGTACTTCGGGTCCCCGACGTGCTGGCCGACCGAGACATTGCTGACCAGCGCCGGCTTGCCGTCCTTGACAGCCAGCCAGCCACCGCCGCTGGAACCGCCGGTCATGGTGCAGCCGATGGCGTGCATCGGCGGGCGGGCCGGGTCGTAGGAGATCCGGCTCGGCCGGCCGCTCTCGCAGCGGTTGAGCTCCATGCCGTCGAACGGCGGGGCGGCCGGGAAGCCGTACTCGGTGATGCTGAGCTGCTCGCGCGGGGCGTTGAACCAGACCGGCACGGCGTCGCCGACCGTCTCCTCCAGCGACTTGCCGCCCTCACCGGGCTGCACCCGGATGATCGCGAAGTCGTACTGGGTGGCCGGCGAACCGCCGTCCCCGCCCTCGGCCTTCCACTGCGGCGAGGTGACCGCCTGGGTGGCGTTCCAGATGCCGAGCGGCGCGTACTGCGCCTCCTCGGCCTGCTTGCCGCCGCTCAGCGCGCCGCTGCTGTTGAACGCCGGGATGAAGGAGATGTTGCTGAAGTACTTGCCGCCCTTGCCCTGGTGGATGCAGTGGCCGGCCGTCCAGACCAGGTTGCTCCTGCCGGGGTGGGCCGGGTCGGCGACCACCGTGGCGGAGCACTGGTAGTGGTTCAGTCCGGCGGCGGCCTCGGCACCGCTGCCCGGCGCGTCCGCGAACAGCTTCCCGTGCACGGCGAGCTTGGTGTACGGGTGCGGGAGCGGCTGGGCGTTGACGGTCTTCGGCAGCGGGTCGTTGCCGTTGTCGGCCGGCTGCGCGGGCTGCGCCGGGGCCTGGGTCGGCTGGGCGGGCTGCGCCGGGGCCTGCGACGGCTGGGCGGGCTTGGCCGGCTGCGACGGCTGGGCCGGAGCCTGGGTGGGCTGCGCGGGCTGCGGCGGGGCCTGGGTGGGCTGGACCGGCGGGGCCGGGGCCTGCGAGGCCGGCTGCTGGGTGTTCGACGGCTTCGGCGCCGCGGGCGGCGGGGTCGGGTGCCCGGGCTGGGTGGGCTGGCCGGCCGGCGGCTTGGCGGGCGCCGTGGCCGGGGCGCTGGGAGCGCCGGGCGCCGTCGGCTGCGCGGGCTGGGCCGGCGGCTGGGTGGGCTGCCCGGGCTGCGCCGGGGCCTGGGTCGGCTGGGCCGGAGCGGCCGGCGGCGCGGCGGGCGGCGGCGGGAGCGGCTCGTTGGGCTTGGCCTTGAGCAGCTTGTCCAGCGTCCAGAAGCCCTTGGCGGCGGCCGGGAGGGCGTAGTCCTTCGCCCACTTCTCCCAGTCGTCGAACTTCCACTTCTTGAGGTCTTCGAGGTTGGCCGGCAGCCCGAGGTTCGGCGCCGCGGCCGCACCCGCGCCCGCGGTGACGGCGGTGTCGGCCGAGCTGTTGTCCGGGCCGCAGGCCGCGGTGGTGAGCAGCGTCAGCACGAGCGCCGAGGCGCCGAGCGCCGTCCTGGCGGCGTGCGCGGTGCGACGGCGCCCGCTGCTTCTGTCAGAAAAAGACATGAACTTGTATTCCCCCTGTGTGAAAAACACCCGGCGCCGCCGGAGCGGCGCCGGGTACTGCGCGGGGGAGTATTCCACTGTCCGTCAGGGCCGCGGCCACCCGCCCCCGTCAGCGGCCGACCGAACCGTCCAGCAATTCCCGCAGGATGTCGGCGTGCCCGGCATGCCGGCCGGTCTCCTCGATCATGTGGACGAGCAGCCAACGCATCGACGGCGCCTCGGCGTTGGGCCGCAGCGAGCGCACGCCCGGCCGGTCCGGCCAGGCCGCCGCGGAGACGATCACCTCGTTGGCCCGGGCGATCGCCTCCCGGTACGCGGCCACCGACCCGGCCACCGTCTCGTCGCCGGGCGAGGGCGCGTCGTCGTCCCACGGTTCGACGTCGTCGCCGCGGTAGGCCCAGAGGAACCAGTTGAGTTCGACGGCCGTGAGGTGGCGCACCAGCCACAGCAGGCTCGTCCCGGAGGCGACGCCGGGCCGGCGGGCGTCCTCGTCGGACAGCCCGTCGGTCTTGGCGATCACACAGGTGCGCAGGTACTCGAGGAAGGTGAGCAGCGTGGTGTGCTCGTCGGCGTTCAGCCCCGGCGGCCGGAGGTCGGCCCGCTCGGGCGCGGGGGCGTCGGTGTTCTCGGTCACCGGGTCACCCTAGGGGTCACCGCCCACAGCGAGGTCCCCGGACCGTCACCACCCCTGGGCGTGCAGCCAGTCGGCCAGGTGACGGGCGCAGTCGTCGACCGACTCCCGCCAGGCACGGGCGGCGCCGTCGCCCGCCTCGTCGCTGACGTGCTTGACCAGGCGGACCGGCAGACCGGCCCGGTGGGCGACCGTGGCGACGGCGTAGCCCTCCATGTCCACCAGGTCCGCGTGCTCGGCGAGGCGGTCGCGGGCGGCCGGGTCGGAGACGAAGAGGTCGCCGGTGGCCAGCACCGGCCCGTCGCCGCCCTTGCCGACGACCAGCGGCGCGCCGTAGGTGCGGCCGGTGAGGGCGTACAGGGTGGGGGTGTCCAGGTCGTGCTGGATCACCTGGGTGACGGTGTGGGTGCCCTCCCAGCCGGGCCGCAGGGCGCCGGCGGTGCCGAGGTTCACCACCTCGGAGGGGTGCCGCCCCCCGGCGAGGACGGTGGCCAGCGCAGCCGCGGCGTTGACCTTGCCGATGCCGGTGAGCAGCACCGGAAGGCGGTCGCCGAGGTGGGCGGCCTCCTCCCGGACAGCGACGACGAGCAGCGGACGGTCGGCGGAGATCGTTCCCAGAAGGCGCATGGCGTCATCGTACGAAGGACCGGGCCGGCGGGCCGCCGGACCGGACCCGCACCGCCCCGGCCGGGGGCGCGTGCCCGCCGGGACACGTCGGCCGGAGCGCCGCCGCGGACGCGGCCTCCACACAACCGGACCCCGATCCTCCGGTCAGCTCGGGAACCGCGTAGGGTGCGTGCCGCGTCGACCCGTTCGCCGCACGGCCCGAGGGGGGACCCGGGCCGGGCGGGCGAAGCAGGGACGGACAGCTCAAGATCCGCGCAACTCGGGTGTGGCCGCGGGGAGTGACGGCCATACTGCTGGCAACGGCCGGGCCCCCGAGACGGGGGGCGGGCCACAGGGGAGGGGGTGGCTGGTGGCGACACCGGTACGCACGGAGGGGCCGGGCCCGGACACGCCGGGACGGCCCACGGGTACGGTGCCGGCCCAGCGACGGGCCGGCGGCACGGGGGCGGTGGCCCTGCCGAACGGGCCGCTCGCCCGGCTGGGACGGGCCACCCGGACGGCGCCGGGGCGGCTGCGGCTGGCCGGAGCGCTGCTCGCGGTACTGACCCTGGCGTTCGGCGCGCTCACCGCCGTCCAGGTGAACTCCCGGGCCGCGGCGGCGGAGCGGGTGGTCGACAACAGCCACCCGCTGAGCCAGGCCGCCGCCGACATCAACCGCTCGCTGGCCGACGCGGACGCCACCGCCGCCACCGGCTTCCTGCTGGCGGGCGCCGAACCGCGGTACGTACGGGACCGCTACGAGCAGGACCTCAGGACGGCCTCCCAGCTGATCTCCGAGTCCGCCTCCCGCACCCCCGCCGCGTCGCCGCTGCGGGAAGTGCTCTCCAAGCTGAACCAGCAGGTGCCGGTCTACGCCGGTCTGGTGGAGACCGCCCGGGCCAACAACCGGCAGGGCTACCCGCTCGGCGGCGCCTACCAGCGGTACGCCTCCGAGCAGATGCGCACCGTGCTGCTGCCGGCCGCCGCGCAGTTCTCGGCCGCCGAGAACGCGCTGCTGGCCGAGGACATGAAGGCGGCCCGGGCCACGCCGTGGGCCGGGTACGCGCTGGGGCTGCTGGCGCTGACCGGACTGCTCTGGGTCCAGATGGCGCTGTTCCGGCGGACCAACCGGGTCTTCAACATCGGGCTGGTGGCCGCCACCGCCGCCGTGCTGGCCGCGGTGCTGTGGCTGACGGTGGCCGCGAACGGCGCCGCCTCGGCCCTGGCGCGCGGCGACCGCGAGGGCGGAGTTCCGCTGCGGGCGCTCAACGCGGCCCGGGTGGACGTGCTGACGGCCCGCCTCGCGGAGAACCTCCACTACGTCGCGCGCGGCTCCAGCGGCGTCTACGCCGACCTGTGGTCGAAGACCACGGAGCACCTGTTCACGACCGATCCCGGGCGCGACACCGGGCCCGGCACCCTGGTGCAGGCCCGGTCGCTGGCACCGCCGTTGGCCCGGTCCGCCATCGACCGGGCGCTGGCGGACTACCAGCAGTGGCGCGAGCGGCACACCGCGGCGACCAAGCTGGAGAACGACGGCGACTACCAGGCGGCACTGGACGCCACCGTGACGGCCCGGGAGGCGGACGCGCCGGGGACGGCCGAGGCCGCGTTCGCCGCCGCCGACCGGGAGCTCGTCCTCGCGTCGACGCTGGAGGAGGGCGAGTTCCGGGGCGCCGCACTGGGCGTCGACAAGGATCTGCGCACCGCGGCCGCGGCGATCGCGGTGCTCGGCCTGCTGGCCGCCGCCGCGGCCCTGCGCGGCCTCGGCCGCCGACTGGCCGAGTACCGGTAGAGGGGGGACGGAAGCATGGACACGGACACGGACACGAGCGCGCACACGGGCACGGACCGGGGCCGGGGCCGGGCGGCCGCGCTGCGCGGGGCACGGACGGCGGTGGCGCTGGCCCTGCTGGCGAGCGGCGCCCTGGTCCTGGGCGCGGGCGGGCCCCGGGAGTCCTCCCCCGCGGCCGGCGCGCCGCGCCAGGTACCGCTGGCGGCGCAGCAGGAGCAGGCCGGACTGTCGGAGCAGAGCGGGCAGGCCGACTGCGACCTGTACCGCAGCGTCCCGCCGAGCACCGAGGACGGCCCGGCGGTGAAGGCCGTCAAGGCCAAGCGCAGCCTGGTCGTCGGCATCGACCTGAACAGCTACCGGTGGGGCTCGCGCAACCCCAACACCGGTCAGGTGGAGGGCTTCGACATCGACCTCGCCCGGGCGATCGGCACCGCGATCATGGGGGACCCGGACAAGGTCGTGCTGAAGGCGGTACCGACCGCCGACCGGATCAAGTTCATCCAGGAGGGCCGGGTCGACATCATCGTCCGGACCATGTCGATCACCTGCGAGCGGATGGAGCAGGTGGCGTTCTCCCGCCCCTACTTCACCACCAGCCAGCGGGTCGTGGTGCCGAAGTCCTCCCCCGCGAAGACCCTGGACGAGGCGCTGAACGGCACCACCGCCTGCGCCGCCTCCGGCTCCTCGGCCGAGGAGGAGCTGAAGACCCGTCCGGTCAAGCAGCTCGTCACCGTGCAGAACCACCTCGACTGCCTGGTGCTGATGCAGCTGGGCAAGGTCGACGCCACCATGACCGACGACGGGCTCGCGGCCAGCCAGGCCGCGCAGGACCAGACCGTCCGGGTGCTCGACGGCGAGGTCCGGCCGGGCGTGATGGGCGTCGCGATGCTGAAGACCAGCACCGATCTGACGGCCCGGGTGAACCAGGTGCTCAACGACTACTACACCGGCGGCAGCTGGCGGCGGGCGTACGACACCTGGCTGAAGCCCTACCTGCTGGACGACGCCGACCGGCACTGGCCGACGCCCCGGTGACGGGCCCGACGGGCCGCACCGACGGTTCCCCGGTGACCGGGCCCGGCCCGCTGCCGGGGGCGCGCGCTAGGGTCGGGGCGGACTCCCGGGGAACCGGAACGGCCGGGCCCGGAAGCACCGGACACGGCGCGGCGGAGCACCGCCCACCAGGGCACCGCACAGCAGAGCACGACACAGCAGAGCACCGCACACGGCAGGCGGAGGAGGGGAGGGAACGATGGCGGCTTCGGCCGGCCCGGTACTGAGCCGGGAGGAGGTGGACCGCGCGCTGGCGCGCCTCGGCGCGGAACGCGACGCGGTCGAGTCCGCGCTGCTCTCGCTCCAGGACCACCCGGGCCTGCGCCTGCTCGACGGCGCCGGACTGACCGGGCGGACCCAGGAGCGCTGGTCCGTCGTCGGACAGGGCCTGCCGCTGCTCTGGGCGCTGTTCGACCGCTACTCGGAGGCGCTCGCCTCGGCCCGCGCGGTCCGGGCCCGCAAGGCCCGGCCCGGCGGCCCCGAACTCGCCGAGCTCAGCGAGCTGCTGACCGGCGACGCGGTCACCGTGCCCGGCGGCGCGCCGGACGGCCCGCAGCGGCTGGGCGCCCCCGCCCGGCTGGTCGAGCGGGTCAGCCTGGACGAGCTCATGGAGCGGATGAACTCCTGGTACGCCACCGTGCTGGAGGTGGTCTCGGCCGCCGACGCGGTCTGGACGGCGCTGCCGGCCCGGATCGACCTGCTGATCGCCGAACTGCGCCGGGTGCAGACCCTGGCGGCCTCGCTCGGCGTGCGCTCCGGCACCCACCCGCTCGGCGACGACCTGGAGGCGCTGGACGCCGACCTGGACGGGCTGCGGACCGAGGTCCGCGCCGACCCGCTCGCCCTCTGGCGGCCCGCCCGGGTCCCGGCCCAGCGCGGCGCGGTGCCGGACGGCGGCGCGGCGGCCCTGCCCTCCGGGGTGGTGGACACCGAGCGCTTCGACCGGGCCGGTCGGGCGCTGGACGGCGTCCGGCAGGAGCTGGAGAACCTGCTGCGGCTGCGCGACGACGCCGAGGAGCGACTGCAGGGCGTCGGCGACCTGCTCCAGCGGGCCGACGCCACCCTGGCCGAGGCCCGCCGGGCGCGCGGCGAGGTGCTGGCGAAGATCGCCGCCACCGAGGTGCCGGCCGTCCCCGGACCGGCCTCGGCGCTGCGGGAACGGATCGTGCTGGCGCTGGACCTGCGCCAGAACGGGCAGTGGTACCGGCTGGCCCCGCTGCTCGACGCGCTGGAGGACGCCGCCGCCAAGGAGCTGGCCCGGGCCCGGCAGTCGCTCACCGAGGTGACCCAGCCGCTGGCCGTCCGGGCCGAACTGCGCGGGCGCCTGGACGCGTACAAGGCGATGGCGGCCCGGCTCCGGGTGGCCGAGGACCCGGTGGTGGTGGAGCGCTACGAGAAGGCGCGCTGGCTGCTGTGGAGCGCGCCGTGCGACCTGCGGGCGGCGGCCGGCGCGGTGGCCCGGTTCCAGCAGGCACTGCGACCGGCACCGGGCGAGCCCGGGTCGGGCGCGGTCGCGGCGGAGCCGGGCGGTGCCGGGTACGACGGCACCGGGTACGACGGTGCGGTGCAGGACGCGATCGAACGGAACGGGATCGGGCAGGACGGGATCGGGCGGGGCGGGGCGGCGGCCGGCGGGGAGCCGGCCGACGGACAGGCTGTCGACGGACGGGTACAGGGGGGCTGACGGTGATGGGCGAGACGTGCGTACGACCGGAGTGCGGCACCGGGACGATCGACGCGGACGGCTACTGCGACGAGTGCGGCCTCGCCCCGGCGAGCGCCACCTCGACGCGGGCGGGCACCGGGTCGACACCCGTCGGCACCGGGTCGAGCCGGACCGGGACCGGCACGGCGACCGGGACCGGCGGCGGAACGGCCGCGGGCCGGAGGTCCGTCGCCGGACCGGGTGACCCCTGCCCGCGCGACTGCGCCGGGACGGTCGACCCCGACGGCTACTGCGACGAGTGCGGCCTCGGCGCCGCCTCGGCCCCCCTGACCGGCGGCCGGGACACCGGCCCGGCCCACAGCTCCTCGGTCCGCGGCACCTCGGCCCACAGTTCCTCCGTCCGCAGTTCCTCCGTCCGCAGCGGTTCGGCCCGTTCGCTGTCCGGCCGGTCCCGCTCGCACCGCTCCACCCGCACCGGCAGCGGCCGTTCGGTCTCGGTGCGCAGCAGCCGAGGCAGCAGCTCCACCGGCCGGCACCGGCTGGGCGCCGGCCTGGTGACGGTGCCCAGCGTCCCGGCCGCCGACCCGTCGCTGGCGGTCCTGGAGAACCCGGAGGTGCCGGAGCGCAAGCGGTTCTGCTCCAAGTGCGACACCCCGGTCGGCCGGGACCGGAACGGCCGGCCCGGCCGCCCGGACGGTTTCTGCACCAAGTGCGGCACCCCGTACTCGTTCACCCCCAAGCTGCGCCGCGGCGACCTGGTCGGCGGGCAGTACGAGGTGGTCGGCTGCCTGGCGCACGGCGGGCTCGGCTGGATCTACCTGGCGGTCGACCGGCGGGTCAACGACAAGTGGGTGGTGCTCAAGGGCCTGCTGGACACCGGGGACGAGGACGCGCTGGCGGTGGCCGTCGCCGAACGCCGCTTCCTCGCCGAGGTGGACCACCCGAACATCGTCCGCATCATCAACTTCGTCGAGCACCCGGACCTGCGGACCGGCGCCACCGACGGCTACATCGTGATGGAGTACGTCGGCGGCAAGTCCCTGAAGGACATCGCCAACGAGCGCCGCCTCCCGGACGGCCGGCGCGACCCGCTGCCGGTCGAGCAGGCGATCGCGTACGGGCTGGAGGCGCTGCCCGCGCTGGGCTACCTGCACTCCCGGGGCCTGGTCTACTGCGATTTCAAGATCGACAACGTGCTGCAGAGCGGCGACGCGCTCAAGATCATCGACATGGGCGCCGTCCGCCGCCTCGACGACGACGGCCCGATCTACGGCACCATCGGCTACCAGGCGCCCGAGATCGCCACCGACGGCCCGTCCCCCGCCTCCGACCTCTACACGGTGGCCCGCACCCTGGCCGTCCTCAGCTTCGACTTCCAGGGCTACTCCACCACCTACCGGGACACCCTGCCCGGCCCCGAGTCGGTCCCGGTCTTCGCGGCCTACGAGTCCTACTACCGCCTGCTGGTCCGCGCCACCGACCCGGACCCGGCCCGCCGGTTCGGCTCCGCCGAGGAGATGGCCGACCAGCTCACCGGCGTGCTGCGCGAGGTGCTCGCGCTCCAGGACGGCAGGGCCCGGCCCGCGCAGTCCACCCTGTTCGGCCCCGAACTCCGGGTCGTCGACACCGAACTGGTGGCCGCCACGGTGCGCCCCGGCCAACTGCGGCTCACCGCCGTCGACCCGGCCGCCGCCGCGCTCGCGCTGCCCGTCCCCCGGGTCGACCCGGCCGACCCGAACGCCGGCTTCCTCGCCACCCTGCTGGCCGCCGACCCCGGCGAGGCGCTCACCGCGCTGGACGGCGCCCCCACCGACTCGGTCGAACGGCGGCTGCGGGCCCTGCGCGCCCTGCTCGAACTCGGCCGGCCGCACCAGTCCGCCGAGGCGCTGGCCGCGCTGGAGAAGGACCACCCGGACGACTGGCGGGTGGTCTGGTACCGGGGCCTGGCCTCCCTGGTCGCCGCCGCCGACCCCGACCCCGACCCCGGGACCGGTGGCGGGGCCGGAGCCGGAGCCCCGGCCCGCGAACAGGCCCTGCGCGCTGCCGCCGAGGCCTTCGACGCCGTCTACGACGCCTTCCCCGGCGAGGCCGCCCCCAAGCTGGCCCTCGCCGTCTGCGCCGAACTCCTCGGCGACGGCGGCGACGCGGCCGAGTTCTACCGCCTGGTGTGGAGCACCGACCAGAGCTACCTGAGCGCCGCCTTCGGGCTGGCCCGGGTCCGGCTCGCCGAGGACGACCGGGCCGGCGCCGTCGCCGCCCTGGAGACCGTCCCGGCCACCTCCAGCCAGTACACCGCCGCCCGGATCGCCGCCGTCCGGGCCCGGCTGCGCGAGCGGCCCACCACCGACCCGCTCGGCGCCGACCTCGGCGCGAGCTCCGAGCAACTGACCGCGCTGCGCCTGGACGACCGCCGCCGCGAGGAGCTCGCCGTCGAGGTGCTCGGCGCGGCGCTCGGCTGGGTCACGGCCGGCTCCCCCGGGGGGCCCGGCGCGGGCCCGGCAACGGGCGAGGTCAGCGTGCTGGGACGGCCCGCGGTGGAAAGGGAACTGCGGTTCGCCCTGGAGCAGTCCTACCGGGTACTCGCCCGGTTGGCCGACCGGGCCGAGACCAGGATCGAGATGGTGGAACGGGCCAACCGGGCCCGTCCCAGGACGTGGGTGTAACTGATGCCGCAGCAGACCGTGTGCCAGAGCTGTGCCGAGCCGATGGACCCGGAGGACGTCTTCTGCGGGTCCTGCGGGGCCGGCCGGGACGGCCGTCCCGCCCCCGGCGCGATGCCGGCCGGCTGGTCCGCCGCCCGGGCCGGCGCCGGGGACGACCACCCGCCGACCCTGCCCAACACCCCCTCCGTGCCCGCGCAGGCCGACCGGAGCGCGGTCGCCTGCGCGCACTGCGGGCTCCACCAGGTGACCCCCGACGGCTACTGCGAGGCCTGCGGCCGCGCCCAGCCGCGCCCCCGCGACCACATGGAGAAGGCACTGGCCGGCGTCGCCGGCGTCAGCGACCGGGGCCTGCGGCACCACCGCAACGAGGACTCCTTCACCGTCGCCGCCTCCTCGCTGCCCGGCGGCGAACCGGTCGTGGTGGCCGTGGTCTGCGACGGCGTCTCCTCCTCCGACCGGCCCGACGAGGCCTCCGAGACCGCGGTCGACGCCGCCTCCGAGTCGCTGCTCAGCTCGCTCGAGGCGGGCACCGACCCGGCCCGGGCGATGCGCCGGGCGATCGCCGACGCGGCCGACGCGGTGGCCGCCCTCGCCACCGACGGCACCCGGCCGCTCCGGCCCGACGTCAACGCCCCGGCCTGCACCTACGTCAGCGCGATCGCCTCCGGCGGCCGGATCACCATCGGCTGGGTCGGCGACACCCGGGCCTACTGGATCCCCGACGACCGGGTCGCCGCCGAACCGTTCCGGCTCACCCAGGACGACTCCTGGGCGGCCCGGATGGTCGAGGCGGGGCTGATGGGCGAGGCCGAGGCGTACGCCGACCCGCGCGCCCACGCCATCACCGGCTGGCTCGGCGCCGACGCCGAGGAGGTCGTGCCGCACACCCTCGACTTCACCCCGCACGTGCCCGGGGTGCTGCTGGTCTGCACCGACGGCCTGTGGAACTACGCCGAGGCCGCCACCGACCTGGCGTACTACGTCCGGCCGGACGCCCGGACCGAACCGCTGGCCGCCGCGCAGTCGCTGGTGAAGTTCGCCGTCGCGGCCGGCGGGCACGACAACATCACCGTCGCCGTGCTGCCGATCGACCCGCCCCCGGCGGCCGCGGCCACCGGGGAGGACGCCCGGACCGCGACCGCGCTGGACCTGCCGGTGATCACCGCGACCGGAGCGGCGTTCGGCGGCGGCGCGGCCGACCAGGACGAGGACGAGGACCACGCGCCGACCCTGCCGGACATCCCGGTGATCGGCTCGCCCGCCGCCCCGCTGCCCCCCGTCCCGCCGCCGCCCGCCGTGCCGCCCCGCCCGCCCGTGCCGCCGGCGCCCCAGGTGCCTCCGGCCCGCTGAACCGCCCGCGCCACCGGGGCCCGCGCCCCCACGGCGCGGGCCCCGGCGCGCGGTCCGCAGCGCGCGGTCCGCGACAGGCCGCAGGCACCGCACCCCGACGCACCGCACCCCGACGCACCGGACCCCCACGCACCGGACCCCGACGCACCGGGCCACCCGCCCGGGCCGCAAGCACCGAGCGACCACCCGCGCCCCGTCCCACCGGCGCGGCCACCACCCCGCGCACCATCCGACGATCCGACGGGAGCCACCGGCCCATGGCAACACTGGCGAAGCCGAACCTGCCCAGGTTCGATGTGGAGATCTTCCAGAACGAGTACCTCGCGGACGGCGCCCGCGAGGTGAACGCCATCGTCACCGTCACCGCGACCGGCGGCGGCACCTCCGGCGGCCGCCCGCTCGGCGTCACCGACGCCCCGGCCGGCGGCGACGGGCAGTCCGCCGCCGTGGTGATCCTGGTGGACTGCTCCGGCTCGATGGACTACCCGTCCAGCAAGATGCGCGGCGCCCGCGAGGCCACCGCCGCCGCCGTCGACACCGTCCGCGACGGCGTGGCGTTCGCCGTGGTCGCCGGCACCCACGAGGCCCGCGAGGTCTTCCCCGGCGACGGCACCCTCGCCATCGCCTCGCCGGAGACCCGGGCCCGGGCCCGGGAGTCGCTGCGCCGGCTCACCGCGGCCGGCGGCACCGCCATGGGCAGCTGGCTGACCAAGGCCGACCAGCTCTTCCTCACCCGCCGGGACATCCCGATCCGGCACGCCATCCTGCTCACCGACGGCAACAACGAGCACGAGACCGCCGCCGAGCTGGAGCGCGCGATCGGGCGGGTCAGCGGCCACTTCACCGCCGACTGCCGGGGCGTCGGCACCGACTGGAAGGTCGAGGAGCTGCGCAAGATCGCCTCCGCGCTGCTCGGCACCGTCGACATCGTCCCCGAGCCCTCCGGCCTGGCCGAGGACTTCCGCTCGATGATGGCCGGCGCGATGGGCAAGCAGGTCGCCGATGTCGCGCTGCGGATCTGGACGCCCGCCAACGCGGTGGTGAAGTTCGTCAAGCAGGTCGCCCCCGCCCTGGAGGACCTCACCGGCCGCCGGGCCGAGGCCGGGCCGAGGGCCGGCGACTACCCGACCGGCTCGTGGGGCGACGAGAGCCGCGACTACCACGTCTGCGTGGAGGTCCCGGCCGCAGCCGTCGGCAACGAGATGCTGGCCGCCCGGATCAGCCTGGTGCTGCCGCCCCCGGTCGCCGGGGGGACGCCCGAGGTGCTGTCCCAGGGTCTGGTCAAGGCGGTCTGGACCGACGACCTCGCCTCCTCCACCCGGATCAGCCCGCAGGTCGCCCACTACACCGGACAGGCGGAACTGGCCGCGGCGGTCCAGGAAGGCATGGAGGCGCACCGCGCCGGGAACGTCCACCTCGCCACCGCCAGGCTGGGCACCGCCGTCCGGATCGCCCACGCGACCGGGAACGACGGCACCTTCAAGCTGCTGCAGAAGGTGGTGGACGTGGTGGACCCGAAGGAGGGTACCGTTCGGTTCCGTAAGAACGTGAGCGAGGCCGACTCGATGATCGTCGAGACCCGGTCGACCAAAACCGTCCGTGTGAAGAAGTGACCGCCGAAGCGCCGACCGGGCCGCGAACCGGCCGGGCCCAGCCCCGGCCGAGCTGGAATTGAGGGGGGACCTGATGCCGATCTGCCCGAGGGGCCACGAGTCGCAGGCCGAGGACTGGTGCGACTTCTGCGGATTCCCGATGACACCGCCGCAGCCGCTGCCGCCGCCGCCGCCCGGAGCGCACCCCGGCGCCCCGGGGGCGCACGGGGCTCCCGGCGCGCCGTACGGTGCCACGCTCCCCCCGGGCGCGTACCCCCCGCCGCCGCCCGGCTCGATGCCGGCACCGGGTCCGGTGCCGCCGCCGCCGGCCCCGCAGGGCTTCCCCGACCTCACCGAGGGCCTGGTGATCTGCCCGATCTGCCGCAGCCCGCAGACCGGGCGGTTCTGCGAGGAGTGCGGGTACGACTACGACCTGTCCTCGCCGCAGCGTGCCCAGCAGCCGCCGTTCCCGGCCCCGGCCCCGCCGCCCGGCCCCGCCCCGCTGAACATCCCGGCGGCGTACGGCGGTGCCCCGGCGGCCCCGCCGGCGCCGCAGCTCGCCGAGGCCCCGCCGCTGCCACCGCAGCACCAGCAGCACGGCGCGCCCGCCGGCTACGGCTACCCGCCGCCCGCGCACGGGCAGCAGGCCGCGGCGCCCGGCCCGGTCGAGGCGCCGCCGTACGGACCTCCCGCCGAGGCGCCCTACGGCCCGCCGGCCGAGGCACCGTACGGACCTCCCGCCGAGGCGCCGTACGGGCTGCCGCCGGCTCCCCCGGAGCCGCAGCGGCCGCCGGTCCCGCGCGAGGACTCCGGCCCGGTCTACGCCCAGCCCGGACCGGCCCGGCGCGGCGACGAGTTCGGCACCTCGTTCCACCTGGCCCCGCCGGTGCCCCCGCAGGCCGAGCAGCCGCCGGGCCCGGTTGCCGAGCCGGTCCGGACCACCTGGTTCGCGGTGATCGCGGCCGACCGCCAGTACTTCACCGACATGATGGCCCGCAGCGGTCCGGAGGCGGCCGGGCTGTTCTTCCCGCCGTACTGCCCCGAGCGGCGGATCCCGCTGACCGGGCGCGGCCAGCTGCGGATCGGCCGACGCAGCCAGCACCGCGGCACCGTGCCGGAGATCGACCTCTCGGTCGCGCCGGAGGACCCGGGCGCCTCGCACCAGCACGCCCTGCTGGCCGAACAGCCGGACGGCACCTGGGTGCTGGTCGACCAGGACTCCACCAACGGCACCACGGTGAACGGCGGCGCGGAGCCGATCTCCCCGCACACCGCGATCCCGCTGGGCGACGGCGACCGCGTCCACATCGGCGCCTGGACCACGATCACCCTGCACCGCGCCTGAGCGGGTACGAACGGCGGTGCGCCGGTGCGGTCCGGGATCTCCCGGACCGCACCGGCCGTCCCAGGGGTCACGGCTCAGCGGCACCTTGTAAAAATGATCATCAAATGGTGGTTCTGCATCTCCCCACGGTGCCCCCGCAGCCCTACCCTCAGTCGCTATGACTGCTGCAATATCCGCCGACGGCATCCGTCAGCGGTACGGGGACGTACAAGCCGTCGACGGAGTGTCACTCACCGTCGAAACCGGCGAATTCTACGGAATCCTGGGCCCGAACGGCGCCGGGAAGACCACCACACTGGAGATCCTGGAGGGGATCCGCAAGCCCGACGAGGGCCGGATCGAGCTGCTGGGCCTGACGCCCTGGCCACGCAACCCCCAGCTGCTGCGCCGCATCGGCGTCCAGTTCCAGGCCTCCGCCTTCTTCAACCGGCTCACCGCCCGGGAGACCATCCGCACCTTCGGCTCCTTCTACGGCGTCGGCCCCAAGCGCGCGGACGCGATGCTGGAGCGGGTCGGCCTGACCGAGTCGGCCGGGGTGATGACCGACAAGATGTCCGGCGGCCAGGCCCAGCGGCTCTCGATCGCCTGCGCCCTGGTGCACGGACCGGAGCTGGTGTTCCTCGACGAACCCACCACCGGCCTCGACCCGCAGGCCCGCCGCAACCTCTGGGACCTGCTGCGCGACATCAACTCCGAGGGCCGCACCGTCGTCCTGACCACCCACTACCTGGACGAGGCCGAGGTGCTCTGCGACCGGGTCTCGGTGATGGACCACGGCCGGATCCTGCGGACCGGGGCACCCGCCGCGCTCATCCGCGAGATCGACGACACCGTCCGGATCAGCGTGGAGTCCGGGCAGCTCGCCGTCGACACCGCGCGCGAACTGCTCACCGCCGCCGGGGCGGAGACCACCTCGCTGGAGGACGACGGCGTCTCGCTCTCGCTCTCGACCCGACTGCCCGCGCCGGTGCTGTCCGTACTGGCCGACCGGGGCGCCCTCCGGGGCCTGGAAGTCCGCGGCGCCACCCTGGAGGACGTCTTCCTCCAGCTCACCGGACGGGAGTACCGCGCATGACCGCCGAGCCCACCACGGCCGCGCCCGCGCAGGCCCCCGCACCGGACAGCGCTCCCCCGGCCGAGCGCGAGCGGGTCTCCGCCTTCGCCAGCCTCTCCCGGGTGATGATCGTCGCCTTCGTCCGCGACCGCAGCGCGCTGTTCTTCGTGCTGCTGTTCCCGCTGATGTTCCTGCTGCTGTTCGGCACCCTGCTCAAGGGCGCCTCCAGCCCGCACGCCAAGGTCGAACAGGTCGGCGCGGTCCGGGTGCTGGACTCGGTCCAGGGCGAGGCCCGGAGCGGCCTGGAGCAGGTGCTGACCATCACCAGGGGCGACGACGAGGCCGCCGCCCTGGAGAAGGTTCGCAAGGGCGACCTCGACGCCATGATCAAGGAGGGCCCGGACGGCAAGGTGGTGGTCCGCTACAGCGCCGCCGACCAGGTCCGCTCCGGCTCCGTCCAGGGCATCGTCAACTCCGTGGTCCAGCAGGCCAACCAGGCCGCCACCGGCAAGCCCCCGGCCTTCGTCATGGAGAGCAGCCAGGTCGAGGACGGATCGCTCAAGCCGATCCAGTTCCTCACCCCCGGCCTGCTCGGCTGGGCGGTGGCCACCGGTGCGGTGTTCGGCGCCGCGCTGACCCTGGTCGGCTGGCGGCAGAAGAAGGTGCTGCGCCGGCTGCGGCTCGCCCCGGTGAGCGCCGGGTCGGTCATCGCCTCCCGGGTCGCGGTCTCCGTCCTCACCGCGCTGACCCAGACCGCCGTCTTCCTGGTGGTCGCCACCACGCCGTTCTTCGGGCTCAAGCTCACCGGCGACTGGTGGCTGATCGTCCCGCTGGTGGTCTGCGCGACCATCGCCTTCATGTCGATCGGCCTGCTGGCCGGTTCGGTCGCCAAGACCGAGGAGGCGGCGAACGGCATCTCGCAGATCATCGTGCTGCCGATGTCGTTCCTGTCCGGCTCGTTCTTCCCCACCGACGGCATGCCGGGCTGGCTGGACGCGATCTCCCGGGCGCTGCCGCTGCGGCACCTGGTCACCGCCTCGCAGTCGGTGCTCTCCCGGGGCGGCGGCGTGATGGACGCGCTGCCGACCATGGGCGGCCTGCTGCTGTTCGCGGCCGTGCTGACCGGCATCTCCTGGAAGCTGTTCCGCTGGGAGGACTGACCGTCCGCCCCTCCCCCGGCCGGCCCGCGCGGGGTCGTACGCCTCGGGTCCTGGTCCCCAGGTCCCGGTGTACGGCCCCGCCGCCGTCTGCGACCATGGTCCGGTGAACGAGATCCGGCGTGGCACGCCCAGCGAGGAGACCTTCTTCGAGCAGGTCGGTGGCGAACCGACCTTCCGGCGGCTGGTCCACCGGTTCTACCAGGGCGTCGCGGAGGACGAGTTGCTCCGGCCGATGTACCCCGAGGAGGACCTCGGGCCGGCCGAGGAGCGGTTCACGCTCTTCCTCATGCAGTACTGGGGCGGCCCGCGCACGTACAGCGAGCAGCGCGGCCACCCCCGGCTGCGGATGCGGCACGTGCCCTTCAAGGTGGACCGCGCCGCGCACGACGCCTGGCTGAAGCACATGCGGGTGGCCGTGGACGAGCTGGCGCTGCCGGCGGAGGCCGAGCAGCAGCTCTGGGACTACCTCACCTACGCCGCCGCCTCGATGATCAACACCGAGGGCTGACCCGGGTGCCACAGCCGGGGCCGCGCGGGGCCGCCCGGGCCGACGAGGACCTCGGAACCGCGCCCCGGCAGTGCGCCGGTGCGACTACGCGGGGCGGACCGGACTGAGGCCCAGGCCCGCGCCCGGCGCGGCCGCCGTGCGGAGGGCCACCGAGCCCGCCGGGGCGGAGAGCCTCAGCCAGCCGCCCGCCCGGTGCACCGTGAGCGGGGCCACCGGGTCCAGGAAACCGATCACCCGGGCCGCGTGGGCGGCGCGCAGCGGCAGTGCGGGCAGTGCGGTGAGCGGGCGGGACCAGATCTCGTCGGCCAGCGCGTCGAGCACCGACCGGGTCCGGTGGTGCTCCGGGACGGCCTCGCTGCGCGCACGGAACTCCCGTACCGCGGCCATCACTTCGCCGTACACCTGGGCGGCGGGCGGCTCGCCGACCGGCCGCCAGCCGGTGCGCGGCGGCAGCAGCCCGGCCCAGGCCGGGCCGGTGACCGGTCCGGGCAGGGCGAGGGTGTTCGCCGCGGTGTCGACGCCCTCCAGCAGCTGACCGGCCGAGACGGTCAGGTCGACCGGCCCGTCCAGCCCGGCCAGCCGGGCGGTGCGCACCGCCAGCACACCCGAACCACCCAGCGGCAGCCGCCCGAAGACCGCCAGCACACCGCTGCCGTCCGGTTGCGGCACTCCTTGCGACCGGACCGCCGCCGCCCGGTCGAAGCGGAGCAGTCGGACCAGGAAGGCGGCCAGGTCGGCGGCCTCCCCGGCGTCGGCGAGGGCGAGGGTGGCGGTGCTGTTCAACGCGGCGGCTCACATCCGGGGCTTCGGGCGGGCGGAACGGTCGGTCGGCGGGGACGCCCGGGGGCGGTCGGCCGGCGGGTTACGCGGGGATGCGGCCCACCGGGTGCGGTCAGACCGCGACGGCCGGCTCCTCGTCCACGAACCGCGACAGGAACTCCCGCTCCACCGGGCTTATCCGGCGCGGCCGGCCCTCGGCCAGGTCGTAGGGCACGACCACGGTCGAGGCCCGGACGTAGACCGTCTCGGTGCCGTCGTCGGCGGTGTCCTTGATCTCGTAGGAGACCGTCAGCGAGGCGCCGCCGATCCGGGTCACCCAGGTCTCGATGGTGACCGGCTCGGGCCGGTGCACCAGCGGGCGCTTGTAGTCGATCTCGTGGCGCGCCACCACCGAACCGCCCGCGAACTCGCCGGCACCGGCCTCGGCGGCCTGGGTGAACATGAAGTCGATCCGGGCCTCCTCCAGGTAGCGCAGGAAGACCACGTTGTTGACGTGCCCGAAGGCGTCCATGTCGGACCAGCGGAGCGGGCAGGCGTAGATGTGGCGTGACACGGGTGTTCTCCTCGACGTCCGGTGCCCGCCGGTGTTGGGTGCCGGTCGGGCCGGTCGGGCCGCGGCCCGGCAGGCCCGCCCCCGGTGGGGCGGATCTGCCGGGCCGTCGTCATGGCTGACTGTCAGCCGCGGGTCAGCTTCTTGTAGGTGGCACGGTGCGGACGGGCCGCGTCGGCGCCCAGTCGCTCGACCTTGTTCTTCTCGTACGACTCGAAGTTGCCCTCGAACCAGAACCACTTGCTCTCGCCCTCGTAGGCGAGGATGTGGGTGGCGACCCGGTCCAGGAACCAGCGGTCGTGGGAGATGACCACGGCGCAGCCCGGGAACTCCAGCAGCGCGTTCTCCAGCGAGGAGAGGGTCTCGACGTCGAGGTCGTTGGTGGGCTCGTCGAGGAGCAGCAGGTTGCCACCCTGCTTCAGGGTGAGCGCCAGGTTCAGGCGGTTGCGCTCACCGCCGGAGAGCACGCCGGCCGGCTTCTGCTGGTCCGGGCCCTTGAAGCCGAACGCCGAGACGTAGGCGCGGGACGGCATCTCGACCTGGCCGACGTTGATCCAGTCCAGACCGTCGGACACGACCTCCCAGAGGGTCTTCTTCGGGTCGATGTTGGCGCGCGACTGGTCGACGTAGCTGATCTTGACCGTCTCGCCGACCTTGACCGAGCCGCTGTCCGGGGTCTCCAGGTCCTGGAGCATCTTGAACAGGGTGGTCTTGCCGGCGCCGTTCGGGCCGATGATGCCGACGATGCCGTTGCGCGGCAGGGTGAAGCTGAGGTCGTCGATCAGGACCTTCTCGCCGAAGGCCTTGTTGAGGTTCTCGACCTCGATGACGACGCTGCCCAGACGCGGGCCCGGCGGGATCTGGATCTCCTCGAAGTCCAGCTTCCGCATCTTGTCGGCCTCGGCCGCCATCTCCTCGTAGCGGGCCAGACGCGCCTTGGACTTGGCCTGGCGGCCCTTGGCGTTGGAGCGGACCCACTCCAGCTCTTCCTTGAGCCGCTTGGCGCGCTTGGCGTCCTTCTGGCCCTCGACCTTGAGACGGGACTGCTTGGTCTCGAGGTACGTGGAGTAGTTGCCCTCGTACGGGTAGGCGCGGCCGCGGTCGAGCTCGAGGATCCACTCGGCGACGTTGTCCAGGAAGTACCGGTCGTGGGTGACGGCGACGACGGTGCCCTTGTACTTCTCGAGGTGCTGCTCCAGCCAGTTCACCGACTCGGCGTCCAGGTGGTTGGTGGGCTCGTCGAGCAGCAGCAGGTCGGGGGCCTCGAGCAGCAGCTTGCAGAGCGCGACCCGGCGCTTCTCGCCACCGGAGAGCTTGGTGACCGGCCAGTCGCCGGGCGGGCAGCCCAGGGCGTCCATGGCCTGCTCCAGCTGGGCGTCCAGGTCCCAGGCCTCGGCGTGGTCGAGGTCCTCCTGGAGCTTGCCCATCTCGTCCAGCAGGGCGTCCGAGTAGTCGGTCGCCATCAGCTCGGCGATCTCGTTGAAGCGGTTGAGCTTCCCCTTGATCTCCTTGACGCCGTCCTCGACGTTCTCCAGGACGGTCTTGGACTCGTCGAGCGGCGGCTCCTGGAGCAGCATGCCGACGGTGAAACCGGGCGAGAGGAAGGCGTCGCCGTTGGAGGGCTGCTCCAGGCCGGCCATCATCTTCAGCACGGTGGACTTACCGGCACCGTTGGGACCCACGACGCCGATCTTCGCCCCGGGGAGGAAGCTGAGCGTCACGTCGTCAAGGATGACCTTGTCGCCGTGCGCCTTGCGCACCTTGCGCATCGTGTAGATGTATTCCGCCACGTGAGATCGCTCCGGCGTCGTCGGGAGTTATTCGGCTTGCAGCCTTCCATTGTGCCGCACCGGAACGGGAGCCCCGAACGGCTGCTCCCCCTCGGCCGCCGGCCGGCGCCCGCCCGGCACGGTCCGGCCCCGCCCGGTGCCGCGCAGTGCCGCGCAGTGCCGCTGCCGGAACGCGCGACGGCCCGGCTCCCCGCACACGTGGTGCGGGGAGCCGGGCCGTTACGGGCGGTTCGGCGCCCGGTGCTCCCGGGTCAGTGCCCCGGTCCTACCGGATCGGCCTCGGGCCGGTGCCTCAGGCGGCGTTGCCCTGGCGGCGACGGCGCAGCAGGAAGACCGCGGCGCCACCGGCCACGACCAGACCGCCGGCGACGGCGGCGATGACCGGGGTGGCGTCGCTACCACCGGTCTGGGCCAGACCGCCGGTGGTGCCGGGGGCGGTGCTGGTCGGCGCCGGGTGGGCGGCCGTGGTGGTGGCCGAGGCGGACGGGGTCGCGCTCGGGGTGACGACCGGGGCCTTGGTGGTCGGGGCCGCGGTGGTCGGCGCCGGGGTCGACGGCTTGGTGCTCGGGGTGGTGGCCGACGGGGTCGGGGTCGGCGTGGTCACGCTGGTGTTCTTGCAGTCCAGGATGCCCTTGAAGTTCTTGCTGAAGCCGTTCGGGCCGGTGACCGTGATGTCGTAGGCGGTGTCCTCGGCGACCGGGACGATCACGGTCTCGATCTTGCCCGGCTGGACGGTGATGTCCTTGCCCGGCTTCACCGAGACGGTGGCGGCCTCGTCGCCGCCGTTGGCCACGGAGACCTTGACGCCGTTGGAGACGCACTCCACCACGGCGGTGCTGTCGACCAGCGGGCCCTTGGCGGCCTTCCAGGTCGCCTTGGCGGTGTCCTTGACCGCGAGCTTGGTGGAGCCCGCCAGGATCATGGTCTGGCTGTGCTTCTCCGGGGTGTAGCCCTTGCTGAGGAAGACGCGACCGCTGGGCACGACCGTCTCGGCGTTGGCGTTGATGCTGGCGGTGCCGTCCGGGGTGCCGGCCGGGACGTCCAGCCACAGCTGGGTGTCCTTGGCGATCGGACCGGCCAGGTCGGAGACCGGCTTGTTGTCCTTGTCGACCAGCTTGACCTTGTCGGCGGCGTCGCCGGCGAGCGCCAGCTTCACCTCGTTGGCGCTGGAGTTGAGGGTGAACGGGCCGAGCTTGGTGCCCGGCTTGCCCGACACCGAGTCCGGGGTGAGGCTCAGCGAGGGCTTGGGCTCGGCGGCGATGCCCTTGTTCTTCTCGCTGACCAGGTAGTCGCGGAGCTGCTTGGCCTCGGCGTCCACCGGCACGGCGTTCTTGCCGTCGGAGAACTTCCAGATCGCGGCCTGGGTGCCGGCGGCGGCGTCCTCCTTGGTGAGCTCGCCCTTGACGCCGGCGTCGGCGGCCAGCTTCTTGAGGTCCGTCACCTGCGGGTAGGAGTTCTCCAGGATCCAGCGGATCTTGGAGGCGTCCTGGGCCTTCTCCGGGCGGCCGAGCGAGCTGGACTTCCAGTCGGACTCGCGGTACTCGATGGCCTTGGTGATGTCGACCGGGTGGTCGATGTCGATGCAGTACGTCTTGATCTCGCCGTCGGCCGTCTTGAGGGTGAACAGCCCGCCCTGGATCGAGTGGCTCCCCTCGATGGCGATCTCCTCGCTCATCAGGGTCGGCTGGACCACCGCCGTGACACCGCCGCCGGGCTCGTCGGCCGCAGTCGCCGCACCGGCCGCGAACAGGCCCCCGGCCAGCGCGGTGCTGGTCGCGAGCATGACAGTGGTTATGCGGGGAAGCGCCCGCCCCTGCCTCTGGAACATCTTGGGATCCCTTCGGGCCGGGCCATGCCGGTGGGCAGCCCGCCTTGCTTGCCGCGCCCCCTGTGGCGCAGCTTCACGATGTGAACCAGACGAATCCTATGGAGCCCCGGAGGCCCGGAAACCCCCATGCGAAATTAGGACGATTCCGTATCTGGATCGTTATCAACCCTCCCACTATCCACACAAGCTGACGGACAGCCAGAATTAGCGGATCATTCCGCTAACCGGAACAGGATTGCGCGTGCGGGCGCAACGGCCGTCTCGATTCACATATTTGTCGACAGTCGGACGACCCGTCGGACACCTCGTGGGCCGCTAGGTGTCACCCCCGCTTTCCCCCTCCGTCGCCGGCCCGTCGTCACCCTCCACCGCCCGCCGCCCCCGCAGGGCGTCCACGATCCACCCGGGCACGGCCTCGCCGAAGGCGGCCCCGGCGCCGCCGCCCGCCTCCTCCGGCACCCCGCCCCGACCCCCCGGCGCCCAGCTGAACCTGGCCGTACCGCGGCTCAGATCGTGCCCGACCGACCGGGCGTCGATCTCGACCCGACTGCGCTTCACCTCCCCCTCGGCCCACTCGCGCACCCTCAACCGCCCGCTCACCACCACCGGGTCGCCCTTCGCCAGCGAGTCGATCAGATGCCCCGCCAGCGACCGCCACGCCGTCACCGTCAGCCACTGCGTCTCGCCGTCGACCCAGGCCTCCCGCGCCCGGTCGAAGCGCCGCTCGGTCGAGGCCAGCCGGAAGTTCGCCACCGGCACCCCACCGGGGGTCAGGGCGTACGTCACCTCCGTGGCGACATTCCCGATCACCGTCACCTGCGTACCGTTCACAGCCACACTCCGTTCCCCTTGTTGCACCGTACGGAATCGACCGGCACACCCGCAGAGTGCGCTTCTCGGGAAATACGCGCAGCAGAGTTCGGAAATCCTGTGGACAAATCGGGCCTGTGGAAAACCGCTGTCGCCCGCAGGGGTGAATTTCGGCCTTTGTACGACCGCCGAACCCTCGTTCTGCGGGGCCATGACAACAATCCCGGGGCCGACTCCGGGCCCCGGCCACCCCCGGGGGTGGCCGTAGCGACCGTCCGCGCACGTCATCCGACCGAAGGAACCCGAATACGGCCCCCCACCCGCGTCGATGCCGCCCCCGGCCGCGGTGCTTTCTCCGTGCCGAATCCATAACGGGTGGGCAGACAGCCCCGTAACGAGTGCACAACGTCCGGCGCCGAAGGCCGCCAGACCGCTGCACACACGGCGTTCACCTGCGATTATCGGACCGCTCCACCTAGGCCGACACACCAACGGCGGTGTCGTAACGCCCGGCCGAGGAACGGAGCACCCTTATCCTGTCCCCTGACAGGGCAGGGACCCGCCACCCCCCACACCCCATCCTCACGGTACGGGGACGGACAGCGGGCGCCGCGCGCCCACCGCCCGATCCCGGCAACGGTCACGCCCTCGCGGGCGCCGCCCGTCCCGCCCCCATAGCTCAGCGGATAGAGCACCCGCCTTCTAAGCGGTAGGTCGCAGGTTCGAATCCTGCTGGGGGCACCACGCGCCTCGCGACGTCGTCCCACCGGGCAGTTCGCGTATTACCCGTACCGGTCAATTGCGGCGCCCCGCCGAGCGGCCCACCGCTCATCGGCACCCAGTGCGCATAACCCGTGACCATGCGTGTCATGCCCTCTCCGAAAAGTCCCCGCCCGGGAATTCCGGCGCTGTAAACACCACCGGCGATCGCCCGCCGCGCACCCGGCCGCATCCGCCGTCGGCACCCCTCGGTCGGCACCCCTCCGTCAGGGCGCGGCCAGTCCCGCGAGATAGGTGTCCAGCAGTTCCACCTGCCGCTCCGCCGGAAACTCCTCCGGGGCGAACAGCACCTGCACCACCAGCCCCAGCACGAAACCCAGCGCGCCCGCCGCGACCGGATCCGCCGCGGGTCGGGCCGGCAGCTCCCCCAGGCGCTGGGCGTCCGCGACGCACTCCGCCAGCACCCGGCGCGAGCGCGCGTAGCGTGCCGCGTGCGCCGCCGCCAGCTCGGGGTCGGCCAGCGCCACGTCCCACGAACCCACCCAGATCCGGTTCCCCGCCAGACCCGGCCCGTCCAGCGGCAGGATGTCCAGCAGCGCCGCCCGCAGCCGGGCCGCCCCCGCCGCCGGCGGCGGCCCGCCGTCCGTCGGCACCAGCCGTCGCGGCCGCTCCTGCGAGCGCCGGTCCAGGAGTTCCAGCGCGTGCGCCAGGAGCGCCTTCTTGCTCGGGAAGTAGTGCGTCAGCAGCCCGGTGGTGGCCCCCATCTCGGCGGCCACCGCACGCAGGGTCAGCGCCTCGAAGCCCCGGGTGGACAGCACTCGCCACACCGCCTCCGAGACTTCGGTGCGGCGGGCTTCGTGGTCTCCACGGGCGGGTGTCATGCGAGTATCTTACGTACCAAACGTTTGTTACGCATGACGCACCGGTCCGACCGACCCTCGTCGCGAAAGGCACGCCCATGTTCGCCGTCCCCCTCTCCGAGAACGCCGAGCTCCGCCCGCTGGAGCCGTGGCAGGCCCCCGAGTACCTGGAGCACATCGAGCGCGGCCGGGCCCACATCGACGCCTGGATCAACTGGGCCGCCCTCGCCACCGACCTCGACTCGGCCCGCGCCGTCCTCCAGCGCTACGCCGACCGGCAGGCCGCCGACGCCGCCCGGCTGTACGGGATCTGGCTGGACGGCACCCTGGTCGGCGGGGTGATGTTCGTCCAGTTCGACGCCAAGGCCGGCACCTGCGAGATCGGCGTCTGGACCGAGCCCGCCGGCCAGGGGCGGGGCCTGGTCGGCACCGCCGTCCGGCACCTGATCGACTACGCCTTCACCGTCCGCGGCATGCACCGGATCGAGTGGCACAACAAGCCGGACAACCTCCGCAGCCGGGCCGTGGCCCAGCGGATGGGCTTCACCCTGGAGGGCGTGCTGCGCGAGAGCTACCTGCACAACGGGGTGCACCAGGACGGTGAGGTCTGGTCCCTGCTCACCCACGAGTGGAAGCCCCAGGGCGCCCCCACCGGCTGAGCACGCGCAGACCGGCGGGGCCCGGTGGACGGATCCACCGGGCCCCGCGCCGCGTCCGCCCTCAGGCGGCCCGCTCCCGCTCCCCGCCCGCCGCGGCCCCGCCCGGCCGCAGCCGCAGCGCCAGCAGCAGGGCCAGCACCATCACGCCGGCCGCCGAGAGGAAGACCGTGTCCACCGCGTCCACGAAGCCCGCCACCGCGTGCTCCCTGGCCGCGCCGGACAGCCGGCCGACCGCGCCCAGCGGCACACCGGGCTCGTTCGCGGTGAACACCCGGGCCAGCACCGTGCCGAAGACCGCCGCGCCCAGCGCGCTGCCCATGGTCTGGAAGAACCGGACGCCGGTGGTGGCCACCCCCAGCTGGTGCGCCGGGGCGGCGAGCTGGACCACCGTGATCAGGTGCCCGATCAGCTGGCCCAGACCGACGCCGAGCAGCAGCAGTTCGGCCCGGACCAGCCACAGCGAGGTCCCCGGCCCGCTCAGCCCGAGCAGCAGCAGCGCGGTGGCGGAGCAGACGGCGCCCGCGGCCAGCACGGCGCGCACCGACACCCCCCGCGCCTCCAGCCGGTTGACCACCAGGCCGATCGCGGTCATGCCGACCGCCATCGGGATCAGGTAGAGGCTCGCCGAGGTCGCGGCGACACCCCGGGCGATCTGGAGGTAGAGCATCACGTACATGATCGCGCCCATCATCCCCATGCCGACCAGGCCCTGCAGTGCGAAGCCGATCCGGATCTCCGGAATCCGGAACAGCGACAGCGGCAGCACCGGGTCGGCGGCGGTGGCCTGACGGCGGAGGAAGAGCAGGAACACCAGCACGGTGGCCGCGGCCAGGCCGAGCAGCTGCGGGGAGGTCCAGCCGAAGGTCCGGCCGCCCCACTCGGCGACCAGCAGCAGACCCGTGACGGAGGCGGCGGCCAGGGTGGCACCGAGGAAGTCCAGCCCGCGCCGGCCGGACCCTGCGGGCAGCCGCAGCACCAGCGCGGCCCCCACCAGGAGCAGCAGGCCGACCGGCAGGTTGACGTAGAAGATCCAGCGCCAGTCCAGGTGCTCCGCGAGCAGCGCGCCGATCAGCGGGCCGACGGCCATACCGCCACCGGCGACGATCCCGCCCGCGCCACCGCCGCCGCCGGCCTCGTCCGGGTTCCTCAGCTGGGCCATCACCACCATGGTCACGCTCATCAGCCCGCCGCCCCCGATGCCCTGGACCGCCCGGAAGGCGATGAGCTGCTCCATCGAGCCGGCGGCGCCGCACAGCGCCGAGCCGACCAGGAAGGTGCCGACCGCGCCGATCAGCACCCGCTTCGCCCCGTAGAGGTCGCAGAGTTTGCCGTAGAGCGGCAGCAGCGCGGTGGCGGCCAGCGCGAACGCGGTGACCAGCCAGGGCAGCCGGTCGACGCCGTGCACCGGGTCGAGGTCGCGGACGATCGGCACGGTGGCCGCCGACACGATGTTCGTGTCGAGCACCGCCAGCACGATCGTGACCAGGCAGAGCAGCATGCCCAGCTTGCGCTGCGGCTCGGTCATCAGGGCCGGTGCGGTCGGCCCGGACCCGGTCGGCGCCGGTGCGGTCGACGTCGGAGCGGTCGACGTCGGTGCGGTCATTACCGGCGCGGTCGGCACCGGAACGGTCGGTGATGCGGTCACGGCCATCGGAAGTCCCCCTGGGATCGCGGAGTTGGGGCGACGGGACGCCCGGCGCCGGACCGGTCCGACCCGGCGGCGCGGCACCACCATGACAGGCTTTTTTGACTCGGTCAATTCTTCGTCCGGATACATCTTTGATCCTGGTACAGTCATGGCATGACGAGAATCGAGGTCGACCCCGGGGCCGACATGGCCGGACTGGGCCTGCGGGAACGCAAGAAGCTGCAGACCGCGATCCGGATCTGGCGGACCGCCGTCGCCCTGTTCGCCGAACGCGGCTTCGACGAGGTCTCGGTGGCCGAGATCGCCGCCGCCGCCGAGGTGTCCAAGATGACCGTCTTCAACTACTTCGCGACCAAGGAGGACCTCGTCCTCGGGCCGATGGAGCAGCACATCGACGAGCCCGCCCGGGTGGTCCGCGAAGCCGCCCCGGACGTCGCGGCGGTCACCGCGCTGCACTCCCAGTACGTCGCCGCGCTCGCCGCGTTCGACCCGGCGTCCGGTCTGAGCGACCAGCAGCAGGTGGTCGACGTGATCCGCCTCGTCCACAGCACCCCCGTACTGGCGCAGCGGGCGCAGGCCGGGTTCGGCGCCGGGGCCCGGACGGCGCTCGCCGCCGAACTGCTCGCCCGGGACCCGGAGCACGACCCGCTGCTCGCCCGGGTCGCCGCCGCCCAGCTGCTCGGCACCCGGCTGACGCTGACGGAGGAGAACCAGCGCCGGATGATGGCCGGCGACCGGGCGGCGGACGTCCTGCCCGAGGCCCTGGCCAACGCCGACCGCGCCTTCGGCCTGGCCGCCGACGGTCTCGGCGACTACGGCGCCACCCGGTCCTGAGCGGCACCCCGGGCGGCACCGCCGGACTCCGGGAGACCGGACTCTGCGAGAGTGGCCGCACCCACACCCTCCCGGAGGTGCCCATGGCCACCCGGCCGCCGCTCACACGCGACCGCGCCCCGCTGCCCACCGAGACCGAGGGCCTCAACGCCCACGTCGGCGAGGACGGCGTCGCGGTACTGGAGTTCGACCGCCCGCACCGGCGCAACGCCGTCACCCTGGCGATCTGGCAGGCCCTGCCGCAGGTGCTGAAGCGGCTGGCCGAGGAGCCGGGTGTGCGCGCGTTGCTGGTCACCGGCGCGGGCGGCACCTTCAGCGCCGGTGCCGACATCGACGAACTGGCCGGGGTCTACGGCGATCCGGACCGTGCCGACGCCTACCACGCGATCAACGTCGCCGCCGAGGAGGCCCTGGCGGCGTTCCCGCACCCGACCATCGCCGTGGTGCACGGCGCCTGCGTCGGCGGCGGCTGCCAGCTGGCGGTCGCCTGCGACCTGCGCTTCGTCGCCGCGGACGCCCGGCTCGGCATCACCCCGGCCAAGCTGGGCGTGGTGTACCCGGCGGTGCCCACCCTGCGGCTGGCCCGGCTGGTGGGTCCGGCCCGCGCCAAGTACCTGCTGTTCTCGGGCGAGTTGCTGTCCGCGCCGGAGGCGGCCGCCCTCGGACTGGCCGAGCGCGTCCTGCCGGCCGCCGAACTTGACGCCGCGGCACTGGAGTTCGCCCGGCTGCTGACCACCCGCTCGCCGCAGACCATCGGCGCGGTCAAGGCGGCGCTGGCGGTGCCGCCGGAACGGGCGGCCGAGGCCCTCGCTCCCTGGGAGCGCCGCTCCCGCGAGGCCCCGGACGTCCGCGAGGGGCTCGCCGCCTTCCTCGAACGCCGCCCGCCCCGGTTCTGACCGGACGGGTCCCGGGGCCGGGGCGGGCCGGCACCGGACCGGGGCGGCACCGGGCCGGAGCGGCACCGGACCGGAGCGGCACCGGACCGGAGCGGCACCGGACCGACGGATACGATCATGCGACCGATCCGCAGCCGAACCAGCCCGGAGCGCCACCGCGATGACCGCCGCGACCACCACCGACACGCCCACGACGACCCGGGCCCGCCGGATCACCGACGGCCTGGAGCCGAAGAACGTCATCATCGCGATGCTGCTCCTGCTCGGCGGCCTCCGCTACGGCTGGACCGGCCTCGCCTGGGCGGCGTTCGCGGCCGTGTTCACCGCCGTGCTCCCGACCCTGTTCATCCACTACGGCATGCGCAGGGGAACCGTCGGCGACCGCCACGTCGGCCACCGGCAGCGGCGGCTGACGCTCTTCCCGCTGATCATGATCTCGGTCGCGGCCGGACTGGTGGTGATGCTCGCCGCGGACGCCCCGCGCGACCTGACCGCGACGGTGGTGGCGATGCTCGCCTCGCTGGTACCGATCCTGGTGATCACCGTCTGGTGGAAGATCTCCGTGCACACCGCCGTGGCGAGCGGCGCGACGGTCTGCCTGGCCGTCGCGCTCTCGCCCTGGTGGCTGCTGCTGTACCCGACGGTCGCGGCGATCGGCTGGTCCCGGGTGGTGCTGCGGGACCACACCACCGCGCAGACGGTCGCCGGCACGGTGGTGGGCGCCCTGTCGGCCGGGCTCACCTTCTGGGCCGCCCGCTGACCCTCCGGCCCGCCCGGGTCCGCCCGGGCCCGCCCGTCGGCCCCGTCGGCCCCCGCCGGCCCCGGCCCGGCCGCCGGCCGTCAGCGGATCGGCAGCCCCGAGACGGCCCGGGCGATCACCAGCCGCTGGATCTCGCTGGTCCCCTCGAAGATCGAGTAGATAGCGCTGTCCCGGTGCATCCGCTCGACCGGGTACTCCCGGGTGAAACCGTTGCCGCCGAGGATCTGCATCGCCTGCGCGGTGACCCACTTGGCGGTCTCGCCCGCGTAGAGCTTGGACATCGAACCCTCGGCCGAGGTGAACGGCTGGTTGGTGGCGGCCATCCAGGAGGCCCGCCAGACCAGCAGCCTGGCCGCGTCGATCCGGGTCTTCATGTCGGCCAGCTGGAACGCGACGCCCTGGTTGTCGATGATCGGACGGCCGAACTGCACCCGGGTCTTCGCGTAGTCGAGCGCGACCTCGTAGGCGGCCCGGGCGATCCCGATCGCCTGCGCGCCGACGGCCGGCCGGGAGGCCTCGAAGGTGGCCATCGCGGCGTTCCGCCCGGACTTGCGGACGCCCTCGCGGGCCCGGGCGAGGCGCTCGTCCAGCTTCTCCTTGCCACCGAGCAGGCAGTGCCCGGGCAGCCGGACGGAGTCCAGCACCACCTCGGCGGTGTGCGAGGCCCGGATGCCGTGCTTCTTGAACTTCTGGCCCTGGCTCAGCCCCGGCGTTCCCGGCGGCACCACGAAGGACGCCTGCCCGCGCGCGCCGAGCGCCGGGTCGACGGCGGCCACCACCACGTGGACGGCGGCGATCCCGCCGTTGGTGGCCCAGGTCTTGGTGCCGTTCAGCACCCACTCGTCGGTGGCCTCCTCGTACACCGCCCGGGTGCGCAGCGCGGACACGTCGGAGCCGGCGTCGGGCTCGGAGGAGCAGAACGCCGCGACCTTGACGTCGTCCGGGGTGCCGAACATCTGCGGCGCCCAGGTGCCGATCTGCTCGTCCGTCCCGTTGGCGAGGACGGCGACGGCGGCGAGGGTGGTGCCGACGATGGACAGGCCGATGCCCGCGTCGCCCCAGAACAGCTCCTCCATGGCGATCGGGATGCCGACGCCGGAGGGGTCGAAGTACTGCTGGGCGTAGAAGTCCAGCGAGTAGATGCCGAGCTTGGCGGCCTCCTGGATGATCGGCCAGGGGGTCTCCTCGCGCTCGTCCCACTCCGCGGCGGCGGGCCGCACCACGTCCGCGGCGAAGCCGTGCAGCCAGTCGCGGACGGCGATCTGGTCCGGACCCGGGTCCAGCGAGAAGGTGCTCATGGTGGGGGCCTCCGAAGATGGGTGCGACCCCAGAGGGGCGCGTCCGAGGATTCGACCGAAAGTGCGACCGACCGGGGTGTTACCACCGGTAACATCGTCGGAGTCTGCTACTGCTTGGTAACCGGTGTCAACGCCGGTGCCGGAACCCCGGCACGGAAGCGAAGGAACAGCGCATGGACCCAGAGCCCCGCCGCGAGCAGTTGCTCAACGCCGCCGACCGGGTCATCCAGCGCGAGGGGCCGGCCGCGAGCATGAACGCCATCGCCGCCGAGGCCGGCATCACCAAGCCGATCCTCTACCGGCACTTCGGTGACCGGAACGGCCTGATCCGGGCCCTGACCGAGCGCCACACCGGTGGACTGCTGGCCGCCGTCCGGGCCGCGCTGGCCGAACCGCTGGAGCGCCGCGACCGGGTCGAGCACGTCCTGGACACCTATCTCGCCGGGATCGAGTCCCGCCCCCAGGTCTACCGGCTGCTCACCCACCCCGAACCCGGTGACCCCAGCGGCGCGGGCAACGCGCTCGCGCCGGCCCTGCGGCAGATCGCCGAGGAGATCACCCGGGCCGTCGCCGGGCAGGTCGACCTCGGCGCCGACCGCGAACTGCTCGCCGAGGCCTGGGGGCGGGGGATCACCGGCATGGTGCTGGCGGCCGGCGACTGGTGGCTGGAGTCCCGCCCCTGCTCGCGCACCCGGATGGTGCAGGCGCTCGCCGACCTGCTCTGGGGGCGGCTCGCCGCCGCCGCCGACCTGCCGACCGCCGCCCTGCCCGGCGGAGCCGCGCCGGCCCCGGCCCCGGCGGCGGAGCCCCCGGACCGCCCCACCGGCTGACCGGCCGACCGGCTAACCGGCCGAGACCGACCGCCAACAGCGCTTCCCCACAGGCGTGTTCCGCTGCGGTCCCGCACCGCTCCCTTGCGCGGCGCGGACCCGGCGGGCATCATCGGGCCCCACCCCCGCCCGCCCCGGAGGTCCCGATGCGCCCGCCCCGCACCGCCGTTGCCCTCCTGATCACCGCCGCCCTCGCCCTGCCCGCCGCTCCGGCCCGGGCCCACTCCCCGTCCCGCGCACCGGCGTTCCCCACCGGCACCGCCACCGCCCCGGACGGCCGCACCGACCTCACCGACGCCGCCGGCCGCCGGCTCCAGCTGCGCGGCTTCAACCTCGACAAGTACGCCGAGGCCACCGAGCGGGACCTCGGATCGATCGCCGCCCAGGGCTTCACCCTGGTCCGCCTGCCGGTCTCCTGGACCAGGCTGGAGCCGACCAGGGGCCGCCTCGACCCGGCCGAACTGCGGCGGCTGCACCGGCTCCTGGACGCGGCCGACCGCTCCGGCCTGCTCGTCCTGGTCGACCTCCACCAGGACGTCTACGGCCCGTACTTCGGCGGCGGGGACCGCGGCATCCCGCCCTGGGCCACCCGCGACGACGGCCTGCCGTTCGAGCCCGACCCCGACGACTGGTTCGCCGGCTACTTCCAGCCCGGCGTCCAGGCCGCCTTCCGGCACCTCTACGACGACCCCGACCTGCGCGCCTGGCAGGCCGACTTCTACACCCGGCTGGCCCGCGAACTGCGCGGCCACCGCTCACTGCTGGGCTACGACCTGTTCAACGAGCCGTTCGGCCCGGTGGACGGCGACCCGGCCGACCCGGAGGTGCTCGCCCGCGCCGCCGCCGAGCTGGAACAGGGCCGGCTGGCCGGCATGTACCGGCGGCTGATCGCCGCCGTGCGCCGGGCCGACACCCGCGCCTGGCTGTTCGTCGAACCGACCGTCCTGGTCGGCCAGGGCGTCCCCACCCGGCTGCCCGGCTTCACCGACCCCCGCCCCGGCGCGGCCCGGCTCGGCTACGCGCCGCACTTCTACGACACCGCCGTCGAGTCCGGCGCCGACTGGGACCCGGCCGGCGGCTTCGTCGAGCGCTACAGCGCCGCGATCACCGCCTACCCGACCGCCCGCCGGCTTCCGGTCCTGGTCGGCGAGTGGGGCCCGCCGGACTCCCGTACGCCCGGCAACACCCTGCTGGTCCGCCGCCAGGTCGAAGCGATGGACGGCTTCGCGGGCGGCTGGACGATGTGGTACTGGTGCCGGGGCCACGGCGGCTACTGCGCGCTCGACCCGGCCGGCCGGCCCGCCCCGGGCGAGGAACCGGCCTTCGGCCCGTACCCGGTCGCGACCGCCGGCACGGGCGCCCGCACCACCTCCGACGGCACGCGGCACACCGTCCGCTGGACCGCCGACGGCACCGGCCGGAGCACCGAACTCGCGCTGCCGGCCGCCGCGTTCCCCACCGGCGTACGCGTCACGGCACGCCCGTCCGGCGTCCTGGTCGAGCTCGACCAGCCGAGCGGCGACCGGGCCGGCCACGCCCGGATCCGGCTCCCGCACGCCCGCCCCGGCACCCCGGTCACCGTCGTCCTCGAACCCCGATGAGCGACGGCCGGGCGGCGCGGGACGCTCCGCACCGCCCGGCCGTGCTTCCCGCTACAGCAGCCCGCGCCGGGCCAGCAGCGGGGCGGTCTCCGGGTCGCGCCCGACCACCGCGCGGAAGGAGTCCAGCGCGTCCCGGCTGTCGCCGCGCGCCAGCAGCTCGCGCCGGAACAGCTCACCGCTCTCGCGCACGCTCCGCCCGCCGTCCTTGAACCACTCCACCGTGTCGGCGTCCAGGACCTCCGACCAGATGTAGGCGTAGTAGCCCGCGCTGTACCCGCCGGCGAAGATGTGCCCGAAGTAGGTGGTCCGGTACCGCGGCGGGACCGCCGCCAGCGCCAGCCCGGCCTTCGCCAGCGCCGCCGCCTCGAACTCCTCGGCGTCCGCGACCTGCTGGCCCTCCGGCAGGGTGTGCCAGGCCCAGTCCAGCAGCGCCGCCGCCAGGTACTCGACGGTCCGGAAGCCCTGCCCGAAGGACTCCGCCGCCTCGATCCGCCCGACCAGCTCGGCCGGCAGCGGCTCGCCCGTGGCGTGGTGCCGGGCGTAGTTGGCCAGGACCTCCGGCCACACCATCCACATCTCGTTGACCTGGGACGGGAACTCCACGAAGTCCCGCGGCACGGCGGTGCCCGCGAAGTACGGGAAGCGCACGTCCGAGAACAGCCCGTGCAGCGCGTGGCCGAACTCGTGGAACAGGGTCCGCACCTCGTCCCAGGACAGCAGCACCGGCTCGCCGGGCGCCGGCTTGGCGATGTTGAGGTTGTTGTAGACCACCGGCCGCCGGCCCAGCAGCCCGGACTGGCTGACCAGTTCGTCCATCCAGGCGCCGCCGCGCTTGGACGCCCGGGCGTGGAAGTCGCCCAGGAACAGGCCGAGCGCCGTGCCGTCCGCGTCGAACACCTCGAAGACCCGCACGTCGGGGTGGTAGCCGACCAGGTCGGGGCGCTCGGTGAAGCTCACCCCGTAGGCGAGGTTCGCGGCGAAGAAGACGCCGTCCCGCAGCACCCGCTCCAGCTCGAAGTACGGGCGCAGCGCCGCCGCGTCCACCTGGTACGAGGACTGCCGGACCTGCTCCGAGTAGTACGCCCAGTCGTGCGCGGCGATCTCCTCGACACCGTCGGCGGCGGCGAGCCCGGCCAGCTCGGCGGCCTCCCGGCGGGCGTTGGCCACGGCCGGCGGCACCAGCCGGGCGAGCAGCGCGTCCACCGCCTCCACGGTGCCGGCCGTCTCGTCGGCCACCACGTAGGCGGCGTGGGTGTCGTACCCGAGCAGGCGGGCCCGCTCGGCGCGCAGCGCCGACATCCGGATCGCCAGCGGCCCGTTGGTGGCGGCGGCCCGGCCGAGCGAGGCGGTGAGCAGCCGCTCGCGCACCGAGCGGTCGGTGAGCGAGGCGAGCTCGGTCTGGTTGGAGAAGTTCTTCAGGCTGAGCACGTAGCTGCCGTCGTGCCCGAGCGCGCGGCCGTTCTCGGCGGCCGCCGCGATCGCGTCCGGGGAGAGGCCGGCCAGCTGCTCGGCGGAGTCCAGCACCAGCGCGCGGGCCTGCGAGTCGGCCGACACGTTCTGGCGGAACTCCGATGCTGCGGCCGCCAGTTCGGCGTTGATCGCGCGCAGCCGGGACTGCTGCTCGGCACCCAGCCTGGCCCCGGCCCGGACGAACGCGGTGTACCGGCGCTCCAGCAGTCGCAGCGACTCCGGGTCCAGGCCGAGTCCGGCGCGGCGGTCGTACAGCTCCTCGACCCGGGCGAAGAGCGCGGCGTCCAGGTGGATCGCGTCCCGGTGCGCGGCCAGCCGGGGGCTGATCTCCGCGTCGATCCGGTCGACCTCGGGGGTGGTGTCGGCGGAGGAGTGGTTGTCGAAGACCCCGCGGACCCGGCGCAGCAGTGCCCCCGAGCGCTCCAGCGCGACCAGGGTGTTCTCGACGGTCGCCGGCGCCGGATCGGCGGTGATCGCGGCGATCTCGGCCAGCTGCTCGGCCATCCCGCGCTCGAAGGCGGGCAGGTAGTGCCCCGGCCGGATCTCGGCGAACGGCGGCAGTTCGTAGGCCAGGGTGCTGGCCGTGAAGAACGGGTTCTCGGTCATTCCGCCGACCTTACGCGGTGTCATCGGCGCTGCCTACGCCTCCGCCCGGCCACCGGCGCGCACGGGACGCACGCGCCCCGGCCCGGCCGCCGAACGGCGCGGCTCCGGTTGTCGTACCCTCCCGCTACCGTCGGCACCGACCGGCCGTACGCCCCCGGACGGTCACCGTCCGCACGAGAGGAGGAGCCCCGTGGCACCCAGGATCGCCCTCGCCCCCGACCCGCACGGCCGCGGCGGGCGGCTCCAGCCGCTCGACGACGCGGGCACCCCGCTCGGTCCGCCCGTCCCGGTGCCCGACCTCGCCGCCGCCGTCGCCGGGCGGGAGGCCGCCGAGCACCCGCGCTGGGTGTGGGCCGCCGCCGACTCCGGCTACGACCCGCTGCTCCCCCGGCTGCCCGGCCGGCTCGCCCGCTGCCACGACCTGAGGCTGGTCGAGGCGCTGCTGCTCGCCCACGAGGGCCGGTTCGGCGCCCCGCGGTCGCTGGGCGCCGCCTGGGCCCGGCTGCGCGGCCTGCCGGTCCCCGACGACCTGCCCGAGCCGGGCTCCGCGGAGGCCGACGACGGCCAGGACACGCTGTTCGCCCCCGACCGGCTCCAGCTGCCGCCCGGTACCGACCCGCTGGCCGCCGTGGTCGCCGTCCACGCCGAGCAGCAGCGCCGGCTGGCGGCGATCGAGCCGCCGGAGGCCAGGGGCCGGTACCGGCTGCTGCTGGCCGCCGAGTCCGCGGGCGCGCTGGCCGCCGCCGAGATGGGCCACGACGGCCTGCCCTGGCGGACGGAGGTGCACGACCGGCTGCTGACCGAACTGCTCGGCCCCCGCCCGACCGTCCCCGGCGCGCAGCCGCGCCTGCTCGCCGAGCTCGCGGCCGAGCTCCGGGAGGCGCTCGGCGGCCGGGTGTTCAACCCCGACTCGCACGCCCAGGTGCTGCGCGCCTTCGCCGAGGCCGGGATCCAGCTCGGCTCCACCCGCTCGTGGGAGCTGAAGCGGATCGACCACCCGGCGGCCCGGCTGCTGATCCGCTACAAGGAGCTGTCCCGGCTCCACGTCGCGCACGGCTGGGCCTGGCAGGACGCCTGGGTGCGCGACGGCCGGTTCCGCCCCGAGTACGTGGTCGGCGGCGTGGTCTCCGGCCGCTGGGCCAGCCGCGGCGGCGGGGCGCTCCAGATCCCGCGCATCCTGCGCCGGGCCGTGGTCGCCGACCCGGGCCGGCTGCTGGTCGTCGCCGACGCCGCCCAGCTGGAGCCCCGGGTCCTCGCCGCGCTCTCCCAGGACACCGGACTGGCCCGCACCGCGGCCGGCGGCGACCTGTACGAGGCGCTCGCCGCCTCCGCCTTCCAGGGCGACCGCGACAAGGCCAAGCTCGGCCTGCTCGGCGCCATGTACGGGCAGACCAGTGGCGACATCGGCCCGCTGCTGGCGACCTTGCGCAGCCGCTACCCGGCCGCGATGGGCTACGTCGAGGCGGCCGCCCGCACCGGCGAGGACGGCGGCGTGGTGGCCTCCCGGCTGGGCCGTCCGTGCCCGCCCGCCTCGGCCGACTTCCTCGACCTGACCGAGGCGGGCGAGGCCGGCGGCGAGGAGGGCGGGCGCCGGGCCCGCTCCCGGGGCCGGTTCACCCGCAACTTCGTCATCCAGGCCAGTGCCGCCGACTGGGCGCTGGCACTGCTGGCCGCGCTGCGCCGCCGGCTGGCCGAGTTCCCGGTGGCCTCGGCGGAGGACCGTCCGCACCTGGTGTTCTTCCAGCACGACGAGGTGATGGTGCACACCCCGGCCAATCTGGCGGACGAGGTGGCGGCGGCGGTCGACGCGGCGGCGGACGAGGCCCGCCGGCTGGTCTTCGGCGAGACCCCGGTGCGCTTCCCGCTGAGCACGGCCGTGGTGGAGTGCTACGCCGACGCCAAGTAGCCGCGTCTCCCGCCGCGGTTGCCGCTGCCGCAGCCGCTGCCACCGCTGTTGCCACCACCGCTGTGACCGCTGTTGCCGCTTCCGGTGCTCACAGCTTGCGGTAGCCGCGCGCCTCCTCGGCGGCGGCGACCACCTCGGCCAGCGCGGCCCCGGTCGACGCGGTCACCGCGGCGGCGACCGCGCCCTCCACGAACGGCGCGTCGACCAGTACGACCCCGGGGCGGGGCTGGTCCTCCAGCACGGTCACCGCGGTCAGCACCGAGCTCCCGAGGTCCGGCAGCACCACGGCCCCCGCCCCCGAGTCGGCCGCCGCCACGGCCCGGGCGATCAGCTCGTAGCTGCTGCCGAGCCCGCCGTCCTCGGTACCGCCGGCCACCACCACCCGGACCTCCGGTGCGGCGAGCTCCCCCAGCAGTTCCCTCAACCCCCCGGCCAGCGCGGCGCTGTGCGAGACCAGGACGATGCCCACGTGTCCACTCATGCCCCGACCCTAGGCCGTGCCGGCGAAGCCGCGCCGGACCGTTCGCGTGTTGCTCCGGACGAGTGAGGGTGCGGGCGGCGGGCCGGATCCGGGACACCGGCCGCCGCTCCGGCGTAGCGTCGGGTCAGCACCGTCGGCCGAGGGGAGCGCGTACACCGTGAAGAAGCTCATCAACAGCGCGGACACCGTGCTGGAGGACGCGCTGGCCGGAGTGGCCGCCGCCCATCCGGAGCTGGCGGTGGACCTCGCCGCCCGGGTGATCACCCGGGCGGTGCGGCCGCCGGCCCCCAAGGTGGCCCTGGTGTCCGGCGGCGGGTCCGGGCACGAGCCGCTGCACGGCGGCTTCGTCGGCCCCGGCATGCTGGACGCGGCCTGCCCCGGCGAGGTCTTCACCTCGCCGGTCCCGGACCAGGTGCTGGCCGCGGCCGAGGCCGTGGACTCCGGCGCCGGCGTGGTGTTCGTGGTCAAGAACTACACCGGCGACGTGATGAACTTCGAGCTCGCCGCGGAGCTGGCCGCCGAGCGGGGCATCGAGGTCCGCACCGTGCTGGTCGACGACGACGTGGCGGTGGAGGACTCCACCTGGACCGCCGGCCGGCGCGGCACCGGGGCGACGGTGGCGGTGGAGAAGATCGCGGGCGCGCTGGCCGAACGCGGCGCGGCGCTGGACGCGGTGGCCGCCCTCGGCGAGCGGGTGAACGCGGCCTCCCGCTCGTTCGCGATCGCGCTGACCGGGGCGACCGTCCCGGCGGCGGGCCGGCCCGGCTTCGAGCTGGCCGAGGACGAGATCGAGGTCGGCGTCGGCATCCACGGCGAGCCGGGCCGCCGTCGGGAGAAGCTCCGCCCGGCCCGCGAACTGGTCGCCGAGGTGGTGTCGACGATCCTCACCGATCACCACCTGACCGCCGGGGACGAGGTGATCGCCCTGGTCAACGGGCTGGGCGGGACACCGCTGCTGGAGCTGTACATCGTGTTCGGCGAGGTCGCCGCGAGGCTCGGCGAGCACGGCATCACGGTGGCCCGCAGCCTGGTCGGCAACTATGTGACCAGCCTCGACATGGCGGGCTTCTCGCTCACCCTCACCAAGGCCGACGCGCAGTTGCTGGAGCTGTGGGACGCCCCGGTGGACACCCCGGCCCTCAAGCGCGCCTGAGTCTCCGCCACGGGCCCGACCGCGGGACCCGCCCCAACGACCCGAAGGAGCCGTCCGCATGGACGTCGACACCCGTCTCGCCGAGGACTGGGTCCGCGCGATCGCCGCGGCGGTCGAGCGCGATCACCAGCGGCTCACCGAGCTGGACACCGCGATCGGCGACGGCGACCACGGCAGCAATCTGCGCCGCGGCTTCGCCGCCGTGCTGGCCGTCCTGGACAACCCGGACAACTCGGGCAGCCCGGACGGCCCGGACGCGCCCGCACCGGACGCCGGCCCCGGCGCGGTGCTGACCAGGACGGGCAGCACCCTGATCTCCAAGGTCGGCGGCGCCTCCGGCCCGCTCTACGGCAAGGCCTTCCGCGCGATCGGCGCCGCCCTGCCGCCGCCCGGACAGCCGCCCGCCGACGCGGCCGGGCTGGGCGAGGCACTGGCCGCCGGGCTGCGGGCGGTCCGGGACCTCGGCCGGGCCGCGCCGGGGGACAAGACCGTCGTGGACGCCTGGACGCCCGCCCTGGAGGCCTACCGGGAGGCGGTGGCCGCCGGGGCCGGACTGCCGGAGGCCGCCGCGGCGGCGGCCGCGGGCGCCGAGCGGGGCGCCCGGGACACCGAACCGCTCCAGGCCCGCAAGGGCCGCGCCTCCTACCTCGGCCCCCGCAGCATCGGCCACCGCGACCCCGGTGCCGCCTCCACCGCCCTGATCTTCCGGGCCCTCGCCGACATCACCGCGGGCTGAGGCCGCCGTCGGGGGGCGGGGCGCCACCGGCTCCGCCCCGCCCGCACGCGGCCGTACGGACGGGACGGCCGCCGGTCAGACCGACCATTCCTGCTCGGGGATCCTGCTGTTGGAGCAGGTCCACAGGGTCAGGTAGGCACCGTCACCCATCGAGCCGCCCTTGTTGGCGATGCACTTGCCGCCCCAGGACGGGCGCCGGAATCCCGCACGGACTCCGGCGGCATCGAACCCAGGCCCGATCGGCGCGGTCGGGTGTGCGCGGCGTGCACGCTTCCTCGACAATCCCTGCGGTCCGGCTCAGGGACCCGCGGTCCAGACCGGGTCGGTGCGGGTGACGAGCAGCAGCAGCGCGTCGTCCCGCAGCTCGCCCCCGGTGTGCGCGAGCAGGTCGGCGTAGACCCGGCCGACGGCCGCCTCGAGTTCGGCGGCGGAGCGGGCCGCGCCGCGCACCAGCGGCCCGACCCGCTCCTCCAGCGGGTAGAACCCGCCGTTCTTCCGGTGCCTGGCCTCGATCACCCCGTCGGTGCACAGCACCAGCACGTCCTCGATCCCGAACGACTGGTCCCAGGTGCTCGGCCCGCCGAACGCCAGCCGGCCGAGGCCGAGCGGCACCCAGGGGTCGGGGGCGTCCAGCACGTGTGCCCGGCCGTCCCGGTCCACCCGGATCGGCGGGACGTGCCCGCACTGGAGCAGCTCGACCACGCCGGGACGGCGGAACTCGGCGAACAGCGCGGTGGTGAACTCGCCGTCCGGTACGTGCCGCTCCACGCTGGCCTCGATCCTGGCGGCCACCCCGGGCAGCCCGGACTCGTCGTAGGCGGCCTCGCGGAAGGCGCCGAGCACCACGGCGGCGGTCTGCACCGCCCCGAGTCCCTTGCCCCGCACGTCACCGACCGCGACCCGGGTGCCGTGCGGGGTCTCCAGGACGGAGTAGAGGTCCCCGCCGATCTTGGAGGCGTCGGCGGCGGAGACGTACCGGACGGCGAGGCGCAGCGGCCCGACGACCGGGCCGGGCAGCCGCAGCAGGGCCCGCTGCGCGGCCTCCGCGACGGAACTGACCGCGGCGAAGGCGGCGGCCCGGCGCATCCTGATCTTGGCGACCCAGGCGGAGAAGATCGTGAGCAGCAGGTAGCTGATCATCGCGCCCCAGAGGAAGCGGGCGTCGTTGATGGTGTCGACCTGGTCGTAGTGGCTGAGGCCGAAGACGGCGAGCAGGCCGAGCGAGCAGACACCGAGCAGTTCGAGCGGCCGCAGGGTGAGCGCGGCGATGCTCGGGACGACGGTCATCAGGGGCGCGAGGTAGCGGTCCCGGCCGGAGTAGAGGTCGGCGATCCCGACCAGCACGATCGCGAGCAGCGCGGGTGAGGCCCGGCGCCAGAACGGGATGTCGAGCAGGTCGACGGCGAGCAGCGCGCCGCGCCGCCGGGCCGGCGGCTGCCCGGCGCCGGTCGGATCGGACGGCGACTGGGCTCGACGGATCGGGAACACATATCGAACATAACGGACGATCACCCCGCCCACCCCCGCACCGCCGACCGCGGAGCACCCCCGGACGCAGGCACCCGTCACTCCACGGACTGTGCCAGAAGGTACCAAAGCACCCAATTCGTCATACAGTGCGACGAAAGCGGATCACACAAGGGAGCCCTCACCGGTGTCCGGATACCGCAACACCCCCCACCTCTCCGCCCCGTCCGTCCGCCCCTCGGCCCGCCCCGCCCAGTGGCCCCGGATCCTTCTCGGCGGACTGCTGCTGTGGATCGCGACCGTCGCCGTCACCTTCCTCACCGGCAACAGCAATCTGGTCCCGACGATCGTCCTGCTCGGCAGCTTCCTCGTCCCGGTCACCGTGGCGACCCGGGCGTACGAACGCCACGCCGCCGGCCTCGGCGCCGACCGGATCCTCGGCTGCTTCGGCATCGGCGGCCTCGTCGGCGTCCTCGGCGCCTCCGTCCTGGAGACCTGCCTGCCCTCCCCCTCGGCCTGGACCCACCTCGGCGTCGGCCTGATCGAGGAGGCGGCCAAGCTGGCCGCCCTGGTCCTGGTCAGCCGGCGACTTCGGGTGAGCGGCCTGCGGTACGGGCTGGTCCTGGGCGCCACCGTGGGCGCCGGCTTCGCGGCCTTCGAGAGCGCCGGATACGCCTTCAACGCCGTGCTCACCACCGACGGGCTCTCGCTGCGCAACCTGGTGGAGACCGAGATCCTGCGCGGCGTCCTGGCGCCCGTCGGCCACATCCTGTGGACGGCACTGCTCGGCGGCGTGCTGTTCCGCGAGCGGCGCGGCGGCCGGTTCCGCCTCGCTCCGCCGGTCCTGCTGACCTACCTGGGCGTCTCGCTGCTGCACGCGCTCTGGGACTCGACGAGCGGGATCGCGGTCTGGCTGGTGGCCCGGAGCACCTCCGCCGACTGGCAGCGCGCCCTGTTCGACCTCGGCCGCCTGCCGAGCCCGACCACCGAACAGGTCCACCTCTACACCCTGTACGACACCGCCGGACTGGTCCTGGTCGCGCTCGGCGGACTGTACTGGCTGCGACTGCTGGTCCGCGGCGACCGGCGCTCGCCGATCCCGACCCAGCTCCCGTCCGCCCCGCTCTGACCGCCCGCCCCCTCCTGCTCCGATCCGCCCCGTTCCGGATCGAACCAGAACGGCCCGCCGTCCGACTACTGGGAGGGGACCCGTCCGGAACGGGGCTCCACGGGCGCACACGACCGGACCGGTCGCACTCGAATCCACCCGAGCCACGGCGCGGATTCGAGCGCAGCGTGTCCGGACGCCTACGCTCTGCTCTCGGAATGCGTTCCGGTCGCGCTCGGCGCGACAAGCGGAATGCGATCCACACCACACGATCCGCACTCGTACGGAATACCCCCCAAGGGTATGGTGTTCCCAAGAGCAGGGCCCGGGCGTACGCTCGCGGCCGTACCGACCTTCCGGAGGCCCCGATGTCCAGCACCATCACCTACACCGTGACCGGCATGAGCTGCGGACACTGCGAGAACTCGGTGAGCAAGGAGCTCTCCGGCCTCGCCGGGGTGACGGAGGTCTCCGCCGACGCCAAGGCCGGCACCGTCACCGTCTCCACCAGCGACCAGCTGGACGACGAGCTGGTCCGTGCCGCCGTCGACGAGGCCGGCTACGAGCTGGTCGGCCGCTCGGCCTGAGAGCCCCCGCCGTGCGGCGGGGGCCGTGGACCACGCCCCCGCCGCGCCCTCACTAGGAGCTGATCAGCACATGAGCACCTCCACCCCGGGCTCCGCATCCCCGGACGCGACGGGCGCCATAGCCGACCCGGCGGGACCGACCGCCGTCCGCGAACGCGTCGAACTGTCGATCGGCGGCATGACCTGTGCCGCCTGCGCCGCCCGGATCGAGAAGAAGCTCAACCGGATGGACGGCGTCGAGGCCACCGTCAACTACGCCACCGAGAAGGCCAGAGTCGACTTCGGGCCGGACGTCAGCGTGGCCGACCTCATCGCCACCGTCGAGAACACCGGCTACACCGCCGAACTCCCTCCGCCGCCCGTGCCCGCCGACCCGGCCGAGGCACCCGCCGGAGCCGCCGCCGGCACCGGACCGGCCGCCGACCCCCTGCTCGACCGGCTGCTCGTCAGCGCCCTGCTCAGCCTGCCGGTGGTCCTCTGGTCGATGATCCCGGCCCTCCAGTTCACCAACTGGCAGTGGCTGGCCTTCGCCCTCACCGGGCCGGTCGTGGTGTACGGCGGCCTGCCGTTCCACCGGGCCGCCTGGACCAACCTCAAGCACGGCGCCGCGACCATGGACACCCTGGTCTCGCTCGGCACCCTGGCCGCCTTCGGCTGGTCCTTCTGGGCGCTGTTCTGGGGCGACGCCGGCATGCCCGGGATGCGGCACGAGTTCTCGCTCTCGGTCGGCGACACCGACGCCTCTTCCATGCTCTACCTGGAGACCGCCTCCGCCGTCACCGTGCTGATCCTGCTCGGCCGCTACCTGGAGGCCCGCTCCAAGCGGCGTGCCGGGGCCGCGCTGCACGCCCTGCTCGACCTCGGCGCCAAGGACGTCGCCGTCCTCCGGGGCGGCCGCGAGGTCCGGGTGCCGGTCGACCTGCTGGCCGTCGGCGACCGGTTCGTGGTCCGCCCGGGGGAGAAGATCGCCACCGACGGGGTGGTGGTCGAGGGCGCCTCCGCCGTCGACGCCTCGATGCTGACCGGCGAGTCCGTACCCGTCGAGGTCGCCGTCGGCGACACCGTCACCGGCGCCACCGTGAACGCCGGCGGCCGGCTCGTGGTGGAGGCCGCCCGGGTCGGCGCGGACACCCGGCTCGCCCGGATGGCCCGGCTGGTCGAGGACGCCCAGAACGGCAAGGCCGCCGCCCAGCGGCTCGCCGACCGGATCTCCGCCGTCTTCGTCCCCGTTGTCATCCTGATCGCACTCGGCACCCTGATCGGCTGGCTGCTGGCGACCGACAGCGCGACCGAGGCGTTCACCGCCGCGGTGGCGGTGCTGATCATCGCTTGCCCGTGTGCCCTGGGCCTGGCCACCCCGACCGCCCTGATGGTCGGCACCGGCCGCGGCGCCCAGCTCGGCATCCTCATCAAGGGCCCCGAGGTCCTGGAGAACACCCGCCGGGTCGACACCGTCGTCCTCGACAAGACCGGCACCGTCACCACCGGCCGGATGACCCTGCTCGCCGTCCGCACCACCGGGGACACCACCGAGGACGAGGTCCTGCGCCTGGCCGGCGCCCTGGAACACGCCTCCGAACACCCCGTCGCCACCGCGATCGCCGGCGCCGCCGCCGAACGCCTCACCACCCTGCCGCCCGTCCAGGACTTCGAGAACGTCCCCGGCCTCGGCGTCCAGGGGGTCGTGGACGGCCACACGGTCGTCGCCGGACGCGAGGCCCTGCTCGCCGGGCACGACCAGCCGCTGCCCGCCCCGCTCGCCGAGGCCAAGCGGGCCGCCGAGGCCGCCGGACGGACCGCCGTCGCGGTCGGCTGGGACGGCGCCGCCCGCGCCGTGCTGGAGGTCGCCGACGCCGTGAAGCCCACCAGCGCCGAGGCCGTCGCCGCACTGCGCGCCCTCGGCCTGCGCCCGGTCCTGCTCACCGGCGACAACCGCGCCGTCGCCGAGGCCGTCGCCGCCGAGGTCGGCATCCCCGCCGAGGACGTCCACGCCGAGGTACTGCCCGAGGACAAGGTCGCCACGGTGGAGATCCTCCAGGCCGAGGGCCGGATCGTCGCCATGGTCGGCGACGGCGTCAACGACGCCGCCGCCCTCGCCCAGGCCGACCTCGGCCTCGCCATGGGCACCGGCACCGACGCCGCCATCGAGGCGAGCGACCTCACCCTGGTCCGCGGCGACCTGCGCTCCGCCGCCGACGCCATCCGCCTCTCCCGCAGGACCCTCGCCACCATCAAGGGCAACCTCTTCTGGGCCTTCGGCTACAACGTCGCCGCCATACCCCTCGCCGCCGCCGGACTCCTCAACCCCATGATCGCCGGCGCCACGATGGCCTTCTCCTCGGTGTTCGTGCTCACCAACAGCCTCCGCCTGCGCACCTTCCAGGCCGGCTAGGGCCGCGGAGACGCCCCGAGGGGCCCGTGCCGCGGACGCGGTACGGGCCCCTCGGCCGTTCGACAGCGCTCAGCGGCCGAGCAGCTCGCCGCCGTTGCAGTGCAGGATCTCCCCGGTGATGAACCCGGCCTCCGGCGAGGCCAGGAACTGCACCGCCGCCGCCACCTCGCCGGTCTCCCCGATCCGCCCGAGCAGCGTGCGGGCCGCCCGGCGGGAGACCTCCGCCTCGTCCAGCCTCGGCCCGAAGAACTCGGTGCCCGCCACCGTGCCCGGGGCGACGATGTTGGCCGTGATGCCCGAGGTGCCGAGCTGGGCGGCCAGGAAGTTGTTCCAGGCGTGCAGCGAGGCCTTCGCCGCCCCGTACGAGCCCGCCCCGCGCAGTGCCGCGATCGAGCTGATCGTGACCACCCGGCCGGCGCCCGGGGTCAGCCGGTCCCGGATCGACTCGGTGAGCAGCACCACGGTCAGCACATTGCGCTCGAAGTCGCCCCGCCAGCGGGCCAGCAGGGCGTGCGGCCCGGCGCCGATCACGGTCTCCCGGCTGCCGGCGTTGTTCACCAGCACGTCGATCCGCTCGGGCAGGTCGGCGAGCGCGGACTCCACGGCGTCCGGATCGGCCAGGTCGCAGACCAGCGGGGTCACGTTCGGCCCGAGGGTGGCGGCGGCTTCCTCCAGCACCGCACGCCGCCGGCCGACGATCACGACCTGTTCGCCGGCCTCGGCGAACCGCCGCGCCACCTCGTACCCGATCCCCGTGCCACCGCCGGTGACAACCACGTTCCTGGTCATCTGCGCACTCCCTCCCCAGCTCCGCCGCCACGCTGCCAGCTGCGGGGCGGTCCGTACCGGAATGCCACGATTCCTATCACGCTCGGTTGCCGTGACTGCGGGGAGGGTGACGTCGCCGCCGCCGGAAGGTGTGGTATGGGGGCGGCACCGCACGCACACGGAGCGTGGCGAGAGGCAGCTCACACCCCCCGGGCGTAACTTCTCGCACGCTGATACGTCTTAGGTTGGTAGTGCGGCAGTTTTTTCCGGTGGGCGAAGACGTGGCGAACGGCATAACGTCGACGCGCGGCCACCACTGTCGCCGACGGGGCTCCGGCGGGCCCCGGGTCGGTCGCCGAGGTTGGCGGCCTTCGCGCACGACGCCGGGGTGTGGCAGGGGCCGGGGACGCTTTGAGCGGCCGTCCCGGGCCCGCAGCCGCCCCCGGAGTCGTGCGCCGGACATGGAGGAGCGAAGACCGAGGGCCCGGCCGCAGGAGTGCGGCCGGGCCCTCGTGGCACGGTGTCAGGGCGTGCGCATGGCGTCAGCGTCAGCGGGCGTCGATCGCGACGTAGTCGCGGATCTCGGTGCCGGTGTAGATCTGGCGCGGACGGCCGATCCGGCTGGTCGGGTCGTTGATCATCTCGTGCCAGTGGGCGATCCAGCCCGGCAGCCGGCCGAGGGCGAACAGCACGGTGAACATGCTGGTCGGGAAGCCCATGGCGCGGTAGATCAGACCGGTGTAGAAGTCCACGTTCGGGTAGAGCTTGCGCGAGACGAAGAAGTCGTCCTTGAGCGCGTGCTCCTCCAGCTTGAGCGCGATCTCCAGCAGCTCGTCCGACTTGCCGAGCTGGCCGAGCACCTCGTGGGCGAGCAGCTTGACCTGCGCGGCGCGCGGGTCGAAGGCCTTGTACACGCGGTGGCCGAAGCCCATCAGCTTGACGCCGGACTCGCGGTTCTTGACCTTGGTGATGAAGGCGTCGACGTCGCCGCCGTCCTTCTGGATGCTCTCCAGCATCTCCAGCACGGCCTGGTTGGCGCCACCGTGCAGCGGGCCCCACAGCGCCGAGATGCCCGCCGAGATCGAGGCGAACAGGTTCGCGTGGCTGGAGCCGACCAGGCGCACGGTGGAGGTCGAGCAGTTCTGCTCGTGGTCCGCGTGCAGGATCAGCAGCTTGTCCAGCGCGTTGACGATGACCGGGTTGAGCTCGTAGTCCTCGGCCGGGACCGCGAAGGTCATCCGCAGGAGGTTCTCGACGTAGCTCAGGTCGTTGCGCGGGTAGACGAAGGGCTGGCCCATCGCCTTCTTGTACGCGTACGCCGCGATGGTCGGGAGCTTCGCCAGCAGGCGGACCGTCGACAGGTGGCGCTGGGCCGCGTCGAACGGGTTGTGGCTCTCCGGGTAGAACGTCGACAGCGCGCCGACCACCGAGGACAGCATGGCCATCGGGTGGGCGTCCCGGGGGAAGCCCTGGAAGAAGCGCTTGACGTCCTCGTGCAGCAGGGTGTGCTGGGTGATCTCGCGGTTGAAGTCCGCCAGCTGCTCCGCGTTCGGCAGCTCGCCGTTGATCAGCAGGTAGGCGGTCTCGATGAAGTCACCCTTGGCGGCGAGCTGCTCGATCGGGTAACCGCGGTACCGCAGGATGCCGTTGTCGCCGTCCACGAAAGTGATCGCGGACTTGTAGGCGGCGGTGTTGCCGAAGCCGTTGTCCAGGGTGACCAGGCCGGTCTGCGGGAGCAGCTTCGAGATGTCGAAGCCGGCGTTGCCCGCAGTGCTCTCGACGACGGGGTACTCGTACTCGCCGTCCTGGTACCGCAGTACTACCGAGTTGTCGCTCACGTCTTCCTCACCGACGAAATGAATCCTCTTCCAAGGTGCCCTGACTGTCTCTACCATCCCCCATCCGGCGGACAGCCGCGCACCCGGGGTGACCCGAAAGGGCCCGCCCCTACAAAACCTGCCGCCGCAGCCGGTACGAACCGGACAAGATCGGCACCCCACCAGGCTCTGCCGTAAATCTCTTCACGTCAAGAGAACAATAGAGGCAAGCATCCTTTGGAGAATCATCCAGACGCCAACCGGTGGTCGAGCGCGGCATGCCTCCGACCTGCACTGACACTGCGAACCGCCTGTGCGATCGCTTTCCGTGACCCCACCAGCACAACCAGTTTTCGGGCCCTGGTCACCGCGGTGTAGAGCAGATTTCGCTGCAGCATCGTCCACGCGGACATGGTGACCGGAATCACCACCACCGGATACTCGCTCCCCTGCGACCGGTGGATGGTCACCGCGTAGGCGTGCGCGAGCTCGTCCAACTCGTCGAAGTCGTACGGCACCTCCTCGTCCTCGTCCGTCAGCACCGTCAGCCGCTGGTCGTCCACGCTGAGGGCCGTCACCACTCCCACTGTGCCGTTGAAGACGCCGTTCCGCCCCTTGTCGTAGTTGTTGCGGATCTGCGTGACCTTGTCGCCCACCCGGAACGTCCGACCGCCGAACCGCCGCTCCGCCAGCCCCTCCCGGGCCGGCGTGACCGCCGCCTGGAGCAGCGTGTTGAGGTTCCCCGCACCCGCCGGGCCCCGGTGCATCGGCGCCAGCACCTGGACGTCCCGCCGGGCGTCGTAGCCGAACTTCTGCGGGATCCGCCGGGCCACCACGTCCACCGTCAGACCCGCCGCCAGCTCGGTGTCGTCCTCCGCGAACAGGAAGAAGTCCGGCAGCCCCTCGGTCCGCGGCGGCAGCCCCTCGTTGATCCGGTGCGCGTTGGTCACCACACCCGACTGCTGCGCCTGCCGGAAGATCCTGGTCAGCCGCACCGAGGGAATCGGCCCGCCCTCCGCGAGCAGGTCCCGCAGCACCTCCCCCGCACCCACCGAGGGCAACTGGTCCACATCCCCCACGAACAGCAGGTGCGCGCCCGGCGCCACCGCCTTGACCAGCTTGTTCGCCAGGATCAGGTCCAGCATCGACGCCTCGTCGACCACCACCAGGTCCGCGTCCAGCGGCCGGTCCCGGTCGTACGCGGCGTCGCCGCCCGGCCGCAGCTCCAGCAGCCGGTGCACCGTCGAGGCCTCCACCCCGGTCAGCTCCGCCAGCCGCTTCGCCGCCCGCCCGGTCGGCGCCGCCAGCACCACCTTGGCCCGCTTCGCCAGTGCCAGGGTCACGATCGACTTCACCGTGAACGACTTGCCGCAACCGGGACCGCCGGTCAGCACCGCGACCCGCTCCGTCAGCGCCAGCCGCACCGACTGCTCCTGCTCCGGCGCCAGTTCCGCACCGGTCTGCCGCGCCAGCCAGCCCAGCGCCGCCGGCCAGTCCACGTCCCCGAACCACGGCATCCGGTCGTTGTCCGCCCGCAGCAGCCGCAGCAGCTGATTGGCCAGGGAGATCTCCGCCCGGTGGAACGGCACCAGGTACACCGCCGTGATGGGCTCCCCCGCCGCCCCCGGCACCTGCTCGCGCACCACCCCCTCCGCGGCCACCAGCTCCGCCAGGCAGTCGATCACCAGCCCCACGTCCACCTGGAGCAGCTTCACCCCGTCGGCGATCAGCCGCTCCTCCGGCAGGTAGCAGTGCCCCTGGTCGCTGCTCTGCGACAGCGCGTACTGCAGACCCGCCTTCACCCGCTCCGGACTGTCGTGCGGGATGCCCACGGCCTGCGCGATCCGGTCCGCGGTGAGGAAGCCGATGCCCCACACGTCCGAGGCCAGCCGGTACGGCTCGTTCTTCACCACCCCGATCGAGGCGTCCTCGTACTGCTTGTAGATCCGTACAGCCAACGAGGTCGAGACCCCCACCCCCTGCAGAAAGACCATCACCTCCTTGATGGCCTTCTGCTCCTCCCAGGCGGCAGCGATCTTCTTCGTCCGCTTCGGCCCCAGCCCCGGCACCTCGATCAGCCGGCCCGGCTCCTTCTCGATCACCTCCAGGGTGTCCGCCCCGAACCGCTCCACGATCCGCTCGGCGAAGCGGGGCCCGATCCCCTTGATCAGCCCCGACCCCAGATAGCGCTGGATGCCCTGCACCGTGGCCGGCAGCACCGTCGTGTAGTTCTCCACCACGAACTGCCGCCCGTACTGCGGGTGCGACCCCCACCGCCCGTGCAGCCGCAGCGACTCCCCCGGCTGGGCCCCGAGCAGCGCGCCGACCACCGTCAGCAGGTCGTTGCCGCCCCGCCCGGTGTCGACCCGCGCCACGGTGTAGCCGGTCTCCTCGTTCGCGTAGGTGATCCGCTCCAGCACACCCTCGACCTGGGCGAGCTGGCGCGGCACCGCCTGGTCGCCGCCGGTACCGGTACCGGTGCGCGCCGCCGTCTGCCTGGCCACCGGGCCTCCTGTCACCGTGCGGAAGGACTTCCGCTACGCACCGTACCGCCCGGGTGCGACATCCCGGACTGCGGTGCCAGGCTGGGGGGCAAGCGGGGAGGGGCCAGGTCCGACGTCGAAGGAGCGGAACACCGTGCTCACCACCGCCTTCCGGCCGGGTGCCCCCAACTGGCTCGACCTCGCCAGCCCGGACGTCCCGGCCTCGGCCGCCTTCTACACCACGCTGTTCGGCTGGACCTCCGCCTCCGGCCCCGGCGCCACCCGGCACAGCCTCTTCCGCCAGGACGGCCGGACCGTCGCCGCGCTCGGCCCGGTCGGCTCCACCGGCGACCGCGCCGCCTGGACCGTGCACTTCCGCACCCTCGACTCCGACCGCACCGCGGGCCTGGTCCGGGAGGCCGGCGGCCGGATCCGTTTCGGCCCCTTCGACGTCCTCACCAGCGGCCGCACGACCGGCTGCACCGACCCGACCGGCGCCGACTTCGCGCTCTGGCAACCGCACCACGTCCGCGGCCTGGAAAGCGTCACCGAACCCGGCAGCCTCTGCTGGACGGAGTGCTTCAGCATCGACGCCGAGGCCGCCAAGACGTTCTACCGCACGGTGTTCGGCTGGCAGGAGCAGGACGTCCCGCTCGGCCTCGACCTCTACACGGTGCTCACCCCGTCCGGCGGCGGCACGGCGGACGCGCACGGCGGGATCTGCCCCATCCCGCCCGAGGACGCCGCCGCCGGCATCTCCTCGCACTGGCTCCCCTCCTTCGAGGTGCCCGACGTGGACGCCACCGTCGCCACCGCCCGGGGGCTCGGTGCCGCCGTCCGGCTCCCCGCCGAGGACGTCCACGGCGTCGGCCGCCTGGCCCGCCTCGTCGACCCGCACGGCGCGGCCTTCGCCGTCGTCACCAGCGCCCCGCCCGGCTGACGGCGGAACCCACCCTCCTAGGGTGTGGGCATGAACGATCTGACGATCCGCCGGGCGACCGGCGACGACCTGCCGGCCATTGTCGCGATGCTCGCCGACGACCCCCTGGGCGCGACCCGCGAAAGCCCCGACGATCTCACTCCCTACCTGGCCGCGTTCGAGCGCATCGACGCCGACCCGCACCAGCACCTCGTCGTCGCCGAACGCGCCGGCCGGACCGTCGGCACCCTGCAGCTGACCGTCGTCCCCGGCCTCTCCCGGAAGGGCGCCACCCGGACCGTCATCGAGGGTGTGCGGGTGCACGGCGACGAACGCGGCAGCGGCCTGGGCACCGAACTGATCGAGTGGGCGATCGAGCGCTCCCGCGAACTCGACGCCCAGCTCGTGCAGCTGACCTCCGACATCACCCGCACCGACGCGCACCGCTTCTACGAACGCCTCGGCTTCGTCCCCTCCCACCTGGGCTTCAAGCTCGCGCTCTGACGGAATTCGGGCAGAACGCAAAGAACCCCCGCCGGTTTCCCGACGGGGGTTCTTCACAATGATTGTTCGGCGGCGTCCTACTCTCCCACAGGGTCCCCCCTGCAGTACCATCGGCGCTGTAAGGCTTAGCTTCCGGGTTCGGAATGTAACCGGGCGTTTCCCTCACGCTATGACCACCGAAACACTATGAAACTGTCAACCGCACCCACGACAGGCCATGTCACGGGGGTCGTTGTTTCAGAACAACACAGTGGACGCGAGCAACTGAGGACAAGCCCTCGGCCTATTAGTACCGGTCAACTCCACCCCTCACAGGGCTTCCATATCCGGCCTATCAACCCAGTCGTCTACTGGGAGCCTTACCCTCTCAAGGAGGTGGGAGTGCTCATCTCGAAGCAGGCTTCCCGCTTAGATGCTTTCAGCGGTTATCCCTCCCGAACGTAGCCAACCAGCCATGCCCTTGGCAGGACAACTGGCACACCAGAGGTTCGTCCGTCCCGGTCCTCTCGTACTAGGGACAGCCCTTCTCAACACTCCTACGCGCACAGCGGATAGGGACCGAACTGTCTCACGACGTTCTAAACCCAGCTCGCGTACCGCTTTAATGGGCGAACAGCCCAACCCTTGGGACCTACTCCAGCCCCAGGATGCGACGAGCCGACATCGAGGTGCCAAACCATCCCGTCGATATGGACTCTTGGGGAAGATCAGCCTGTTATCCCCGGGGTACCTTTTATCCGTTGAGCGACGGCGCTTCCACAAGCCACCGCCGGATCACTAGTCCCGACTTTCGTCCCTGCTCGACCCGTCAGTCTCACAGTCAAGCTCCCTTGTGCACTTACACTCAACACCTGATTGCCAACCAGGCTGAGGGAACCTTTGGGCGCCTCCGTTACTCTTTAGGAGGCAACCGCCCCAGTTAAACTACCCACCAGACACTGTCCCTGATCCGGATCACGGACCCAGGTTAGACATCCAGCACGACCAGAGTGGTATTTCAACGACGACTCCACCATGACTGGCGTCACGGCTTCAAAGTCTCCCACCTATCCTACACAAGCCGAACCGAACACCAATATCAAGCTATAGTAAAGGTCCCGGGGTCTTTCCGTCCTGCTGCGCGAAACGAGCATCTTTACTCGTAATGCAATTTCACCGGGCCTATGGTTGAGACAGTCGAGAAGTCGTTACGCCATTCGTGCAGGTCGGAACTTACCCGACAAGGAATTTCGCTACCTTAGGATGGTTATAGTTACCACCGCCGTTTACTGGCGCTTAAGTTCTCAGCTTCGCCCCGACGAATCAGAGCTAACCGGTCCCCTTAACGTTCCAGCACCGGGCAGGCGTCAGTCCGTATACATCGCCTTACGGCTTCGCACGGACCTGTGTTTTTAGTAAACAGTCGCTTCTCGCTGGTCTCTGCGGCCACCCCCAGCTCTGGCAGCAAGTGCCGTCACCAGGAATGGCCCCCCTTCTCCCGAAGTTACGGGGGCATTTTGCCGAGTTCCTTAACCATAGTTCACCCGAACGCCTCGGTATTCTCTACCTGACCACCTGAGTCGGTTTGGGGTACGGGCCGCCATGAAACTCGCTAGAGGCTTTTCTCGACAGCATAGGATCATCCACTTCACCACAATCGGCTCGGCATCAGGTCTCAGGCTATTGTTGTGCGGATTTGCCTACACAACGCCCTACACCCTTACCCCGGGACAACCACCGCCCGGGCTGGACTACCTTCCTGCGTCACCCCATCGCTCACCTAGTACAGACTTGGTTCAGCGGCTCCACCACGTCCCATTGTCCGAAGACTCCGGGCCGGCTTCACGGCTTTAGCATCACCTGGTTCAGCGTTGGCGCTTCAAAGCGGGTACGGGAATATCAACCCGTTGTCCATCGACTACGCCTGTCGGCCTCGCCTTAGGTCCCGACTTACCCTGGGCAGATCAGCTTGACCCAGGAACCCTTGGTCAATCGGCGCAAGAGTTTCCCACTCTTGTATCGCTACTCATGCCTGCATTCTCACTCGTATACCGTCCACGACTGGTTTCCACCGCCGCTTCACCCGGCACACGACGCTCCCCTACCCATCACAGCAGGCGTTGGCCCTTCATGCTGCAATGACACGACTTCGGTGATGTGCTTGAGCCCCGCTACATTGTCGGCGCGGAATCACTTGACCAGTGAGCTATTACGCACTCTTTCAAGGGTGGCTGCTTCTAAGCCAACCTCCTGGTTGTCTCTGCGACTCCACATCCTTTCCCACTTAGCACACGCTTAGGGACCTTAGTCGGTGTTCTGGGCTGTTTCCCTCTCGACCATGGAGCTTATCCCCCACAGTCTCACTGCCACGCTCTCACTTACCGGCATTCGGAGTTTGGCTAAGGTCAGTAACCCGGTGAGGCCCATCGCCTATCCAGTGCTCTACCTCCGGCAAGAAACACGTGACGCTGCACCTAAATGCATTTCGGGGAGAACCAGCTATCACGGAGTTTGATTGGCCTTTCACCCCTAACCACAGGTCATCCCCCAGGTTTTCAACCCTGGTGGGTTCGGTCCTCCACGAAGTCTTACCTCCGCTTCAACCTGCCCATGGCTAGATCACTCCGCTTCGGGTCTTGGGCATGCAACTGTATCGCCCTGTTCGGACTCGCTTTCGCTACGGCTACCCCACACGGGTTAACCTCGCTACACACCGCAAACTCGCAGGCTCATTCTTCAAAAGGCACGCAGTCACGAGACACACAGCAAGCTGCATGTCCGACGCTCCCACGGCTTGTAGGCACACGGTTTCAGGTACTATTTCACTCCGCTCCCGCGGTACTTTTCACCATTCCCTCACGGTACTATCCGCTATCGGTCACCAGGGAATATTTAGGCTTAGCGGGTGGTCCCGCCAGATTCACACGGGATTTCTCGGGCCCCGTGCTACTTGGGAGTTTCTCAAACGAGCCGTACAGATTTCGCCTACGGGGGTCTTACCCTCTACGCCGGACCTTTCGCATGTCCTTCGACTATCCATACGGTTTCTGACTCGCCGACCGGCCGGCAGACCGGTCAAGAAAAATCCCACGACCCCGTGACGGCAACCCCTGCCGGGTCTCACACCATCACGGTTTAGCCTCATCCGGTTTCGCTCGCCACTACTCCCGGAATCACGGTTGTTTTCTCTTCCTGCGGGTACTGAGATGTTTCACTTCCCCGCGTTCCCTCCACATACCCTATGTGTTCAGGTATGGGTGACAGCCCATGACGACTGCCGGGTTTCCCCATTCGGAAACCCCCGGATCAAAGCCTGGTTGACGGCTCCCCGGGGACTATCGTGGCCTCCCACGTCCTTCATCGGTTCCTGGTGCCAAGGCATCCACCGTGCGCCCTTAAAAACTTGGCCACAGATGCTCGCGTCCACTGTGCAGTTCTCAAACAACGACCAGTCCCTCATACCCGA